>NZ_JBSVWB010000017.1:0-112904 GCF_054071795.1 Pseudomonas sp. SDO5271_S396
CGGCGCAACTGCGAAACCGAGACGATGCTATCGCAGGCAAGCCAGCTCCCACATTTGCTTTGTGTATGCTGGACTGATGTATTCCAGATTTGCAGCGGTGACCTGTGATGAAGTCAACTTTGCCCGCCAGACTTCTGCAAACCCTGGCCCCCTGGCGCAACGCCCCAGCCTGGCACATCGCGTTTTCCGGTGGGCTCGACTCCACTGTCCTGCTGCACCTTCTCGCCAACACTGAGCATCCTCCTCTGCGCGCCGTCCATGTCCACCACGGTCTGCAAACTGTCGCCGACGCCTGGCCAGTTCATTGCCAATCGATTTGTGACGCTCTGGGTGTGCCGTTGCGCGTCATGCGCGTGCAAGTGCAACCTGGCGCCAGCCTCGAGCGCGCAGCCCGCGATGCACGTTACAAGGTGTTTTCCGAGGTGATCGGGGCAGGCGACGTCATGCTCACGGGCCAGCACCGTGATGATCAGGCCGAAACCCTGTTGTTCCGCCTGTTACGCGGGGCAGGGGTGAGAGGGTTGGTCGCGATGCCTGTCCATCGCCCATTGGCCGATGGCCACCTGGTGCGACCGTTGCTGGATGTCTCGCGTGCCGAGCTGGAAGCTTACGCCAGGGAGCATCGGCTCACGTGGATCGAAGACCCCTCCAACGCGGATCCACGGTTTTCCCGCAATTACCTGCGCCACCGCGTGCTCCCCGTCGTGACGGCGCGTTGGCCCCAGGCTGTCTTGAATCTGGCGCGCACCGCCGAGCACCTGAGTGAAGCCCAGGACCTGCTCGACGAACTGGCCGGCATGGACTTGCAAGCCGCTACTCGGCCTTCGCCTTTTCCCTGGCTGGACTTGCCCTCATTGGCGATCGCGCCCTTGCGTGAATTATCCGACGCCCGCCAGCGTAATGCCCTTCGTCATTGGTTGGCCCCGTTGACGCGTCTGCCCGACAGCGACCACTGGGCCGGCTGGCTTTCCCTGCGTGACGCGAAGGGCGACGCGCAACCGTTATGGCGCCTGGCCGATGGCGAGCTGCATCGTTGCGGTGCGCGCCTCTGGTGGACGCCTTCCGGTTGGTCGGAATTTTCCGATGCGCCGGCAAGCTGGCCCGATCCGCAAACGCCTCTCGCGTTGCCGGGCAACGGCCAATTGAGCTTTGTCGGCAATGCACCCGAAGGTCCGCTATCGATCCGTTATCGCCAGGGTGGTGAAATCATGGAAGTGCCGGGTCGGGGACGGCGTGACCTGAAGCGTCTGCTTAACGAAAGCGGGCTTCCGGGCTTCGTCCGTGGCAGATTGCCGCTGTTGTATCAGGGTGAGCGGCTGCTGGCGGTGCCCAGCCTGGCGGGGTTGTGGAATACGCGGGCGGGCGACTGGGAATTGCATTGGACGCCACAGACCTGCGATCAAGGTTTGAGCTGATAAAGCCTTTCCGGTAGACTACGCTCCCTTCTTGATACAACTTCTGTGGATTCGCCTGAATCGCAGCAGTTGCCGATTACCAAGCAGTCTTTGCTGGGCGATTCCAAAAAATGTGTAGCGATCAACGTACCGGTGTTCCATTGCTGGTCTGTCACAACGCGGCGGTTTTTTTGAAAGGTGCACTGTGATTAATGCAGGTGATCGGGGGCTTCGGCCTCTCTTCGCTTTCCCCGGCGGCTCGGACCGCTTTAACGCAGACTTCTAGGGTTTTTCATGACGCGCTACATATTCGTCACGGGCGGTGTTGTTTCTTCATTGGGGAAAGGCATTGCCTCCGCTTCATTGGCGGCCATCCTGGAGGCGCGGGGGCTTAAAGTCACCATGCTCAAGCTGGACCCGTACATCAACGTCGACCCGGGCACCATGAGCCCGTTCCAGCACGGTGAAGTGTTCGTCACCCACGACGGCGCCGAGACCGACCTGGACCTGGGCCACTACGAGCGGTTCATCCGCACGACCATGACCCAGAACAACAACTTCACCACCGGCCGCGTGTACGAACACGTGCTGCGCAAAGAGCGCCGTGGTGACTACCTGGGTGCCACCATCCAGGTGATCCCGCATATCACCGACGAAATAAAGCGCCGCATCATCAAGGGTGCCGGCGATGCCGACGTGGCGATGGTCGAAATCGGCGGTACCGTGGGTGACATCGAATCCCAACCGTTCCTCGAAGCCATCCGTCAGTTGCGCTTCGAAGTCGGCGCCAAGCGCGCGATGCTGATGCACCTGACCCTGGTGCCATACATCGCCACCGCCGGCGAAACCAAAACCAAGCCAACCCAGCACTCGGTCAAGGAGTTGCGTTCCATCGGTCTGCAGCCGGACGTGCTGGTATGCCGTTCCGATCACCCGATCGACGTATCGTCGCGCCGCAAGATCGCGCAATTCACCAACGTTGAAGAACGTGCGGTGATCGCGCTGGAAGACGCCGACACCATCTACAAGATCCCGGGCATCCTGCACTCGCAAGGCCTGGACGATTTTGTGGTCGAGCGTTTCGGCCTGCAATGCGGCGGTGCGGACCTGTCCGAGTGGGACGCCGTGGTCGACGCCAAGCTCAACCCGGAGCACGAAGTCACCATCGCCATGGTCGGCAAGTACATGGAACTGCTGGACGCGTACAAGTCGCTGATCGAAGCGATGAGCCACGCGGGCATCAGCAACCGCACCAAGGTCAACCTGCGCTACATCGATTCCGAAGACATCGAGAACCAGGGTACCGCGCTGCTCGAAGACGTGGATGCGATCCTCGTGCCAGGCGGTTTCGGCCTGCGTGGCGTGGAAGGCAAGATCACCGCTGTTCAATATGCACGTGAGAACAAGGTGCCTTACCTGGGGATCTGCCTGGGCATGCAAGTGGCCGTCATCGAGTTCGCCCGTAACGTGGTGGGCTGGAAAGACGCCAACTCCACCGAGTTCGATCAGTCCAGCGGTCACCCGGTCGTGGGCCTGATCACCGAATGGCAAGACGCCACCGGCGCCGTCGAAACCCGTACCGAAACCTCCGATCTGGGCGGCACCATGCGCCTGGGCGCACAGGACTGCCTGCTGGAGCCGGGCTCGCTGGTTCACGGTTGCTACGGCAAGGACGTGATCGTCGAGCGTCACCGTCACCGCTACGAGGTGAACAACAACCTGCTGCCGCAAATCAAGGACGCCGGCCTGAAAATTTCCGGTCGTTCCGGTGATGGCGCACTGGTTGAAGTGGTTGAAGCACCGGATCATCCATGGTTCGTGGCGTGCCAGTTCCACCCTGAGTTCACCTCGACTCCGCGTGACGGTCACCCGTTGTTCAGCGGCTTCGTGAAAGCTGCACTGACGCAACATCAGAAGAAGGCGTAACCCTGATGGCCCAGAAGATCATTCGCGTAGGCGACATCGAGATTGCCAACGACAAGCCCATGGTGCTGTTCGGCGGCATGAACGTGCTGGAAAGCCGTGACATGGCGATGCAGGTCTGTGAAGAGTACGTGCGCGTGACCCAGAAGCTGGGCATTCCGTACGTGTTCAAGGCCAGTTTCGACAAGGCCAACCGCTCGTCCGTAACCTCCTATCGCGGCCCGGGCCTTGAAGAAGGCATGCGGATCTTCCAGGACATCAAGCAAGCCTTCGGCGTGCCGATCATCACCGACGTCCACGAGCCCGAGCAGGCCGCCGTGGTGGCCGAGGTGTGCGACATCATCCAGCTGCCGGCCTTCCTGTCGCGCCAGACCGACCTCGTGGTCGCCATGGCCAAGACCGGTGCGGTGATCAATATCAAGAAAGCCCAGTTCCTCGCGCCCCAGGAAATGAAACATATCCTGAATAAATGCGTGGAAGCGGGTAACGACCAGTTGATCCTCTGCGAGCGCGGTTCGAGCTTCGGCTACAACAACCTCGTGGTGGACATGCTCGGTTTCGGCATCATGAAGCAGTTCGAATACCCGGTGTTCTTCGACGTGACCCACTCGCTGCAAATGCCGGGTGGCCGCTCGGACTCCGCCGGCGGGCGTCGCGCCCAGGTGACCGATCTGGCCAAGGCGGGCATCAGCCAGTCCCTGGCCGGCCTGTTCTTGGAAGCTCACCCGGATCCGGACAATGCCAAATGCGACGGTCCATGCGCCCTGCGCCTGGACAAGCTGGAGCCGTTCCTGGCCCAGCTCAAGCAGTTGGACGAACTGGTTAAGAGTTTTCCGACGGTAGAGACCGCGTAAGCGCCATTTCTCCGGTAGACTTTCCCACGCTTTACGCTCAGGCCTGCGGGCCTGAGCCTTGTCGCCTGCAAGCCTGCCCCGTTGTTACACCCTTGCGGTCGCTCAAAAGATTTCCCTCAGCTGCGTCGTTTTCGTCAACTTTGGAGTGTTTACAACAATGGCAAAAATCGTCGACATCAAAGGTCGTGAAGTTCTCGACTCCCGTGGCAACCCCACCGTCGAAGCCGATGTGCTTCTCGATAACGGCATCATCGGCAGCGCCTGCGCGCCGTCCGGTGCTTCCACAGGTTCCCGCGAAGCGCTGGAACTGCGTGATGGCGACAAGAGCCGTTACCTGGGCAAAGGTGTTCTCAAGGCCGTAGCCAACATCAACGGTCCGATCCGCGACCTGCTGGTAGGCAAGGACCCGGTTGACCAGAAAGCCCTCGACCTGGCGATGATCAAACTCGACGGTACCGACAACAAGGGCAGCCTCGGCGCCAACGCTATCCTCGCCGTGTCCCTGGCCGCCGCCAAGGCCGCTGCACAGGACCAGGACCTGCCGCTGTACGCCCACATCGCCAACCTGAACGGTACCCCGGGTGTCTACTCGATGCCGGTGCCGATGATGAACATCATCAACGGTGGCGAGCACGCCGATAACAACGTCGATATCCAGGAGTTCATGGTGCAGCCGGTTGGCGCCAAGACCTTCTCCGACGGCCTGCGCATGGGCACCGAGATTTTCCATCACCTCAAGGCTGTACTGAAGGCCCGTGGCCTGAGCACCGCCGTGGGGGACGAAGGTGGTTTCGCGCCGAACCTGGCGTCCAACGAAGATGCGTTGAAAGTGATCTCCGAAGCGGTGGCCAACGCTGGCTACAAGCTGGGCACCGACGTGACGCTGGCTCTGGACTGCGCCGCCAGCGAATTCTACGAGGACGGTAAATACAACCTGTCCGGCGAAGGCCAGGTGTTCAACTCCGAAGGTTTCGCTGAATACCTGAAGGGCCTGACCCAGCGCTACCCGATCATCTCCATCGAAGACGGCCTGGATGAGTCCGACTGGGATGGCTGGAAGATCCTCACCGACAAGATCGGCGAGAAGATCCAGCTGGTGGGCGACGACCTGTTCGTGACCAACACCAAGATCCTGAAAGAAGGCATCGACAAGAAGATCGCCAACTCGATCCTGATCAAGTTCAACCAGATCGGTACCCTGACCGAAACCCTGGAAGCCATCCAGATGGCCAAGGCTGCGGGCTACACTGCCGTGATCTCGCACCGCTCCGGCGAAACCGAAGACTCGACCATCGCCGACCTGGCCGTGGGCACTTCGGCAGGCCAGATCAAGACCGGTTCCCTGTGCCGTTCCGACCGCGTGTCCAAGTACAACCAATTGCTGCGTATCGAAGAGCAACTGGCTGGCAAAGCCAAGTACAACGGTCGCGGCGAGTTTCGCGGCTGATTTGTAAATGGTAAAAAGGCAGCGGATTGCGTCGGAAAAATCACGACAGTGTGGATTTCGACGCTAATCTGATGGCTATCAAGCACAAGCCTGGTTCTTCCAGGCTTCGTGCTATCAGTTGCTTCAAAAGTGTGGCATGGCTGTCTTTTTTCACTGGATACCCGATATTCGATGCGCAGTCCCAATTGGTTGTTCCTCGTCTTGCTCTTGTTGCTGGCTGGCCTGCAGTACCGCCTATGGGTGGGTAATGGCAGCTTTGCGCAAGTGAAAGAGCTGACTCAGCAAATTGCCGACCAGCACGCCGAGAACGAACGTCTGCTGGAGCGCAACCGGGTCCTCGATGCCGAAGTGCTTGAGCTGAAAAAAGGTACGGAGACCGTTGAAGAACGGGCTCGTCATGAACTGGGTATGGTCAAGGAGGGCGAAACCCTCTACCAGTTGGCCCAATGAGTCACCCTTTACCGGCCTTCTGGGCCGTGATTCCTGCCGCGGGCGTCGGTGCCCGTATGGCCGCGGACCGTCCCAAGCAGTACCTGCAACTGGGCGGACGCACTATTCTCGAACACAGCCTCGGCTGTTTTCTCGACCATCCTTCGCTCAAGGGCCTGGTGGTCAGCCTCGCTTGCGATGATCCCTATTGGCCAACCCTGGCCTGTGCTGCGGACCCGCGTATCCAGCGTGCGGACGGTGGTTCGGAGCGCTCGGGTTCGGTGCTCAATGCCCTGTTGCATCTGAATGCCCTGGGCGCCAGCGATGATGACTGGGTGCTGGTGCACGATGCGGCGCGACCGAACCTGAGTCGCGATGACCTCGATAAATTGCTCATGGAGCTGGCAGACGATCCGGTCGGCGGCTTGCTGGCGGTGCCAGCCCGCGACACCCTCAAGCGTGTCGACAAGCACGGTCGGGTGGTGGAAACCGTTGACCGCAGCCTGATCTGGCAAGCCTACACGCCGCAGATGTTCCGCCTGGGTGCGTTGCACCGTGCGTTGGCCGACAGCCTGGTGGCCGATGCGGTGATCACCGATGAAGCCTCGGCCATGGAATGGTCAGGCCAGGCGCCGCGCCTGATCGAAGGGCGCTCGGACAATATCAAAGTGACCCGGCCGGAAGATCTGGAGTGGCTGCGGTTGCGGTGGGCTAACCGCGGATAGTCAGCTGCACCCGGGCAACTTCATCGCAGGCAAGCCAGCTCCCACATTTGATTGCGTTTCTACAGGACAAACGCAGTCAAATGTGGGAGCCGGGCTTGCCCGCGATGAGGCCTGCACAGCAATCGACAGTTACCGGCTGTACTCCGGCCTTTCTGCCAACCCCACCTTCAAAAAGTCCACCAGCTTCCTGACCTTCGGCGACAAGTGCCGCTGCTGCGGATACAGCGCCCACACCGCCGTATTCGGCGGCTGATGCGCCTCCAGCAACGACACCAGCGCACCACTGTGCAGATGTTCCAGCACGTAATAGTCCGGCAACTGGCACAACCCCACCCCTTGAAGCGCCGCATCCAGCACCGCTTGCCCGCTGTTGCAACGCCAGTTGCCCTGCACCCGCTGGGAAAATTCCCGCCCGTCCTGGGCCAGTTGCCAGATATCCGAACTGCCGATCAGGCAGTTGTGCCGGCTCAATTCCGACAAACTATGGGGGCGACCATACCGTTCCAGGTAGGAAGGCGACGCGCACAGATACATGCGACGTGGGGCCAAACGGCTGGCGACCATGCGCGAGTCTTGCAACCGACCCAGGCGAATCGCCAGGTCGAGGCCTTCGTGCACCAGGTCCAGTTGGCGGTTGGTCAGCTCGATATCCACCCGCAATTGCGGGTAGAGCCCCATGAACCGCGTCACCAGCGGCACGATAAAACGCTCGCCGTAGGCCACAGCGCAGGTCATGCGCAACATGCCCTTGGGCTCGCTGGTGAGGTCGCCGACAGCGCGCAGGGCTTCTTCGCGTCCGTCCTGCAAGCGTTGGCAATGTTGCAGAAACGTCTGACCGGCTTCAGTGAGCGTCACCTTGCGCGTGCTGCGGTACAGCAATCGCGTCTGCAAGCGCTCCTCGAGACGCGCGACCTGCCGGCTGATATGGGAAGACGATACCCCCAACCGTTCAGCCGCCGCCGTGAACTGGCTGCACTCGGCGACGGCAACAAACTCATCGATGCCTTCCCAGCGGTTTTCCAACATGATGATTATCCCTGTACAGCAATAAAGTTTTGCTTTTGCCCGGATTATTCATCAAGCAGCCATGTTTTACACTCGTGGCCTCAATTTTCAACCCATGGAGAAACCCGGATGATCAAGTCTCGCGCTGCCGTAGCCTTCGAAGCCAAGAAGCCCCTTGAGATCGTTGAAGTGGATGTTGCCCTGCCCAAGGCAGGCGAAGTGTTGCTGCGAGTGGTTGCATCCGGCGTATGTCATACCGATGCCTACACTCTGTCGGGCGCGGACCCGGAGGGTATCTTCCCCTCGATTCTGGGCCATGAAGGCGGCGCGGTGGTTGAAGCGATCGGCGAGGGCGTGACGTCGGTGGCCGTGGGCGACCACGTGATCCCGCTGTACACCCCGGAATGCGGCAAGTGCAAATTCTGCCTGTCGGGCAAGACCAACCTGTGCCAGGCCATTCGCTCCACCCAGGGCAAGGGCCTGATGCCGGATGGCACCACGCGTTTCTCCTACAAAGGCCAGCCGATTTTCCACTACATGGGCACCTCGACCTTTTCCGAGTACACCGTGCTGCCGGAAATTTCCGTGGCCAGGATTCCCAAGGAAGCACCACTGGAAAAAGTCTGCCTGCTGGGTTGCGGCGTCACCACCGGCATCGGTGCGGTGATCAACACCGCCAAGGTCAAGCCAGGTGATACCGTAGCCATCTTCGGCCTGGGCGGTATCGGTTTGTCGGCGGTAATTGGTGCAGTGAAGGCCAAGGCCAGTCGCATCATTGCCATCGACATCAACCCGGCCAAGTTCGAAATCGCCAAGCAACTGGGCGCTACCGATTGCATCAACCCGAAAGACCACGACCGCCCGATTCAGGACGTGATCGTCGACCTTACCGACGGCGGCGTGGACTTTTCCTTCGAGTGCATCGGCAACGTGCAACTGATGCGTGCGGCCCTCGAGTGCTGCCACAAAGGCTGGGGTGAATCGGTGATCATCGGTGTGGCCGGTGCTGGCCAGGAAATCGCCACGCGTCCTTTCCAGCTGGTCACCGGGCGCGTCTGGCGTGGTTCGGCCTTCGGTGGTGTGCGCGGCCGCAGCGAATTGCCAAGCTACGTGGAAATGGCCCAGACCGGCGAGATCCCGCTGGACACCTTCATCACCCACACCATGGGCCTGGAAGACATCAACAAGGCGTTTGACCTGATGCATGAAGGCAAGAGCATTCGTACCGTCATCCACTTCTGAGGTCGGCCATGAGTCTGGAAAACCTGTCGTGCCAGAAGAGCTTCGGCGGCTGGCATAAACGCTACAAACATCATTCCGATGTACTCGGTTGCGACATGACCTTCGCCGTCTACCTGCCGCCGCAAGCGGAGCAGGGCGGCAAGTTGCCGGTGCTGTACTGGCTGTCCGGCCTGACCTGCACCGACGAGAACTTCATGCAGAAGGCCGGCGCCCAACGCCTGGCTGCCGAGCTGGGGTTGATCATCGTGGCGCCGGATACCAGTCCTCGTGGGCCGGGCGTACCGGGCGACCCGGACAACGCCTGGGATTTCGGTCTGGGCGCCGGCTTTTATCTGAATGCCACCCAGGAGCCCTGGGCCAAGCACTATCGGATGCATGACTACGTGGTGCAGGAATTGCCTGCACTGGTTGAAGCACATTTCCCGGCATCGGATAAACGCGGTATCAGCGGCCACTCCATGGGCGGTCACGGCGCCCTGGTGTGTGCGTTGCGCAATCCTGGACGTTACCAGTCGGTGTCAGCGTTTTCGCCGATCAACAACCCGATGGATTGCCCCTGGGGCCAGAAAGCCTTCTCCCGCTACCTGGGTGAAGAGCGTTCGAAGTGGCGCGAATGGGACGCCTGCGTGTTGATCAGCGAGGCTTCGGAAAAACTGCCGCTGTTGGTGGACCAGGGCGATCGCGACGATTTCCTCGCGGTGCAGCTCAAGCCCGAGGCCTTGAGCCAGGCGGCAAAAGCGGCCAGTCATCCGTTGGAACTGCGCCTGCAACCGGGTTACGACCACAGCTACTTCTTTATCGCCAGCTTCATCGACGATCATTTGCGTCATCACGCACGTGCTTTGCTCGGTTAATGTGAGGCAAAAGTAGGTAGAATCACGCCCTGAATTAAATCGGGGCGTTTTTTTATGCGTATTGGCCACGGCTACGATGTGCACCGTTTCGCCGAAGGCGATTTCATCACCCTGGGTGGCGTGCGCATTGCACATCACCATGGATTGCTGGCTCATTCCGACGGCGATGTCGTGCTGCACGCCTTGAGCGATGCCTTGCTCGGCGCAGCGGCGCTGGGCGATATCGGCAAGCACTTTCCCGATACCGACCCGACCTTCAAGGGCGCGGACAGTCGGGTGTTGCTGCGCCACGTGGTTGGCCTGATCCATGCCAAGGGCTGGAAAGTCGGTAATGTCGACAACACCATCGTGGCCCAGGCACCCAAAATGGCGCCCCATATCGAATCGATGCGCGCGCTGATTGCCGCCGATCTGCAAATTGAACTGGACCAGGTCAACGTGAAGGCCACCACCACCGAAAAGCTCGGGTTTACCGGTCGTGAAGAAGGCATCGCGGTGCATTCCGTCGCCTTGTTGCTGCGCGCATGAACGACCTGGAATTGTTGGGCCCGAGGGCCTATGGCGAGGCATTGGGCAGCGCGGTGCTGAAGGCGACCGCTGAAGATTTCCAGGTCGACGAAGTGCTGGACATCCCGCTGACCGGCGACGGTGAGCACCTCTGGTTGTGGGTGGAGAAGCGCGGGCTCAATACCGAAGAGGCTGCGCGACGTATCGCCAAGGCGGCGGGCGTGCCGTTGCGCACGGTCAGCTATGCCGGGCTCAAGGATCGCCAGGCGTTGACTCGCCAATGGTTCAGCGTGCAATTGCCGGGCAAGGCTGACCCGGACATGAGCAGTGCAGAAAACGACACGCTCAAGATCCTAAAAATCGTGCGTCACAAGCGCAAGCTGCAACGCGGTGCGCATTCGGCCAACGGCTTCACCTTGCGTCTGACGCAGTTGACCGGTGACAGCGCCGCCCTCGACGCACGATTGCACCTGATTGCACAGCACGGCATCCCCAATTATTTCGGTGCGCAGCGCTTTGGCCATAACGGCGGCAATGTGGTCGACGCTCGCGACTGGGCGGCACGCAAGGCCTTGCCGGAGCAGCGTAATGTGCGTTCGCGGCTGCTGTCTGCCGCGCGCAGTTTCCTGTTCAACAGAGTGCTGGCGGCACGGGTGGCCGATGGTTCCTGGCAGCGCGCCCAGGTCGGCGACCTGCTGGCCTTTACCGATAGTCGCAGTTTCTTTCCGGCGGGGGAGGCTGAATGCAGCGACCCGCGCCTGGCGATTCTCGACCTGCACCCCACCGGACCGCAGTGGGGCGAGGGCGACTCGCCGGCCGGCGGCGCAGCGTTCGAACTGGAGCAGGCGGTTGCCGCCAGTGAAGCCGACCTGCGCGATTGGCTGGTGAAAGCCGGCATGAGCCAGGAACGTCGCATTCTGCGACTGCCCATTGGCGGGTTGACGTGGCATTATCCGTCGCTGGACATTCTGCAATTGGAATTCGTCCTGCCGGCCGGATGCTTCGCCACCGCCTTGGTGCGCGAACTTGTTGATCTGGTCCCGGTGGGGCAGACGGACAACCCATGCGTATTCTGATATCAAACGATGACGGTGCCACTGCACCCGGCCTTGCCGCGCTCCATGCTGCGCTGGCGGATTACGCCGAGTGCGTGGTGGTTGCCCCGGACCAGGACAAGAGCGGCGCCAGCAGTTCGCTGACGCTCGACCGTCCGTTGCACCCGCAGGTTCTGGCCAACGGCTATATCAGCGTTAACGGCACCCCCACCGACTGCGTACACCTGGCGATCAACAGCCTGTTGGAGCAGGAACCGGACCTAGTGGTGTCGGGCATCAACCTCGGCGCCAACCTGGGCGACGACGTGCTGTATTCCGGCACCGTGGCGGCGGCCCTCGAAGGGCGATTCCTCGGGCGTACTTCGTTCGCGTTCTCGCTCGCTTCGCGCCAGCTGGACAACCTGCCCACCGCGGCGTACTTCGCGCGTAAGCTGGTGGAGGCCCATGGGTCGCTGAGCCTGCCGCCACGTACGGTACTGAACGTCAATATTCCCAATTTGCCCCTCGACCACATTCGTGGCATCCAGCTGACGCGCCTGGGCCATCGCGCCCGTGCGGCGGCGCCGTTGAAGGTGGTCGATCCGCGCGGCAAGGAAGGCTACTGGATCGCCGCAGCGGGCGACGCCGAAGATGGCGGGCCGGGCACCGACTTTCACGCGGTGATGCAAGGTTATGTGTCGATTACCCCGTTGCAGCTCGATCGTACTTTCAGTGATGCCTTCAGTGGCCTCGATGGCTGGCTGGAGGGGCTGCGCTGATGGCTCGTGAACAAGACGACCTGTTGCGGCGTGGCATCGGGATGACCTCCCAGCGCACCCGCGAGCGTTTGATCCAGCGTTTGTACGAAGAGGGTTTGTCCAACGCCCAGGTGCTGGAAGTGATCCGGCGTACGCCACGGCACTTGTTTGTCGATGAAGCCCTGGCGCACCGTGCCTACGAAGACACCGCATTGCCCATCGGCCATAACCAGACCATTTCCCAGCCTTATATGGTTGCGCGCATGAGCGAGCTGCTGCTGGCGGCGGGTCCGCTGGACAAGGTGCTGGAGATCGGTACCGGTTCCGGCTACCAGACCGCCGTGCTGTCGCAGCTGGTGGAGCGGGTCTTCTCGGTGGAGCGCATCAAGGTCCTGCAGGACCGCGCCAAGGAACGCCTGGTGGAGCTGAACCTGCGCAACGTGGTGTTCCGTTGGGGCGATGGCTGGGAGGGTTGGCCGGCGTTGGCGCCTTACAACGGCATCATCGTGACTGCCGTGGCCACCGATGTGCCGCAAGCGTTGCTGGACCAACTGGCTCCGGGAGGGCGTCTGGTGATCCCGGTGGGCTCCGGCGAAGTGCAACAATTGATGCTCATTATTCGTGAGGAAGAAGGTTTTTCACGGCATGTCCTGGGGGCCGTGCGTTTCGTGCCGCTGCTCAACGGGCCGCTGGCCTGATCATTTTTTGCCGGCAGTGAATTCCGCCGGCGGGGATGTGTCTTACGGCGGGGTCCGTAAAGTCAACATGACGGACGGCGGTGTTGAACGCGATGCACGAATCGTTTCAGTCATGTGCCGGTAAAACTCCAATGCCCAGTTATACTTGCGTCATATTTCAGGCCTGATACAGGCGTTCATGTTCAGCCACCACAAAGGGAGCGGCGGGTGAGTCTCACAGGTCTTGCGCAGCGTATGAGTAAAACTAGCTTTCAGCGACTGGTGCTTGGCCTTGTCTTGAGTTCCTTATTGGCAGCGTGCTCCAGCTCGCCATCCAGCGGCGCACGGGTCGTCGACCGCAATAGTCCGGCCAGTGCCGTACCGCAGAAACCCACCGTCACCACCGGGCAATATGTGGTGCGCAAGGGCGATACCTTGTTCTCGATCGCCTTCCGTTATGGTTGGGATTACAAGGCACTCGCAGCTCGTAACAATATTCCTGTGCCTTACACGATACAGATCGGTCAGACGATTCGCTTCGATGGGCGCACCGGTTCAACCCCTACGACAGTTGTGACAAACACTGGATCTTCGCCGTCCTCGTCGAGCAAAACCACCATCATCACTCGACCTGCAGGCACCGCCGCGCCTAGCGTTGCGAGCAAGCCGGCACCCGCGCCGCTGCCGCCTCCGGGGCCTGCGCCGACCGGCTGGGGGTGGCCTTCGAACGGTGTTCTGATTGGAAAATTCTCTTCAAACGGTAGTTTGAATAAAGGCATTGATATCGCCGGAGATTTGGGACAGCCTGTTTTAGCTGCGTCTGATGGGACAGTGGTGTACGCCGGGAGTGGTTTGCGGGGCTACGGCGAGCTGGTCATCATCAAACACAGCGATACCTACGTCAGTGCTTACGGCCACAACCGTAGGCTGTTGGTTCGGGAGGGGCAGCAGGTCAAAGTCGGACAGACAATTGCCGAAATGGGGTCAACGGGTACAGACCGGGTGAAACTGCACTTTGAGATTCGCCGTCAAGGGAAGCCTGTAGATCCGCTGCAATTCCTGCCCCGTCGTTGATAGATTGCCAGCCTGTTCCATCACGTAGAAGGAACAGGCTCCAGCGTTGCCAAGGATAAAGGCGTCGCTTGAGCTTGAGGTCGAACTCACCAAAGGACTATAACAATGGCTCTCAGTAAAGAAGCGCCGGAGTTTGACATCGACGATGAGGTTCTCCTGATGGAGACCGGCATTGCTACGGAATCGATGTCGAATGAGGGACCTGATGTACCTTCAGTTCGCACCAAATCCAAGAACTCCACTGCGTTAAAGCAACACAAGTACATTGACTACACACGGGCGCTCGACGCGACTCAGCTGTACCTCAATGAAATCGGCTTTTCCCCTCTGCTGACCCCTGAAGAAGAAGTCCATTTTGCGCGTTTGTCGCAAAAGGGCGATCCGGCTGGGCGCAAGCGCATGATTGAAAGCAACTTGCGGCTGGTGGTGAAAATCGCCCGACGCTATGTCAATCGTGGGCTGTCGTTGCTGGATCTGATCGAGGAAGGCAACCTGGGCCTGATCCGGGCGGTGGAGAAGTTCGATCCCGAGCGGGGTTTCCGCTTCTCAACCTACGCTACCTGGTGGATTCGCCAGACCATCGAACGGGCGATCATGAATCAAACCCGCACGATCCGGTTGCCTATCCATGTGGTCAAGGAGCTCAACGTCTACCTGCGGGCGGCGCGTGAACTCACACAAAAACTCGATCATGAACCTTCGCCTGAAGAGATCGCCAACCTGCTGGAAAAACCGGTAGGGGAGGTCAAGCGCATGCTTGGCCTGAATGAGCGTGTATCTTCGGTTGATGTCTCGCTGGGTCCGGATTCGGATAAAACCCTGCTGGATACCCTGACGGATGATCGTCCTACGGATCCTTGTGAACTGTTGCAGGACGATGATCTTTCCCAAAGTATTGACCAGTGGCTGTCGGAGCTTACCGACAAGCAGCGCGAGGTGGTGATTCGCCGCTTCGGCCTGCGTGGCCACGAGAGCAGTACCCTGGAGGACGTGGGCCTCGAAATCGGCCTGACCCGTGAGCGGGTGCGTCAGATCCAGGTGGAAGGGCTCAAGCGGCTGCGCGAGATCCTGGAGAAGAATGGCTTGTCGAGTGAGTCGTTGTTTCAATAACGATTGATTAGACCGCTATGACAAAACGCCCGGCGCATGGGAATGCATCGGGCGTTTTGCTGCGCACTGATCGTTCCCTCACTCTGCGTGGGAATGTCTATTGTGACGCTCTGCGTCACGGTTTGGGACGCGGAGCGTCCTGGGCTGCATTCCCACGCAGAGCGTGGGAACGATCCTGCTTGCGTCGTTTCGCCGCGCTCACTAACGTAGCGCCTTTACTGACGCTACCCCCGCAGGAGCTTTGCCATGGCCTCGCCAGCCCTCTCACATTTTCTTCCCCGGTTCGGCGTTGCCGCGGCGGTGGCCAGTGCCTTGAGCCTGGCTGGCTGCCAGCTCCAGAGCACCCAGGACACCCTGCCGCCGGTGGCCGGTGTGCAGCCGATCAAAGGCCTGGCACAAAACGTGTCCGTGCGCCGCAATGCCCAGGGCATGCCGTTGATCGAAAGCAATACCTTCCATGACGCACTGTTCAGCCTCGGCTATGTGCACGCCAGTGACCGCATCACCCAGATGGTCACCCTGCGCCTGCTGGCCCAGGGCCGTCTGGCGGAGCTGTCGGGGCCGGAGGTGCTGGACGTCGACCGTTTCATGCGCGCGGTCAACCTGAAGAAAAGCGCCGGCGAGCTGTACAACGCCTCGTCGCCGCGCCTCAAGCGCTTCTTCGAAGTGTATGCCCGGGGCGTCAACGCCTACCTGTTCCGCTACCGCGACAAGCTGCCGCCGGACCTGGCCCAGACCGGCTACAAGCCCGAGTACTGGAAGCCGGAAGATTCGGCCCTGCTGTTCTGCCTGCTGAATTTCAGCGAATCGTCCAACTTGCAGGAAGAGTTGGCCTCCCTGGTACTGGCGCAAAAAGTCGGGGCCGACAAGCTCGCCTGGCTCACCCCCAGCGCGCCGGATGAACCGATTCCCCTTGCCGAAGCCGACAAGCTCAAGGGCGTCAACCTGAGCCAGATCACCGGGCTCGCCGGCCTCGACAGCGTCAGCCAGCAATTGAGCAGCCTCAACGCACTGGCGGTGACCACCTCAAGCAACTGGGCAATTGGCCCGCAACGCAGCCGCAGCGGTAAAAGCCTGCTGGCCAACGACCTGGCCGCCCAGCCGCAAGCGCCTTCGCCGTGGAATTACGTGCAGATTCGTGCGCCGAAATACCAGGCTGTCGGCGCCTCGATTGCCGGCCTGCCGACCCTGTTGTCCGGTTTCAACGGCAAAGTGGCGTGGAGCATGAGCACCGTCAAAGGTGATACCCAGGACCTGTTCCTGGAAAAGGTCAAACGCCAGGGCAGCGCGTTGTACTACGAGAACAATGGAAAATGGCTGCCGGCGCTGGTACGCAACGAAACCTATTTCGCCAAGGGCCAGCGGCCGATTCGTGAGGTGGTGTATGAAACCCGTCACGGCGCCCTGCTCAACAGCAGCCAGGCGCTGACCAGCGGTTTCGGCCTGGCCCTGCAGACCGCCGACTTCAAGGACGACAAGAGCCTGGACGCATTCTTCGACCTGTCCCGTGCGCAAAACGCCGGCAAGGCCTCGGATGCGACCCGGGAAATTCGCGCGATTGCCTTGAACATGATCTTCGCCGACGCCAGCAATATCGGCTGGCAAGTCACCGGGCGTTTCCCCAACCGCCGCGAAGGTGAAGGCCTGCTGCCGTCGCCGGGCTGGGATACGCGCTTTGACTGGGACGGTTACGCCGATGCGATGCTGCACCCCTATGACCAGGACCCGCCGCAAGGCTGGATCGGCACCGCCAACCAGCGCACCGCGCCCCGGGGTTATGGCATGCAGCTGTCCAACTCCTGGGCGGCCCCGGAGCGCAGCGAACGCCTGGCGCAACTGGCCAATGCCGGCAAGCATGACAGCCGCAGCCTGATCGCCATGCAATACGACCAGACGACCACCTTCGCCGCCAAACTCAAGGCAATGTTCCAGGCGCCGGGCATGGCCCAGCCGCTCAAGCAGGCGATTGATGCCCTGGCGCCTGCCGAACAGGCCAAGGCACGGGAAGCCCTCGGCCGCCTGATGGCCTTTGACGGGCGCCTGGTCGCCAGTTCCGCCGATGCGGCGATCTACGAGTTGTTCCTGCAAGAAAGCACCCGGCAGATTTTCCTCGATGAACTGGGCCCGGAAAACAGCGCCAGTTGGAAAGCCTTTGTCAGCAACGCCAACCTGTCCTACTCCGCCAACGCCGACCACCTGCTGGGCCGTGAAGACAGCCCGTTCTGGGACGATGTGCGCACCGCGCAGAAAGAAGACAAACCGACGATCCTCGCCCGCAGCCTGGCCGCCGCGATCACCGCCGGTGACAGCCAACTGGGCGGCGATCACAAGGCCTGGCAGTGGGGCAAATTGCACAGCACCACCTGGAAGAACAGCAATGGCCAGGTGATCCGTGGCCCGCTGGCCAGCGGCGGTGACCACAACACCCTGAACCCGGCGCCGTACAGCTGGGGCCAGGACTTCGCCACCACCCAGGTACCGGCGCTGCGCATGATCGTCGACTTCGGCCTCGCCGAACCGATGATGGGCCAGGGCGGTATCGGCCAATCGGGCAACCCGGCCAGCCCGCACTATGCCAATGGCATCGACCCGTCGCTCAAGGCGCAATACCTGAGCTTCCCGATGCAACCGCAGAACTTTGACGCGGCGTATGGCAAAACCCGGCTGACCCTGACGCCCGGCAAGTAACCCGGTTCCACCTGAAGGAACCGGATAAAAATGTGGGAGCTGGCTTGCCAGCTCCCACATTTGATCGCATGCATTTAGATAGAACTTCTCAAGTCTCGCTCCCCTCATACCTGATAAGCCCATCGCCCCGGCACGCCCATGGACCTTGTCATCGCCCGCCCCGAAGGGCTCTACTGCCCCGCCGGAGACTTCTATATCGACCCCTGGCGCCCGGTGGAGCGCTCCGTCATCACCCACGCCCACGGCGATCACGCCCGCACCGGCAACCACCACTACCTGGCCGCGGCACCCGGCGAAGGCATCTTGCGTTCGCGACTGGGCCAAGACATCAACCTGCAAACCCTGGCCTACGGCGAGCGACTGCTGCACCACGGCGTCACCCTGAGTTTCCACCCCGCCGGACACGTGCTGGGCTCAGCCCAAGTGCGCCTGGAATACCAAGGCGAAGTCTGGGTCGCCTCGGGGGATTACAAGGTCGAGCCCGATGGCACCTGCGCGCCCTTCGAACCGGTGCGCTGCCACACCTTCATCACCGAATCCACCTTTGGGTTGCCGATCTACCGCTGGCAACCCCAGGCGCAGATTTTTGCCGGGATCAATGACTGGTGGCAGGCGAACATCGCGGCCGGTAAAGCCAGCGTGTTGTTCTGTTATTCCTTCGGCAAGGCCCAGCGCATTTTGCATGGCATCGACGCCAGTATCGGCCCGATCCTCAGCCATGGCGCAGTGGAACCACTGAACCGGGTATACCGTGAAGCCGGGATCTATATCCCCGAAACCCTCTACGCCGGTGACTTCAAGAAAACCGATCCCTTGTTGCGTCAGGCCCTGATCATCGCGCCGCCCTCCGCCGGCGGCAGCAGTTGGATACGTCGCTTTGGCGACTACAGCGACGCCTTCGCCAGCGGCTGGATGCGCTTGCGCGGTACCCGGCGTCGGCGCGGTGTCGATCGAGGGTTTGTGCTGTCGGACCACGCCGACTGGCCTGGCCTGCTGTGGGCCATCGAACAGACCGGCGCCGAACGGGTGATGGTCACCCATGGCTCCGTCGGCGTGCTGGTACGCCACCTGCGGGAAAAAGGCCTGGATGCCCAGGGCTTCACCACCGAATACGGCGATGACGAAGAAGAGGCCATACCATGAAGGCCTTTGCCGAACTGTACGCCAACCTCGACGCCACCACTTCCAGCAACGCCAAACTGGCAGCGTTGCAAGCCTACTTTGTGCAAGCACCGCCGGAAGACGCCGCGTGGGCGGTGTACTTTTTGTCCGGCGGTCGCCCCCGGCAACTGGTACCCACCCGTTTGCTCAGGGACATGGCCACCGAAGCGTCCGGCATCGAACCGTGGCTGTTCGAAGAAAGCTACCAATCGGTCGGTGACCTGGCCGAGACGATTTCCCTGCTGCTGCCGGAATCCACCTACACCTCGCAGGATGGGCTGGCGCTGTGGCTGGAGGAAAAACTCCTGCCACTGCGCGGCCTGTCGCCCCTGGATCTGGCAGAACGACTGCCGGCGCTCTGGGCACAACTGGATCAACCCAGCCTGATGGTGTGCATCAAGCTGATCACCGGCAGCTTTCGCGTCGGCGTGTCCAAACTGCTGGTGACCCGTGCGCTCGCCGCCCTGGCCAACCTCGACAGCAAACGGGTGGCGCAGCGCCTGGTGGGCTACACCGATCTGTCCAACCGGCCGACCGCCGAGGGCTACCAGCGGCTGATCGCGCCCGAATCGTCTGACGAGCACGCGCAACGGGGCGGTCAGCCCTATCCGTTTTTTCTGGCGCACGGCCTGTCACAGCCTGTGGAGCAATTCGACGCCTTGCTTGGCGACCCCGCCGACTGGCAGGTGGAATGGAAGTGGGACGGTATCCGCGCGCAGTTGGTCAAGCGCGACGGTCATCTGTGGGTCTGGTCCCGGGGGGAAGAGCTGGTGACCGAGCGTTTTCCCGAGCTGCACAGCCTGGTCAATGGCCTGCCCGACGGTACGGTGATCGATGGCGAAATCGTCGTGTGGAAAGACGCGGTGCAGCCCTTCGCCCTGCTGCAACAGCGGATCGGTCGCAAGACGTTGAGCAGAAAGGTACTCGACGACGCGCCGGTCGCCGTCCTGGCCTATGACCTGCTGGAATATCGGGGTGACGATTGGCGCAACCGGCCCCAGGCGCAGCGTCGCCTTCAACTTGAGCAGGTAATTGCGCAGTGCAACCAGCCGGTGCTGATCCCGTCGCCGCTACTGACGGGCGACACCTGGCAGGCTTTGGCGCAACAGCGCGAAGCCTCTCGCAGCCTCGGCGTGGAAGGCATGATGCTCAAGCATCGCCAAGGCCTCTACGGCGTGGGCCGCACCAAGGACATGGGCTTGTGGTGGAAATGGAAAGTCGATCCCTTCAGCGTCGACGCCGTGTTGATCTACGCCCAGCGCGGCCATGGTCGTCGCGCCAGTCTCTACAGTGACTACACCTTTGCCGTGTGGGATGGCCCGTCCGGCACGGAACGCACGCTGGTACCCTTCGCCAAAGCGTATTCAGGGCTGACCGATGAAGAGATGCGCAAGGTCGACGCCATCGTGCGCAAGACCACAGTGGAAAAATTCGGCCCGGTGAGCAGTGTGAAGCCGAGCATGGTGTTTGAGCTGGGGTTCGAGGGAATTGCCCTGTCCAAACGGCACAAAAGCGGGATCGCGGTGCGGTTCCCGCGAATGCTGCGCTGGCGACAGGATAAGACGGTGGAGGAAGCCGACAACCTTGGAACGCTACAGGACCTCCTGACTTGACACTTATCCACATTTTGATCCTCACCAACCCCAAAATAGTGCACTGATTTTTCAGTGCCCATTTTCGGGCGTCCTCTACACTCAAACCGCCCTCTTCCCACCTTTTAAAACACTCATTCGGAACTATGGTGCAGAAATTGCTACTAGTGACCCGTCTGACACCGTTCAGTAACAGTCTTAAACGCGCCACAAGCGCTTATCTTGGTTTCCAGGGATTACATAATGAAAAAAGCATTGCTGACCCTTTCTGCACTGGCTCTGTGCATGGCCGCAGGCGTTGCCACGGCCAAGGAATACAAGGAATTGCGTTTTGGTGTCGATCCTTCCTACGCGCCGTTCGAATCCAAGGCCGCCGATGGCAGCCTGGTGGGCTTCGATATCGACCTGGGCAATGCGATCTGCGCCGAGCTGAAGGTCAAGTGCAAGTGGGTCGAAAGCGATTTCGACGGCATGATTCCGGGCCTCAACGCCAACAAGTTCGACGGCGTGATTTCCTCGATGACCGTGACCGAAGCCCGTGAAAAGGCGATCGATTTCTCCAGCGAACTGTTCTCCGGCCCGACCTCCCTGGTGTTCAAAAAAGGCGCGAACTACTCCACGCCTGAATCCCTCAAGGGCAAGTCGGTGGGTTACGAGCAGGGCACCATCCAGGAAGCCTACGCCAAGGCCGTACTGGACAAGGCCGGTGTGACCACCAAGGCCTACGCCAACCAGGATCAGGTGTACGCCGACCTGACCTCCGGTCGTCTGGACGCGTCCGTGCAGGACATGCTGCAAGCCGAGCTGGGTTTCCTGAAGTCGCCAGCCGGTGCCGACTATGAAGTCAGCAAGGCTATCGACGACCCATTGCTGCCGTCCAAAACTGCGGTCGGTATCAAAAAAGGTAACAAAGACCTCAAGGCGTTGCTCGATAAAGGTATCAAAGCGTTACACGATGATGGCACCTACGCCACTATCCAGAAAAAACACTTTGGCGATCTGAACCTGTACAGCGGTAAATGACACCCTGGCGCCCACCTGCCCGGGTGGGCGCTTTTTTATCGCCATAGGTCCTGAATTCATGTTTGAAGATCTTTTACAAACCCTGGGGCTGGGTGCCTTCAGTTTGAAGGGGTTCGGTCCGCTGTTGCTGCAGGGTACCTGGATGACCGTCAAGCTGTCGGTCGCATCCCTGGCCGTCAGCGTTCTGCTGGGCCTGCTCGGTGCCAGCGCCAAATTGTCCGGCCTGCGCCTGTTGCGCATCCCCGCCCAGCTCTACACCACCCTGATTCGCGGCGTGCCCGACCTGGTGCTGATGTTGCTGATTTTCTACAGCCTGCAAATCTGGCTGACCGGTTTGACCGACTTCATGGAATGGGACTACATCGAAATCGACCCATTCAGCGCCGGGGTCATCACCCTGGGCTTCATCTACGGTGCCTATTTCACCGAGACCTTCCGCGGCGCGATCCTCGCCGTGCCCCGTGGCCAACTGGAGGCGGCGACCGCCTACGGCCTCAAGCGCGGGCAGCGGTTCCGCTATGTGACCTTCCCGCAGATGATGCGCTTTGCCCTGCCGGGCATCGGCAACAACTGGATGGTCATGCTCAAGGCCACCGCACTGGTCTCGATCATCGGCCTGGCCGACCTGGTCAAGGCTGCCCAGGATGCCGGCAAGAGCACTTACCAACTGTTTTACTTCCTGGTGCTCGCCGCGTTGATCTACCTGTTGATCACCAGCGCGTCCAACTTTGTCTTGCGTCGGCTTGAACGTCGCTACTCCGCCGGGTCCCGGGAGGCCGTGCGATGATCGAACTTCTGCAGCAATACTGGCGACCGTTCCTGTACAGCGACGGCCAGCACATCACCGGGCTGGCGATGACGATGTGGCTGCTCAGCGCCTCGATCTTCATCGGCTTTTTGGTGTCGATCCCGCTGTCCATCGCCCGCGTGTCACGCAACCCTCTGGTGCGCTGGCCAGTGCAGTTCTACACCTACCTGTTCCGCGGCACACCGCTCTATATCCAATTGCTGATCTGCTACACCGGGATCTACAGCATCGCGGCGGTCCGCGCGCAACCGGTGCTGGATGCATTCTTTCGCGATGCCATGAACTGCACCATTCTCGCGTTCGCCCTCAACACCTGCGCCTACACCACCGAGATCTTCGCCGGGGCGATTCGCAGCATGGCCCACGGCGAGGTCGAGGCGGCCAAGGCCTATGGCCTGACCGGCTGGAAGCTGTATGCCTACGTGATCATGCCCTCGGCATTGCGCCGCTCGTTGCCCTACTACAGCAACGAAGTGATCCTGATGCTGCACTCGACCACCGTGGCCTTTACCGCGACCGTGCCGGACATTCTCAAGGTTGCCCGGGACGCCAACTCGGCCACCTACATGACCTTTCAATCATTCGGCATCGCAGCCCTGATCTACCTGAGCGTGACCTTTGCCCTGGTCGGTCTGTTTCGTCTGGCGGAGCGCCGCTGGCTGGCCTTTCTCGGGCCGAGCCACTAAGGAGTCGTGATGCGTCATCAGGTACATGATCTGATCGCGCCAGTGCCAGGAACGGCACGGCAGATTCACAGTTTCCACTTCGGGCCGGAACAGGCCTCGGGCAAGGTCTACATCCAGTCGTCGCTGCATGCCGATGAATTGCCCGGCATGCTGGTGGCCTGGCACCTGAAGGCACGCCTGGCACAACTGGCGGCTGCCGGCCGCTTGCGCAGCGAGATCGTGCTGGTGCCCGTCGCCAACCCGGTGGGTCTGGAGCAGGTGTTGATGGATATCCCCCTGGGCCGCTACGAGCTGGAAAGCGGGCAGAACTTCAATCGCTGGTTCGTGGACCTTAGCGACGAAGTCGGCAACCAGGTCGAGAACCTGCTGGGGGATGATCCGCAGCGCAACGTCGAGTTGATCCGCGCCGCACTCTCCAACGCCCTGGCCGCGCAGAGTGCCGACACCCAGTTGCACTCCCAGCGCCTGGCCCTGCAACGCCTGGCCTGCGACGCCGACATGGTGCTGGACCTGCATTGCGACTTCGAAGCGGTGGCTCATTTGTACACCACGCCCGAAGCCTGGCCGCAGGTGGAGCCGTTGGCGCGCTATATCGGCGCGGAAGCCAGCCTGTTGGCCACCGATTCGGGCGGGCAATCCTTCGATGAGTGTTTCACCCTGGTGTGGTGGCAGTTGCAACAGCGCTTCGGCGAGCGCTTCCCGATTCCCATGGGCAGCTTTTCGGTGACCGTCGAATTGCGTGGCCAGGGCGACGTAAACCATGGCCTGGCCAGCCTCGATTGCCAGGCGATCATCGATTACCTGATTCACTTCGGGGCGATCGCCGGCGATGCGGCGCCCCTGCCCGACCTGCCATACCCGGCCACCCCGCTGGCAGGCGTGGAGCCGGTGGCCACGCCGGTCGGCGGCCTGCTGGTATTCAGCGCCCTGCCGGGGGAATACCTGGAGGCCGGGCAATTGGTCGCCGAAATCATCGACCCCATTACAGACCGCGTAACGCCCGTGCACTGCCGCAAGGCCGGCCTGCTTTACGCCCGCTCGCTGCGACGCATGGCCACTGCCGGGATGGTCATCGGCCATATCGCCGGCACCGAAGCCTACCGCAGCGGCTATCTACTTTCGCCTTGAGGATGCAAGCCCCATGTACAAATTGACCGTTGAAGGCCTGCATAAAAGCTATGGCGACAATGAAGTGCTCAAAGGCGTCTCGCTCAAAGCCAAGACCGGTGACGTGATCAGCCTGATCGGCGCCAGCGGCTCGGGCAAGAGCACTTTCCTGCGCTGCATCAACTTTCTGGAAACTCCCAACGACGGCGCCATGACCCTGGATGGCCAGCCGATCCGCATGGTCAATGACCGCCACGGCATGCGCGTGGCCGACGACGCCGAACTGCAACGCCTGCGCACGCGCTTGGCGATGGTGTTCCAGCATTTCAACCTGTGGAGCCACATGAGCGTGCTGGAAAACATCACCATGGCCCCGCGCCGGGTGCTGGGCTGCAGCAAGAAAGACGCCGAAGAGCGTGCCCGTCGCTACCTCGACAAAGTGGGGTTGCCCGCACGGGTGGCCGATCAATACCCGGCGTTTCTGTCTGGCGGGCAGCAACAGCGGGTCGCCATCGCCCGCGCGCTGGCCATGGAGCCGGAGGTGATGCTGTTCGACGAGCCCACCTCGGCCCTCGACCCGGAACTGGTGGGCGAAGTGCTGAAAGTGATCCAGGGGCTGGCCGAGGAAGGCCGCACCATGATCATGGTCACCCACGAAATGAGCTTCGCGCGCAAGGTGTCCAGCCAGGTGTTGTTCCTGCACAAGGGCCTGGTGGAAGAACAAGGCGCGCCGGAGGATGTGCTGGGCAATCCGAAGAGCGAACGCTTGCAGCAGTTCTTGAGCGGCAACCTCAAGTGAAGGTGATGTGAGCCCGGAACGTGTGAGGCGTACGCCGGGTTTCCAGACGCCAACCGGCATGGGTACAGGCGCGGGAAACGATCTCCAGACCGAAGCCGAAACCGGGTGAAGTGACGTGCTCTACCCGGTTATTGAGGATCACCAGACGCTGCCCGGTGAGGATCACGCGGATTTTGCCGGCCCCATGCTGAACCGCGTTGCCGAGCAGGTTCTGCACCACGCTGCGGGCAATGGCCTCATGGGTGCGCACGGTAATCGTCGAAGCGCCGACAAACAACCGTGTGCCGGCCGCCAGCGGGTAAAGCAGTTGATGTTTTTCGATTTGCTCGGTGACCACAGCGACCAGGTCGACGGGCTCATGGGGCAACTGCCGGGGCTCACGGGCCAGGGACAAAAACAATTCGATCGTCATTTTCATCCCGGCCAGCGCACCCTCCATGCGTTGCAGGCTGCGCATGGACTTTTCTGTGTTGCAGCCGGGTAAACGCAGGATCGCTACACAGTTGTTCAAGATGCTCAAAGGCGTGCGTAGCTCATGGCTGACGTGTCGGGTAAACGCCTGCTCGCGCAGCAGCGTGCGATGCTGTTGGGCGACCAGCGATGAGAGCGTGCGGCTCAGGGTGCCGATTTCGTCCTGACGGTGGAAACCACTGAAGCCCGGCGGCCCGGGCACGCTGCCCGCCACTTCCGCCGCCAACTGGCTGACCGGCCGGGCAATCGCCCGGGCAATGGTCACCGCCAGGATGGCGCCGAGGATCAGGATCAGCCCGGCAACCGCGCACAGCAGCCCGAAGACCTGTGCACGATAACCTTCGGTCTGGCTGAGCCTGGACTCATTCAGCACCAGTACCAGCAACGCCGATTCGCCCTCCACGGCACTCACCAGCACATGCACATCCCCATCAGCGATTTCATGATGCCCCTCGGGCAGATTCCGGGCGGCGTCGGGCAGTGCGATGTCCGTCGACCAGTAACCTTTCAGGTAGATCGCATTGGGCATGGCTGTGGCGCCACCCAATTGCGCGTATTTGTCCTGGAACGCTTCAGCTTCCAGGTTCAGGTAGCTGGCCACGATGTAATCCTCGGTGACAGCGACCGCAAGCCAGATCAGCAGGCTGTAGAACCCGGTGATCAACGCCATGAACGGCAACAAGGCGTAAAGGATGCGTGCGAAGAAGGAATCAGTGGGGAATAGCAAGGCGATACCCTTTGCCGTGAACGGTCTTGATCAAGTCGTTACCGTAAGGTTTGCCCAGGTTTTGTCGGAGCCGGTAAACGTGCGTGCGCAAGGCATCGCTGTCCGGTGGATCACCGTCGGGCCATAGCGCGGTCTCGAGCTTGCGTCGGCTGAGCGGTTCGGGGGCGACATCGGCCAACAGGTTCAACAGGTTGAACTGAAGCGCTGGCAACACCGTGGCGACGCCGTTGTGGCACAACGACTGCGTGGCCGGGTCGATCACGAGATCGCCGACTTGCCTTGGGCTGCTTCCCCTGCGGGGCACGCCCCGGCGCATCAATGCGCGGATGCGCCATATCAATTCCTGAGGTTCGAAGGGCTTCACCAGGTAATCGTCGCCCCCGGCCTCATAACCCTCGGCCTTGTCGGTCAGGGCGTCCCGCGCGGTCAGAAAGATGATCGGGGTTTCATTCTGCTCGCGGCGCAATTGGCGGCAGGTGTCAAAACCGCTCATCCGGGGCATGGCGACGTCCATCACAATAAGGTCGTATGCCTGCTGGCGGACACGTTCAAGGCAACTTCGTCCGTCATGTGCGAAGTCCACTTCATATCCCAACTCGCCGAGATAGTCCCCCAACGACCCGGCCAACTCACTATCGTCCTCCACCAATAGTATTTCCATAGAACAAACTCCTGATTCACACAGATAATTAAGATAAATCCTTCAACAAAACAAAAAACACCAACAAGACAAATAACTCTTTTCAGCGTGACATTTGATTCACATTTCATCCTATACATTCTGGCGATGCAAAAGATACTTCAACTATTAATTCGTTACTTGAGCACAGGCTTTATCGCCACGTGCGCTCACTTCATGGTGTTCATGAGTTTATTGCCTGATTACGGCCCGGCACTGTCAACGTTCTGTGCCGCGATAACAGGCGCCGTAGTGGCCTACGGACTGTCAAGGTATTGGGTGTTCGCACAACGAACCTGTAATAGCCGACGTTTTTTCATAACGGCTGCCAGTCAGGTTTTAACCAACACTCTTATTGTCGCGTTACTTGCCAGACTGGGCGCACCGGCACAACTTGCACAACTGGCCGCCCTGGCAACCGTGACCACTCAAGGTTTCATGATCAATCACTTATGGGTATTCAAACATGACATCAAACGCACACCTCGGCCGTGATGCCACGCCCGATATCAAACTGACGATACTTGTCCCCTGCTTTAATGAACAATGCGTCATTCTGGAATTTCATTCGCGCCTGATGGCCGTGATCGAGCGATTAAACACACCCACTGAAGTGCTGTATGTCAATGATGGAAGTCAGGACCGGACCGCTGCACTCATCGATCATTTTTCCCTGGATGCACGGGTAAGGAACCTGCACCTGAGCCGCAACTTCGGCAAGGAAGCGGCCATGCGGGCAGGCCTCAACAGCATCGCGGGCGGTGCCGTGATCATCCTCGACTGCGACCTTCAGGACCCGCCGGAACTGATCCCGCAGATGGTGCAGGAATGGCACCGCGGTTACGAAATCGTCAACATGCAACGCCGTTCGCGGCACTGCGACTCCTGGGTAAAACGCGCGGCCGCACAGCTTTACTACGTGACGATGGACCAACTTATCGACGACTTCGAGGTACCTCAGCAAGTCAGCGATTTCAGGCTGATCGGGCCCAATGCCCTGACGGCCATCCAGGCCATGGATGACAACGCCGGGGTACTCAAACTGCTGGTCAGCTGGCTCGGCTTTCCCAGCATCGAAGTCAACTACGACCGCAAACCGCGCCAGGCGGGCGGGACCAAGTGGACCTCCGTGTCCTTGCTCGACCTGTGTGCCAACTCGATTCTCGCGTTCTCCACCCGCCCGTTACGCCTGTACAGCTATCTGAGCACCGCAAGCTTTCTGCTCGGCACACTGTGGGTCGCCTTGGCCGCAGCGTTCGGCGAGTTGACCCACGAACACCTGCTGGTGCAATCGATTCTGCTGCTGTGCCTGGGCACCGCCGTGATTGGCGAATATGTCGGCCGGGTGCTGACGGTGGTGAGCCCGCGGCCCAACGCTTTGCATAAGCCCAAACAACCGTGAACCCAGGCATGAAGGTGATCGTCATGAACCCATCCGTGTCCATACGCTTGCTCTGGGGAATCCTGTTGACGGTGCTGCTCGTGCGCCTGGGGACACTGGGGCTGTATCCGATCATGGATACATCGGAAGCCCGTTATGCGGAAATTGCCCGCAAGATGGTGGTATACAACGACTGGATCACGCCCATGTTCGACCACAGCGTGCCGTTCTGGGGCAAACCGCCATTGTCGTTCTGGACACAGGCCCTGAGCATGAAGGTGCTCGGCATCAACGAGTTCGCCAGCCGCTTCCCCACCTGGCTGCTGCATGTCGCCAGTTGCGCGCTGATCGTGAACTTCGCTTGTCGGGAGCGGGGCCTGCGGATCGGGTTGACGGCTGCGATCATCTATTCGACGTGTTCGCTGGGTTTTCTCTCAAGCGGCGCCGTGTTGACCGACGGCGCGTTGGCATTCGCTCTTTTGCTCGCACACCTGGGCCTGTGGCGCGGCCTGGCGCACGCCGAGCGTGGCTGGGCCCTGGCCGGTTTTTTCGGGCTGGGCCTGGGCCTACTGGCAAAAGGGCCATTGGCGCTGGTACTGATTACACTGCCTGCCGCGCTCTGGCTGGCGATCACCGGTCACTGGCGAAGGTTGCTGTCACTGCCCTGGGTGCCCGGCCTGGCGTTGATGCTTATCGTCGCCCTGCCCTGGTATTGGCTGGCGGAGCGCAAGACTCCGGGATTCCTGGAATACTTTATTGTCGGCGAACATTTCAGCCGTTATTTCATCAGCAGCTGGCAGGGTGATCGCTACGGCAGCGCCCACGCCGAGCCGTTGGCGATGATCTGGGTACATCTCCTGGGTGGTTTTTTACCCTGGACATTTTTCTTGCCATTACTGGTGAAGTGGCGTGCCTCACTGTATTCCCAGCGCGAATACTGCATCTTCCTGCTGGCGTGGGCGATATCGACACCGCTCTTCTTCACCCTTTCCACCAACATTCTGTGGACCTATGTACTGCCGGCGTTACCGGCCTGGTCAATCCTGCTGGCCGATGTCATCAGCCAGAGGGTACGCGCAATGGTCATCGCCGCCATCGCACTGACACTGCCGGTGGCAGGGTACGCGATGATCCTCGGCGACAAAGTGTCGGAACGCCCACAGAATCAGAAAGACATCGTGACGTTGTGGAAGACACAACAAGCGGCAGCACCGGGCGATCTGATCTACGCAGGCCCACGCTCCTATTCGGCAGAGTTCTACAGCAGCGGCTGGGCGCGCCATCTCAAACAGCCGCAACATTTGCCGGTGTCCGAAGCTTTTTATCTGGTCAGACGCTCGACCGACAAGCCGCTGAATCTGCCGGCGTCCATCAATTGCCGGACAGTGGGGCAAGCCAACACCTCCGAACTGCGCTATTGCAGCGTCGGGTCGCAATAACCGTTTAAACCTTTGCCGTGCCTGGAAGGTCTGTGGAATAGGCCCTCCAGAGTACCGACAGCGGTATGGCAACATCGCGCAACTTCGCCAACACATGGTTTGCCGACAACGGCTGGAAACCCTTCACCTTTCAAAAGGAGGTATGGGCGGCGGTCAAGGCAGGCCACTCGGGGTTGCTGCACGCCAGCACCGGCGCGGGCAAGACCTACGCCCTGTGGTTTGCCGCCCTCAATCGTTTCGCAATCACCCGCCCTCCAGCGACCGGCAAACGCCAGCCGCCCGCCGACCCCCTGACGGTGCTGTGGATCACACCCATGCGTGCCCTCGCCGCCGACACGGCCCGCGCTCTGGAGGCACCGCTGGCGGCCTTGCAGATTCCGTGGAGTGTCGGCCTGCGCACCGGCGACACCAGCAGCAGCGAACGCGCCCGCCAGACCCGGCGCCAACCCACCGTCCTGGTCACTACCCCGGAAAGCCTGACCCTGATGCTCGCGCGTGCCGACAGCCAAGTGAGCCTGGCGCAGGTGCGCATGGTGGTGGTCGATGAATGGCATGAACTGATTGGCAACAAGCGCGGCGTGCAGCTGCAACTGGCGCTGGCACGCTTGCGGCGCTGGTACCCGGAACTGATGGTGTGGGGGATTTCCGCGACGCTGGGCAATCAGTCCCATGCCCTTGAGGTGTTAGTCCCACAAGGCGGCGGGATCAACGTGCAAGGGCAAACGACCAAGCGCCTGGAAGTCGACACCTTGTTGCCGGCTGTCGCCGAGCGTTTCCCCTGGGCCGGGCATATTGGTTTGAAGATGCTGCCCCAGGTGATCGTCGAAGTGGCGGCGAGTCGCAGTTGTCTGGTGTTCACCAATACCCGGGCGCAATCGGAAATCTGGTACCAGGCGCTGCTGGAAGCCCGCCCGGATTGGGCCGGGTTGATTGCCTTGCACCATGGCTCGCTGTCACGGGAAACCCGCGACTGGGTTGAACGGGCCTTGAAGGAGGGGCAATTGAAAGCCGTGGTGTGCACCTCGAGCCTGGACCTGGGGGTGGACTTTCTGCCCGTGGAGCGCGTCTTGCAGATTGGCTCGGCCAAGGGCGTGGCGCGGCTGATGCAGCGCGCCGGACGCTCCGGGCATGCGCCGGGACGTCCGTCCCGGGTGACGCTGGTGCCGACCCACAGCCTGGAGTTGGTAGAAGCCGCTGCGGCCCAGGACGCGATTGCACAACGTCGTATCGAAGCGCGGGAATCGCCCCACAAGCCGCTGGATGTGCTCGTACAACATTTGGTCAGCATGGCCCTGGGCGGCGGGTTCACGCCTGACGCGTTGCTGTCGGAAGTACGCAGCGCCTGGGCCTATAAAGACCTCACCGATGAGGACTGGGCCTGGGCGCTGGGTTTTGTGCGCCATGGCGGGCTGTCGCTGACGGCCTATCCGGACTATCGCCGCGCAGAGCCCGACGAACAGGGAGTCTGGCGCGTTCCGGATGCCCGGCTGGCACGTCGTCATCGCATGAGCGTGGGCACGATTGTCAGTGACGCCAGCCTCCAGTTGAAATTCTGGAGCAAGGGCGGCGGCGGCAAAAACCTGGGCAGTGTCGAAGAGGGCTTTATTGCACGCCTTAGGCCCGGCGATGGTTTTTTGTTCGCCGGGCGCCTGCTGGAACTGGTGCGCGTGGAAAACATGACCGCCTATGTACGCCGCAGCACCGCCCGCAAAGCCGCCGTGCCGCGCTGGAATGGCGGGCGCATGCCGCTTTCCAACGAGCTGGCCCAAGCAGTGGTCGAACGTCTGGATGCGGCGGCGCACGGGCAGTACGACGGCCCGGAAATGCAGGCGGTGAAACCTTTGCTGCAGACTCAGTTGCGCTGGTCCGGCCTGCCGACCCGCGATCGCGTGCTGGCCGAAACCTTGAAATCCCGGGAAGGTTGGCACTTGTTTCTCTACCCCTTCGCCGGACGCCAGGTGCATCTTGGACTGGCAAGCCTGTTGGCGTGGCGGGTCAGCCAGCAACAGCCGGTGACTTTCTCGATTGCGGTGAATGACTACGGGCTGGAATTGTTGAGCGCGACAGCCCTGGACTGGTCCGCTTTATTGAACGAGGCGCTGCTGAGCCCGGCGAACTTGTTGGCCGATGTGGTGGCCAGCCTCAACGCAGGGGAACTGGCCCTGCGCCGCTTTCGGGAAATTGCGCGCATTGCCGGGCTGGTGTTCGCCGGATATCCCGGCGCACCCAAGAGCACGCGCCAGGTGCAGGCGTCCAGCGGGTTGTTCTTCGAAGTGTTCAAGCAGTACGACCCGCACAACCTGTTGCTGACCCAGGCCGGGGAAGAAGTCCTGCGCGATGAGTTGGATATTCACCGTCTGGAAGCGAGCTTGCGCCACCTGTCGGCGCTGCAACTGGACTTGCATGAAATCGAACGCCCTACGCCATTGGCGTTTCCACTGCTGGTGGAGCGGATGCGCGAAAGCATGAGTTCGGAAAAACTCTCGGAACGCATTGCGCGGATGGTCAGGGATCTGGAAAAGGTCGCGGATAACGGGAAACGCTGATGCATCACACCGTGCGGGTGGAAGGCGAGGAACTATGGCTGCTGGCGGATAAAGCCGTGTATTGGCCCGCCCATCATTGCCTGTTGATCGCCGACGCACATTTTGGCAAAGCCTCGACCTATCGAAGCCTGGGCCAACCGGTGCCGCAAGGCACCACCGAGGCGAATCTGCAACGGCTGGACCGATTGTTGTCGACGTTCGCGTGCGAGCACGTCATTTTCCTCGGCGACTTCCTGCATGGGCCGGGCTCTCTCGGCCATGGAACGCTGAGTGCCTTGCGTGAGTGGCGCGAACGTCATTCCGGCCTGCGCCTGACGCTGATCCGCGGCAATCACGATAAACGCGCCGGCGACCCGCCTGCGGAGCTGAACATCGACGTGGTGGCAGAGCCGCTGCTGATGGGTCCTTTTGCCCTGCAACATGAACCACTGGCCCATGCCAGCCATCATGTACTGGCCGGGCACGTGCATCCGGTGTATCACTTGCGCGGCAAAGGCCGACAGCGCCTGCGCCTGCCCTGCTTCCAAATCGGAACACGGGTCAGTCTGTTACCCGCATTCGGGGCGTTTACCGGGGGGTATGCGGTACACCAGGACGACGACCGCCGAGTATTCGTGATCGGCGATCAAGCCGTCTGGCCAGTGGGTTAGGTATCAGGCGACGGGAGCGGGCGGTGGCTCGTCCGGCAATGTCGGTTCACCGGGCTCTGTGGGCTGTTGCGGCCAGTCTTCATCGGGCTGACCGGGGATGCCGCCCGCATGGGCAGGATCTGCCATCAGGGACCAGGCCAGAACGCCAATCTGGTTGGGTTCGAGCCGGGCAAGTTCGGCGCTGATTCGCGGGTCGAGTTTCATAGGGTACTCCTCAAGCGTGGCTCGGCGCGTTGTGCACGCACCGAGGCAGTACACCCAATAGAGTGCCTGCCCGCTGACAAATTCCCTTGGTGTGTAGGAGCTTTCGATCAAGCGCGCGGCAAGGTCACGCCGCGTTGGCCTTGGTACTTGCCACCACGGTCCTTGTAGGAAACTTCGCAGGCCTCATCGGACTGCAGGAACAACATCTGCGCCACGCCTTCATTGGCATAGATCTTCGCCGGCAGGGTGGTGGTGTTGGAGAACTCCAGGGTCACGTGGCCTTCCCACTCAGGCTCAAGGGGGGTCACGTTGACGATGATGCCGCAGCGAGCGTAGGTGCTTTTGCCGAGGCAGATGGTCAGCACGTCGCGGGGAATGCGGAAGAACTCCACGGTGCGCGCGAGGGCAAATGAGTTCGGCGGGATGATGCACACGTCGCTCTTGATATCGACGAAGCTTTTTTCGTCGAAGTTTTTCGGATCGACGGTCGCCGAATTGATGTTGGTGAACACCTTGAATTCATCGGCGCAACGCACATCGTAGCCGTAGCTGGAAACACCGTAAGAGATCAGGCGCTCGGCACCTTCGCCGCGTATCTGACGCTCCACGAAGGGTTCGATCATGCCGTGCTCTTGCGCCATGCGGCGAATCCACTTGTCCGATTTGATGCTCATGGCGGGTGTCCTGAATAGCGAGGTGGAAAAATTCTGTGGGGCATCTTACCGGGGCCAGCCCCGGGGTTCAAAGGGCGCGGGTCTTTTCTTGATGAATGCCCGAGCGGCTATAAGCCACGGCCAGCGGGGCCGGGACCCTTGCTGCAGGCGGTGGTGACCGTAAATACCACCGCCAGTCACGAAAATGGAGAAACCTACGGAAATACCATTGGCACGTCCCGGAAAAAGGGTTAAGGTGGCGCCACTGTGCTGCTTGTGTCACTGAGAATCTCTACACGATATGTTGAATTTCGATCCAACCGTCTCCAAGAATTTTTCCTGCTCTTTGCACTCAGTCTCGGCCAGGGCTTTTCCTGAGTCGCAGTTAACTTTGTCCAAGGAGATACACCATGTCTAATCGCCAAACTGGTACCGTTAAGTGGTTCAACGATGAAAAAGGCTTCGGCTTCATCACTCCACAATCCGGTGACGACCTGTTCGTTCACTTCAAAGCTATCCAATCCGACGGCTTCAAAAGCCTGAAAGAAGGCCAACAGGTTTCTTTCATCGCTACCCGCGGTCAGAAAGGCATGCAAGCTGAAGAAGTTCAAGTTATCTAACTTGTACTGACTTTAGTCAAAAAGACCCCGCCCTTAAAAGCGGGGTTTTTTTATGTCTGCAATTTATGCCGATCGTTCCCACGCGTGGGAACGATCATGGGGTGGGCTCAGGATTTGGGCGGGTTCACCTTCTGCACCAGTTCATAGGCCCGAACCGTCGCCGGGCGCTCCTTGATGCTGTTGAACCAGCGATGCAGGTGTGGGAAATCTTCCAGGCGCTGGCTCTGCCACTTGTGGGAAACAATCCATGGGTAGATCACCATATCGGCGATGCTGTAGTCCTCGCCCGCCACAAAGGCACGATCCGCCAGACGGCGGTCCAGTACGCCGTAAAGACGCGCTGTTTCATCGACATAACGCTTGATGGCGTAAGGAATCTTTTCTGGTGCGAACTGGCTGAAATGGTGGTTCTGCCCGGCCATCGGCCCCAGACCGCCCATCTGCCAGAACAGCCATTGCAGGGTTTCCTGACGAGCGCGCAGGTCTTTGGGAATGAACTGTCCGGTTTTTTCCGCGAGATAAAGCAGGATGGCACCCGATTCAAACAGCGAAATCGGCGCGCCGCCGTCGGTCGGGTCCTGATCGACGATAGCCGGAATGCGGTTGTTGGGCGCGATCTTCAGGAAGTCGGGTTTGAACTGATCGCCTTGGCCGATATTGATCGGGTGCACCTTGTAAGGCAGGCCGGCTTCTTCCAGGAACAGTGATACTTTGTGACCGTTGGGGGTAGTCCAGTAATACAGGTCGATCATGAAGCTCTCCAAATGAGCGAATGCCTGTGGGTATAGGTGAAGCTCGGAGAGCGAAAATTCAATGAAGTATTTGCGCATACCCTTATAAGCAAATCACACAGGACCATCCACCAGCACCTGCAACGACTGCTGCGAACAGCGCTCGATCCGCACTTGCACGCCATATACCTGGGCAAACAACCCTGGGTCGAGCACTTCATCCGCCGCGCCGCTGGCGTACAGGCGGCCCTGACGCAGCACGGCGATCTGGTCGGCGAAGCGCGCGGCAAGGTTGATGTCGTGCAGCACCACCACGGCGATCAGGTTGTGTTCACGCACCAGCCCACGCACGCACTCCATGACTTTCAACTGATAGTTGAGGTCGAGGGCGCTGGTGGGTTCGTCCAGCAACATCACCTGGGGGCGACGCGCGATGAGCTGGGCGAGACTGACCAGTTGGCGCTGGCCCCCCGACAGCGTGCTGAGCAGTTGATCCGCCAAATGGGCGATGCCGATGCGCTGCAATGCCTCGAAGCCTTCACGCAAGCAGGCTTCGCTGGACAACGGCACGCCCTCCACCGTGGCCACGCGCAAGGCGGCGATCACGCTTTCCATCACACTCAGGCTGAGCCCCGGTGGCAGGTTCTGCGGCATGTAGGTGACGCGTCGTGCCCGCTCGGCCACCGACATGGCCGACAGGTCCAGGTCACCCAAGCGCACGACACCTTGCATCTTTTCCAGTCCGGCGATGGCCCGCAACAGTGTCGACTTGCCGGCGCCGTTTGGGCCTATCAGCGCGGTCAGGCTACCGTGGGGCAGGGCGGGCAGGCTGAGATCCTGCACGATTTGCCGACGACCATAACTGACGTGGGCGTTGTGTACCGATAGACCCGCACTCATAACTGTCGCCCCCGCTTGAACACCAACACCACGAAAATCGGCACCCCCACCAGCGCCGTGACAATACCCACCGGTACCACCACCCCCGGCATGATCAGCTTGCTGGCGATCGACGACAGCGACAGCAGCAAGGCGCCGGTCAAGGCGCTGGCCGGCAGCAGGAAGCGCTGGTCTTCACCTACCAGAATCCGCGCGATATGCGGACCCACCAGGCCGATAAAACCGATGGTGCCTACGAACGCTACGGCAGTGGCCGACAACAAGCTGATGCGCAGCAACGAGAAAAAGCGCAGGCGCTTCACGTCCACGCCGAAGCTTTGCGCGCGGTCCTCGCCCATGCGCAGCAGCGTCAGGCGCGGCGCGGCGGCGAACGAAAACGGCAGCACCAGTGCGACCACCAGCGCCAGGATGCCCAGCTTGTCCCAGTTGGCCCGGGTCACGCTGCCCAGGGTCCAGAACACCAGTTGTTGCAGCACATCTTCGGTGGCCACCAGTTGCAACAACGCCACCACCGCGTTGCAACTGAACACCAGCGCAATGCCGAACAGCACCAGGCTTTCCACCCCGGCACCGCGCAGGCGCGACATGGCTTGGAGCAGGAACACCGACGCGGCGGCAAATATGAACGCCGAGACGGAGATCGCGGTATTGGCCGACATCCACACCGTGGTCACCGGAAACACGATGACCAGCGAGGCGCCCAGCGCCGCCGCCGACGACACGCCGAGGGTGAACGGGCTGGCCAGCGGGTTGTTCAGAATCGCCTGCATCTCGGCGCCCGCCAGCGACAGCGCGCAGCCCACCAGCACTGCCATCAAGGTGTAGGGCAGGCGCACGTTCCAGATAATCACCTGGTCGGTGACGCTCAAATGGGACGGGTGCAGGATCCCGTCCAGCAAGGCCAGAAGGCCCATGCCGGAGGGGCCGCTGGCCAGGTCCACCAGGATGGCGCAGGCCAGCGCCGTACCGAGCAGGCCCAACAGCCAGGCCCGTCGCGCCAGCAGGCGGCGGTAACCGTGGGTGGCGCTGGCGAGGTCGAGGGTTTGAGTGGTCATGGGGCTCACACGATCTTTAAAACGAAGAAGATCAGAATGTGGGAGCTGGCTTGCCTGCGATGACGGTGCGTCTGCCACCCCATCGGGTGACTGATAGACCGCTATCGCAGGCAAGCCAGCTCCCACACTGACTGCATTTCAATCGGCAATCGGTATTACTTGGACTTGCCGTCAATCCAGTAAGCACCCTGCAACGGCATCCCCAGGAACTGCTGGTTGATCTGCTCCATGGTGGCTTGCGGGTCCAGCTTGGCAAACAGCTCTGGATGCACCCATTTGGCCAACGACTCAATCGCCAGCAGGTTGTACGGCGAGTTGTAGAAGTCATGCCACAAGCCGTGGGAATTGCCCTCGCGGATCGCACGAAGGTTGGCGAACTCCGGACGTGCCAGCACTCGCTCGAACGCCTCGCGTGCGTCGTCGCTGCTCACACCGGCGCCGAGGATCAGCCCGGGTTTGTGGTTGCCGGTGGCCACGTACACATCCGGGTCGGCCTTCAGCGCGTATTCGACACTGATGTCGCCCAGCGCGCCCGGCACCACGTCGGCGGCGATATTGCGCCCGCCGACCAGTTTGATCACCTCACCCATGCCGCTCTTGCCGGTGGTGTGCCCCGGTGCCTGCCAGGCGCCGGCCAGCAGTTCGAGGAACACGCTCGGGCGCGGGCCGGCGGGCAGGGTGGCGACGGCGTCGGTGATGACCTTGATGTGCTGGTCGTAGAAGGCCAGGAACGCCTTGGCCTGGGCGTCGCGTCCCAATGCCTGGCCCAGCGCGGTCATGCTGGTGTGGGTGCCTTGCACCGGGTTGATGCGAAAGTCGACGAACAGCACCGGGATCCCGGCCTTGGCCAGCACGTCGGCCACCGGGCTGTGCTCGGTCGGACCGTGTCCGGAAATGCTGAACACGGCAAGGTCGGGCTTGAGCGAAAGGATTTCTTCGGCGCTGACGCTTTGTTCCGACGCTTGGCCGATCAACGGAATGTCTTTGACCGTGGGAAATTTCGCCACGTAGGCGTTGTAGGTGTGCTGGTCGAGCAGCTTCAAGTCGTTCTGCCAGCCAACGATACGCTGGAACGGCGCGTCTTTGTCCAACAGGGCAAACGCCGAAATCAGGCGACCTTCGCCGAGGACCACGCGCTTGACGCTGTCGGACACTTCGACCTTGCGGCCCAACACGTCGGTGACTTCATGGGCCGCGGCGGTTTCGGCGTGGCCGAGGACCAGCGCAGCGAACAGTACGCCGAGCTTGAGCAGGTTACGGGGTTTCAACATGGCGGGGACTCCAGGTGAAGGCGGCGCATCAGACATCGCTCCAGCGCCGCAACAGGTTGTGATAGGCGCCGCTCAGTTGCAGCAGCGCGTGGGGATCGGCGTTCTGGGCGGTGAGGGTCTGGATCGCGATGTCCATGTCCAGCAGCAGTTGGCGCTGGCTGTCTTCGCGCACCAGGCTTTCGATCCAGAAGAAACTGGCGATCCGTTCACCGCGCGTGACCGGGTTGATCTTGTGCAGGCTGCTGCCGGGATAGATCAGCAGGTGGCCGGCCGGCAGCTTCACCGCGTGTTCGCCAAAGGTGTCGCGGATCACCAGTTCGCCACCGTCGTAGCTGGCCGGGTCGGCCAGGAACAAGGTGGCGGAGATGTCGGTGCGCACCCGTTCGCGCACGCCCTTGAGGCCGCGAATGGCATTGTCGATGTGCCAGTCGAACGCTTCGCCAGCGCTGTAGCGGTTGAACAGCGGCGGGTAGATACGCTTGGGCAGCGCGGCGGACATGAACAGCGCGTTGTCCGACAGCCGCTTCAGAATCTGCTCACCGATGCGAAGCGCTACCGGCGAATCGTCCGGCAACTGGCGGTTGTTTTTCGCCAGGGCCGAGCGCTGTCCGGCAGTGACCTTGCCGTCAACCCAGGGCTGATCGAGCAAGGCCGCCACCGTGGCGTCGACTTCAGGGGCGCTGAGCAGCCCCGGGATTTCGATCAGCACGCCTTAGAACTCATAGTCGACGCTGGCGGTGAGAGTGCGCCCTGCACCGGGAATGCCGTACAGCTGGAAGCCGTCGAGGGAGGCGCCGATCTGGCTGTAGTAGAACTTATTGAACACATTGTTGAGGTTGAGGTTGACCGTGGTGTCCTTGTTCACCTTGTACTGCGCCGCCACGTTGCTCAGCCAGTAACCCGGCGCTTTTTCGTGGTCGCGCACATAGATGGCGGCCACCCCGGATGGGCCGTTGGCGTAGCTGCTGTTGTTGTTCAGGCCGCCCACATATTTGTTGTCGCTGTAGCGACGCCGGCCTACGTACTGCTCGCCGTAGCTCAGGCTGAGGGCGTCGGTGACGGCGTAGGTTGTCCAGAGGTTGGCGGTCAGGTCGGGAACGTTCTTGGCTTCCTCGCCCTTGTTGATGCCTTTGGTCTGGGTGCTCTTGAGCGCCGAGAAGCCGGTGTAGGCGGTCCAGCGCGGGGTGATATTGCCTTGCAGGCCGAGTTCTATGCCGTCCACGCGCTTGGCGGGCAGGGCACGTACCGGGGCGGATTCGCCGTCCTGGTATTCCCAGGCGTTGTCCAGTTCGGTGCGGAAGATCGCGGCGGTGACATTCAGCATGTCGTGGGCGATGTCCCACTTGGTGCCCAGTTCGTAGGTCTTGGACTTGGCCGGGCTGTAGTTGCTGGTGCTTGCCGCACCGTAGATCTGGTTGTTGGTCGAGGCACCCAGCGCCGACGGTTGCGCCGCTTCGCTGTAGGACACGTAGATGCTGCCGTTGGGCAACGGCTTGTAGACCGCGCCCACACGGCCGCTCACGGCGCCATCGGTGCTGCTGATGTTGGCCTGGCCGCGCTGCGTGGTCTGGGCGCGCCAGTTGTCGTAGCGCAGCGAGCCGAGGACCTGCCATTGATCATTGAGGGTGACGGTGTCGCCCAGGTAGATACCGGCGTTGTCGATCACCGAGCGCGGGTCGCCTTCGCCTTTGGTCACGTAGGTGCTGGCGAAGCTATGGCTGGGGTCGTTCAGGTCGAAGAGCATGTCGCCGGCCGGCACTTCGGCGTTGCGTTTCAGGCCGCCGTAGGTCTCGTGGTAGAACTCCAGACCCGACACCACCGCGTGTTGCAGGCTGCCGGTATTGAACTTGAAGCTGAAGTCGGTCTGGTTATCCAGGATGGTGTAGCGCTTGGATAGGCCGAAGTCGCTGCCCCGCAGGATGCCGTAGGCGGTGTTGCTGTTGTTCACGTAGTCGGTGTAGGCATTCACGGTGCTACCGGGCACTTGGCTCAGTGGTCCTACACCGGTGTAACCCAAGGTCGCACAGCGAGTGCCGGTGCAGGTTTTCTGGCCGTTGGCATTGGCGGCGAAGAAGCGCGCCGGGGAAAGTACAGCGAAGTTGTCGCTGCGTTCCCAGCGCGTCTGGTTGCGCAGGTTGGCGTCGTTCCAGTCGAAGTCATGTTCCAGGCGCGCGGTCAGCGAGGTGGTTTTGTTCTGCTGGGTATAGAGGTGGGAATCGCCATACCAGTTGGAGCGTTTCACCCCGGGCATGCGGTCGCCGTTGGTGCCGCGCTGGATGGGCACGCCGCCGTCCGGGGTGTTGGTGTCTTTCTGATAGAAGGTGTCGATGAACAGCCGCGTATCGGTGCCCAGGCCGAAACCGAACGAAGTCGCGATGCCCCAGCGGTCGTAGTCCACGTTGTCACGCTCGGCCACCTGGTTGTAGTGCTTCATCAAGTTGATGCGCACGGCGGTGGTGTCGTTGAGTTGCTTGTTCAGGTCGGCGGTGAGGCGACGGTAGCTGTCGGTGCCGATCCCGGCGGAGACCTTGTTGGCATCGCCCAGGTGCGCTTCCTTGCTGACCAGGTTGACGCTGCCGCCCACCGCCGACACACCGGACTCGATGGAGCCGGTGCCCTTGAACACTTCGGCCTGTTGCAGGTTGAACGTATCGGTACGCGTCGACATGCCGGCATCGCGCACGCCGTCGACGGTCAGGCTTTGCTCGGAAGAAAACCCGCGGATCGAAAACAGGTCGCCCCAGCCCAGGTTGCCTTCGCCGGACATAAAGGTAATGCCCGGTACGTTGCGCAGCACTTCCTGCAGGGTCTGCGCGTTTTGCTCCTTGAGCACCTGTTGCGGCACGATGGTCACGCTCTGCGGCGCATCCAGCAGCGGCTGGCTGATTTTGGCCGAGGTCACGCGGTCCACTTTGAAGGTGGAAGTGGCTTCACCATCGACCTTGATTTCCGGCAGGCTCAGCACCGAATCGTTGGACTTGACCGTCGGTGCATCCGCAAAGGCAGCAGGTACGACGCTGCCGGCGGCCAGCAGGCCGAACATCGGTGCCAGGGTGGTGTGCAGCGTGTGGCTGCGAGGTGTGGGCAATGACATGGGAGGCTTCCGAGTCTAAATTACAATTACTCTCATTTAGGTTCGGTAGTCTAAAGAGCGATTTCGCCTGCCATACCCCGGGTTTGTATTGCTGATGCGTGATTAGGGTTTCCCACAACATTCCATTACATTTGCCTGCGCGGCTGGCTGAACTTTCCGCTATTTGCTGCGTTTCATTGTTTTTCGGATTGACTGCCCATGGCCAAGCAAGACCACCTGTTGATCGTCGATGACGACCCGCAAATCCGCCAACTGCTCTGCGACTACCTGAGCGACGCCGGCTTCCAGGTGTCCACCGCTGCCGACGGCAAGGAAATGCGCCGGCGCCTGGAGTTGAACGTCATCGACCTGATCGTCCTCGACCTGATGCTGCCCGGCGAAGACGGCCTGAGCCTGTGCCGCGAGCTGCGGGTAAGTTCCAACACACCCGTGGTGATGTTGACGGCCAAGGGCTCGTTGATCGACCGCATCGTCGGCCTGGAGATCGGCGCCGATGACTACCTGCCCAAACCCTTCGACCCACGGGAGTTGCTGGTGCGCATCAAGGTGGTGCTGCGCCGTGTGCAGAGCTTCCCGGACCGCGCACGCCTGGATGAAGCGCCGAGCATCCGCTTCGCCGGCTGGCAACTCGACACCCGCGCCCGGCAACTGCTGTCGCCGGAGGGCGTGGTGGTCAGCCTCGGCAATTCGGATTACCGCGTGCTGCGTCTGCTGCTGCAGCACCCCAACCGCCCGCTGAGCCGCGACTTTCTACTCAACCACGTGTTCGACAAGGACAGCACACCGTTCGACCGTTCCATCGATGTGTGCGTCAGCCGCCTGCGCTCGCAACTGCCGGCGGGCCTGATCAAGACCGTGCGCAACGAGGGCTACATGCTCACCGCCGATGATGTGGTGCTGGAGCCGTGAGGCTGCTGCCGCGCTCGCTGTTCGGGCGGCTGGTGCTGATTCTGGTCAGTGGCATGCTCGCCGCGCAGGCCCTGACCAGCAGCATCTGGTACGACCGGCGGCATGGCCAGGTGCTGGAGATCCCCGCGCGGTTGATCGCCACCCGCCTGGCGGACGTGGTACGGCTGGTGCACAGCGATCCGCAGCAGGCGGACCAACTGATCAAGTTGCTCGACACACCGAACTTCCGCCTCACCCTCAGCGAGCAGGCCAGCAACACCCCGAGCACACTGCACGACAGTGACCGGCCCACCGAACGCCTGATCAAAAAAGTGCTGTCAGAGAAGACCGGCTATGCCCAGACCCTGATCCTGTTGCGCCTGTCGCTGGTGGATGGCGACGGGCAGACCGCCGGGCTTTCGACCCTGCTGGGTTCCAGGCCGGTGGTGGGACAATTCCTCATCGACCTGCGCCTGCCCGACGGACGCTGGTTGCAGGTCGATGCCTGCGAGGAGCAGGGCTGGACCAGCACCTCACCGCTGGACCTGCTGTTCGATTACGTGATGCGTATCTACCTGCTGCGGGTGCTGGTGCTGGTGGTGATCGCCCTGGTGGCGGTGCGCCTGGCGATCCGTCCACTCAATGCCCTGGCCAAGGCCGCCGAAGCCCTGGGCCGGGATATCCAGCGCCCGCCGCTGTCGGTGGACGGCCCCACGGAAGTGCGCCGTGCCGCCCAGGCCTTCAATGCCATGCAGCAGCGGCTGATTGCGAACATTGCCGAGCGCACACGCTTTCTTGCGGCGATTTCCCACGACCTGCGCTCACCCATCACGCGCCTGCGTCTGCGCACCGAAATGCTGGAAGACAACCGCACCAAAGAGCGTTTTCGCAGCGACCTGGAAGAAATGGAACACATGGTGTCCAGCACCCTGGACTTCGTCAGCAGCGGCGAAATCAACGAGACGCGGCAGAACATCGACATCAACGCCTTGCTGCAAAGTTTGCAGGCGGACCTGGAAGACGTGGGCGAAACCGTGCGTATCGAAGGCCGCGCCAGACAACCACTGCCGGGCTATGCGCGCAGCCTCAAACGCTGCGTGCAGAACCTGCTGGAAAACGCGGTGCGGTATGGCAGTGAAGTGGTGGTGCGGGTCGAGGATCAGGCGGATACCTTGACGATCGTCATCAGCGACCGCGGGCCGGGGATTCCCCAGGAACAACTGGAACAGGTGATGGAGCCGTTTTATCGGGTCGAGGGTTCACGCAATGCCGAAACCGGCGGGTACGGGCTCGGGTTGAGCATTGCCCATACCATCGCGAGGGCGCATGAGGGGACGTTGAGCTTGAGGAATCGGGAAGGCGGAGGGCTTGAAGTGGCGTTGTTGTTTCAACGCAGAGCCTGAATTTGAAATGCCATCCAAATGTGGGAGCGGGCTTGCTCACCACAACAAGCCCGCTCACAGCCTGAGTCAGGGCATCAGGCCCCGTGGCACTTCTTGAATTTCTTCGCGCTGCCGCATGGGCAAGGATCGTTGCGGCCAACGTCCTTCAGGGCGTTGCGCACGGGCTCGTGGTGAGCGTGGCCGCAGTTCGGGCCGTGGACATGGCCGTGGTCGTGATCATGGTGATCGTGATCGTGGTTGCAGTCGGGACCATGGACATGGGGTTGCTGAGTCATCGATGTCGCTCCGGAATAAAATCGCCGGGGATTATCTCGCCATTGTGGGCTACCTGCACGTCATTACCGATGAATAATCCGGTTTTCAGTTCACCTTCCAGGCGATAGGGCACGGGGTGATCGGGATTTTTCAGCATCTGCACCACATCCCGGATCTGCGGCCAGAGGTTGGTGCGCACTGTAATCCGGAAAAAAGCATGGCCACGGGGCGGCACGGTAAGCCACTCGTTGGACTCGCCCTCGGTCAGCACGAAATCGTCGAGCGTGACCTTGTAGATCAGGCCGCGCACCGTCAGGTCGGCGTCGTCGCGGTTGTCCACACGAAAGTACAGTTTGAATTTCTGTTGGAGCAACTTGGCCCGTACCACTTCGACTTTCACCAGCGATACGTGGGGCGGTGGCGGGTTGTCTTCGAACCACGACGCGCAGCCGCTCAGGCCGAAGGTCAGCGCCAGCATCAAGCTGTAGATCCGAAGCATGGCGTCTGTCCTGTGGGGAGTTAGAAGTAGCCGGAACAGCACTTCTTGAATTTCTGACCACTGCCGCACAGGCACGGGTCGTTGCGTCCGGCTTTCACCTCCACGGTCGGGTCGATGAAGTACCAGCGCCCCTCATTCTGTACGAAAGAAGACTGCTCGCGGTGGCTATGTTCGCCGGTGCTGTCATGCCAGCGCGCGGTGAAGGTCACAAAGGCGTGTTCCGGCTGGCCGCCGAATACTTCGGAGCTTTCCACCGCCAGGCCCAGCCAGGTGCTCTGGGCACTCCAGGCGCCGATGGCGTCGCGGTCCAGCCCGGCCTGTTGCGCCGGCAGGGTGGTGGCGACCAGGTAGTCGACCAGGCCCAGCACATAGGCGCTGTAGCGCGAGCGCATCAGCGCGGTGGCACAGGGCGCGGGGTGGCCAGCGTGATAGTGGCCGCAGCAGGCATCCAGCAGGTTGCCACTGCCGCAGGGGCAAATGGATGTACTCATCGGGTTACCACCAATACTTGCCGAAGTTTTCCGGGTTGGCCCAGAAGCGGGCGTTGAGCCAGTCCGGCACCTGTTTATAGTCAAGCAGATCGTAGGTGAACAGCGTCAGAACCTGCTCGTCCCGTTGGAAACGCTCGCCGGCCTGCAGGGCCAGGGAGAAGAAGTCGGTGTCTTTCCAGTCGCAGGCGCCCAGGTCCACCAGCACCGCAATGCGGCTGGCATTGAGGTTGCGAATGCCGCCCAGCAAGGTCAGGCCCTGTGGTTTTGACAGGTGCTCCAGGCAGTCGACCACCAGCGCCAGGTCAAAGCGCCGCGCCGCCAGTTCCGCCGGCAGCGGCCCGGGCGGTGCAACGGCCACCTCGGTCTCGGGATGCGCGGCTTGAAATGCCTCCAGCGCCGGGAACTGACTGGCGCCCAACAAAAGCAGGCGTTTGGGCGAGTGCAAATCGAGCAGGGCGGCCAGGGCTTGCTGGGGTGTACGGGAAGAAATGCCGGCGGTCATCAGAGATCCTCACATCAGGACCGTAGAGACTAGCGCGGCTGAGCGTGCGGGCCTAGAGCGGGCGGCGCGGAAAAGTCTGACAAAAGCCGTGATCCTCAATGAATACGGGGGCGTGGCGTAGTGGCGCAGATGAAAAGAGCCGTCTTTACTCCACCCATCGGCCCCCGCCGATCCCCTCAGGAGAAATCAGATGAGCATCATGCGGACAGCTCTACCCTTGGTTCTGCTAACCGGAGTATTGACAGGTTGCGCAGGCTTGCAAAAAACCGATTGGCCCACCTGCGCCGCCGTGGGCGGTGTGACCGGTGCGGCGATCGGCGCCACTGAAAGCTCGGCGTACGCCGGTGCCGGTGCGCTGCTGATCGGCGGCATGGCCGGCGCCTATTGCTGGGTCCACGGCGACGGTGACGAAGACGGCGACGGTGTGCCAGACAGCCGCGACAAGTGCCCGGGCACCCCCAAAGGCGTACAGGTCGATACCAACGGCTGCCCACCCACGCCGACACCGGCGGTGGTCGAAGAGGTGGTCGTGGTCAAGGAAGAAACCATCGTGATTCGGGACGTGCACTTCGAGTTCGACTCGGCCAGGTTGACGCAGGCGGACAAAACCAAGCTCGACGCCGTCGCCACCCGCCTGAAACAGGAAGCGCCGAGTGCCCGGTTGCGGGTCAGTGGTCATACCGACAGCGTGGGTAAAGACGCCTACAACCAGAAACTCTCGGAAAAACGCGCTCACTCGGTGACCGACTACCTGATCGGCTCCGGCGTGCCCCGCAGCAATTTCGTGTCCGTGACCGGTGCCGGCGAAAGCCATCCGGTGGCCGACAACAAAACCGCTGAAGGCCGCGCCTTGAACCGTCGCGTGGAAATTCAGATCAACCGCTGACGGCCCTTGCCCCTGTGGGATCCACAGGGGCATTGCTGGCGATCCTCGGCGAAATCGCGGCCAAACCGGCCCTTTATCAAGTTTTTTAATCCTTCACTGGCAAATCGCCCGCAGAAGTCGGTACTGTGCGCCCAAAGAATAATGTGCAGGGGGCATGCGGGATGAAGGTGTTTTGGGGGCTGGGGAAGTTTCTGACGTTGCTGTTCTGGGTCGTGGTGCTGGTCAATCTGTTCCAGCCGTTGCCCAATCCGTTCCACCTGTTGGTCAGCCTGGCCGGCAGTCTGTTGTTCCTCACCCACCTGCTGGAGTTGCTGCTGTTCAACGCCAGCGTCAAACACCGTGCCCATCCCTGGCGTGACCGTTTGCAGATCCTGTTGGTCGGAATGTTCCATGTGCAGGGCCTGTCGGCGCCTGTGGCTGCGAATGAAATCACTGTCGATGAAGTAACCCGGGAGGCCAATCATGCGTAAGGTTTTTCTGTTGGCCCTGCTGGCCAGTCCTGTAGCCCTGGCCCAGACCGTCAGTGTGGAAACCAACTCACTGATGCGCCTGCCCAGCAGTACCAGCGTGTTGCAACTCGAGCGCCTGGACGTGGCGGACTACGGCACCTTGTTGATTCCGGCCACCATCAGCCAGGTGACGGTGGAAGAACTTCACTTGGGGCGTGATGCGCGGATCGCCATTGCTCCGGGCGGCACCGGGCTGCAATTGCAGGTGCGCCATGCACAGTTGGATCAAGGCAGTCAGATCACTTCCCGTGGCGCTCCCGGTACCCATGAAAAACCGGCCAAGCCCGGACGTGATCTCACCTTGCGTATCGATGCGCTGAGCGCCGAGGTGCTGTCGGTGGATGCCCGGGGTGGTGCCGGTGCCCAGGGCTATGCCGGGCTGGATGGCGCCAACGGCGCGGATCCTGGATGCACCTGGGGTTCGGCCGGTCGCGGGGCCAATGGTGACAACGGCGGCGACGGCCTGCCGGGCGCAGCCGGCGCTCAGGTACGGGTCGAGTTGCCGCAGGACTTTCCCGTCGAACGCATCAAGGTCTGGGTCGAAGGCGGCGCCGGCGGCCTGGCAGGCACGGCCGGCAAACCGGGCCGTGGCGGCCAGTCCAAAGGTTGCCTGGTGTACCGCGCCGACGGCGGCGAAAAGGGCCGTCCGGGTCTGGAAGGGCAACCGGGGCCGGCCGGGCCTGCGGGTGCTGTGACTATTCAGCGTCTGTAAAGACGCCATCGCCGGCAAGCCGGCTCCCACAGGTTATATACGATCAACTGTAGGAGCCGGCTCGCCGGCGATAGCCATCTCAAGATCGCTTCAAAACATCGGTCGAGCCGAAGCCACCGCGACCACCAGAAGCCCGACGATCAAGTTGATTCCCACCAACCTGCGAATCTGCCCCAACACCGCAGCCCCCGCCGGCCAATCCTCGGCCGCCACCGCGGCGCGCAGTTCCGGAAACTTCAGTGCCTGGATGCGGATGAACAGCGCCGTCATCACCAGATACAGCCCCATCATCACCTGCACATAACGCGGCGCGGTCTCGAAACCGTTGAAGCGCAATTGCAGCAGGCCAACACCGCTGATCGGCAAAATCGCCACGGCGACCCACACCCACACAAAAAAACGTTGAAACACATTTGCCCACAGCTTGAGCCGGGCAGGGCCCTCAAGTGCCGCCACAGCGGCGGGGCGCAGGATCATCCAGGCGAAAAACATGCCGCCGACCCAGATCAGGGCGGCCAGTACATGCAGGGTATAAGCGAAGCTGAACACGGTCATTGAGGTACTCCGTTCTGCGCGGGATTCATTAGCGGGGTATGATAGCCGCCGATCCGAACCACTGAAAATTTATCCAGCGTTTTTTTGCGCCCGACTATTCATGATCAGCACTGAACTCAAAACCACGATCCAGGGCGCCTATTCGCGTTTTCTCGAAGCCAAGAGCTTGAAACCGCGCTACGGCCAACGCCTGATGATCGCCGAAGTGGCCAAGGTCCTCGGGGATATCGACACCGACGACGAAGGCCGCCGCGAGGGTGAGCCCGCGGTCGTGGCCGTCGAGGCCGGCACCGGTACCGGCAAGACCGTGGCCTATAGCCTGGCTGCGATCCCCACCGCCAAGGCCGCCGGCAAGCGCCTGGTGATCGCCACCGCCACCGTCGCCCTGCAAGAGCAGATCGTCTACAAGGACTTGCCCGACCTGATGCGCAACAGCGGCCTGAACTTCACGTTCGCCCTGGCCAAGGGGCGTGGCCGCTACATGTGCCTGTCCAAGCTCGATGTGCTGTTGCAGGAAGGTCACGCACAAACCGCCACGGCCCAGCTGTTCGAAGAAGAAGGCTTCAAGATCGAAGTGGATGAGGCCAGCCAGAAGCTGTTTACCAGCATGATCGAAAAACTGGCCGGCAATAAATGGGACGGCGACCGCGACAGCTGGCCCACCGCCCTGGAGGATTCCGACTGGGCGCGCCTGACCACCGACCACAGCCAGTGCACCAACCGCCATTGCCCGAATTTCGGCCAATGCGCGTTCTACAAGGCTCGCGAGGGCATGGGCAAGGTCGATGTGATCGTCACCAACCACGACATGGTGCTGGCCGACCTGGCCCTGGGCGGCGGCGCCGTGCTGCCGGACCCGCGTGACACCGTGTATGTGTTCGACGAGGGCCATCACCTGCCGGACAAGGCCATCGGCCACTTCGCCCACTACACGCGTCTGCGTTCCACAGCCGACTGGCTGGAGTCCACCGCCAAGAACCTGACCAAGCTGCTGGCCCAGCACCCGTTGCCCGGCGACCTGGGCAAACTGATCGAACAGGTGCCGGAGCTGGCACGGGAGATCAAGACCCAGCAGCAGTTCATGTTCAGCGCCTGCGAGCAGGTGGCCGACTTCAAGCCCGGCGAAGACGTGGAAGGTCGTGAGCGGCCACGCCATCGTTTTGTCGGCGGGCTGATCCCCGAGCACATGCGTGAAATGGGTATCGAGCTGAAAAAAGGCTTCTCGCGCCTGACCGACCTGTTTACCCGCCTGACCGATCTGCTCAAGGAAGGCATGGACGGTGAGGTCAACATCGGCATCGCCAGCAACCAGGCGGAAGAATGGTACCCGCTGTTCGGCAGCCTGTTGTCCCGGGCCCAGGGCAACTGGGAGCTGTGGACGGCCTTTACCGTCGAAGACCCGGAAGACAACCCGCCCATGGCCCGCTGGCTGACCCTGGCGGAAAGCGGTGCGTTGTTCGATATCGAGGTCAATGCCAGCCCGATTCTGGCCGCCGAGATGCTGCGTCGCAACCTATGGAACGTCGCCTACGGCTGCCTCGTGACCTCGGCGACCCTGACCGCGCTGGGCACCTTCGACCGTTTCCGCATGCGCGCCGGCTTGCCGAAAAAGGCTGTGACGGCCGTGGTGCCCAGCCCGTTCCATCATGCCGACGCCGGTGTGTTGCGGGTACCTGACCTCAACGCCGACCCACGGGATGCGGCGGCGCACACCGCTGCGATCATCCGTGACCTGCCGGACCTGGTGGAAGGCTCCAAAGGCACCCTGGTGCTGTTCTCCTCGCGCAAGCAGATGCAGGACGTGTTCGACGGCCTGGACCGTGACTGGCGCAAGCAGGTGTTCATCCAGGGCAACCTGTCCAAGCAGGAAACCCTGAACAAGCACAAGGCGCGGGTCGACGGCGGTGACTCCAGCGTGTTGTTCGGGCTGGCGAGCTTTGCCGAAGGGGTGGACTTGCCCGGCGCCTACTGCGAACACGTGGTGATCGCCAAGATCCCGTTCTCGGTGCCGGACGATCCGGTCGAGGCCGCACTGGCCGAGTGGATCGAAGCGCGGGGCGGCAACCCGTTCATGGAGATTTCGGTGCCGGATGCATCCTTGAAGCTGGTCCAGGCCTGCGGGCGCTTGCTGCGTACCGAACAGGACCGGGGCACCATCACCTTGCTGGATCGCCGTCTGGTCACCCAACGCTATGGCAAGGCTATCCTGAATGCCTTGCCGCCGTTCAGGCGCGAAATTTCTTGAGCCACCGTGGGCGGATTCGCCCACTGCGTGGTCTATCTCACTGCCAACGCTTTATGTCATCAGGCCATTCATCGGCCGTTTGGGAGAACCTTGCTCGTATGATTCGCACGCTGCCCGCCCTTTTTGCCTTGCTGGTTGCCGCGCCCTTGATGGCCGCGCCTGCCGGGCAACAGACGCTGTTCAACTTCGTCCGGCCTGCCGATGTGGTCAAGGTGGCGACCCAGGATGCCAGCCTGCCGCAGTACAACGCCGAACAAACGCCGGAGGGCGAAGTGCTGCGCCGCATCGTCTTCAACCCGGCGGCCGAGCCGAGCCTGGTGCTCAGCCCGCAAACCGGTGTGTGGGACTGGTCGCAATCCGGCGCCATGAGCCTGCGTATCCAGAGCGCCATGGACTGGGCGCTGACCCTCTATGTCAAGGTGCAGAGCAGTGACGGCAAAACCCTGGTCAGCCGCGTCGACCTGCCGGCCGGCCCGGCCCAGACCTTGCTGATTCCGCTGCAAGCCAATTCGCCGTTGAGCCAGGGCATGAAGGCCGGCCCGCCAATGCCGATTGCCGTGGAGGGCCAGCGCGTGCTGCTGGGCAGCAGTGCCGGAGAAATCGACCGCAGCCAGGTGGCCTCGGTGACGGTGTCGATGCTCAAGCCCAATGTCGCCCAGAGCATTCTGCTGGAGCGTTTTGGCGTGCAGGACGTTGAACCGGTATTGAAGGCGGCCTACAGCGAGCTGGTGGATGCCTACGGTCAATCCACCCGGGCGCGCTGGCCAGAGAAGGTCAGCAGCGATGAGCAACTCAAGGCCGCCGCCGCCAAGGAGCAGCAACAGCTTCAGGGCTGGCTGGCCGCGCGGGATAAATCCGCTCTGGACCAATACGGTGGCTGGAACAAAGGCCCGGCGTTCGAGGCCAGCGGGTTCTTCCGCACCGAGAAGCGTGACGGCCGCTGGTACCTGGTGACACCGCAAGGCCATCCGTTCTACTCCCTGGGCGTCAACACCGTGACCCCGGATGACAGCCAGACCTATGTGGCCCATCGTGAATGGATGTTTGCCGGGTTGCCCAAGGCCGGCGACCCCTTCGACAAGTACTACGGCAGCGGCGACAACCGCACCGGCAACGGCGCGGGTGAAGGCCGCAGCTTCGGGGCGGGGCGCTGGTACGACTTCTACGGCGCCAACTTGCAGCGTACCTATGGCGGCGAAGGCTTCGACTCGGGACGCTGGGTGACTCACACCCTTGATCGCTTGCAGGCCTGGGGCTTCAACACCGTGGGCAATTGGAGCGACGAGCATCTGGCCAAGGCTGACCGTGTGCCTTATACGCTGCCCCTGTCGATCGTCGGCGATTACGCCAGCATCAGCACCGGCACCGACTGGTGGGGCGGCATGCCCGACCCGTTCGACCCGCGTTTTGCCATGGCCACCGAACGGGCCGTGGCCATTGCGGCCCGCGATCACCGGGACGACCCGTGGCTGATCGGCTTCTTTGCCGACAACGAACTGGCGTGGGCCGGCCCGGGCGAGGACCCGAAGTCCCGCTATGCCCTGGCCTACGGCACCCTGCGCATGACCACCGACGTACCGGCCAAGCGCGCGTTCCTCAAGCAACTGCGTGACAAGTACCGCAATGAAGAAGGCCTTTCGAAAGCCTGGGGCATTCATCTGGCGGGTTGGGAGTTGATGGAAGACCCGGGCTTCGAACCACCGATGCCCAGCGCCGAGCACCCGGAAATCGAGGCGGACTTCAAATACTTCCAGAAGACTTTCGCCGATGCCTATTTCAAGACCATCTCCGACTCACTGAAATGGCACGCGCCCAACCAATTGTTGCTGGGCGGCCGCTATGCGGTGAGCACACCGGAAGCGGTGGCGTCCTGCGCACAGTATTGCGATGTATTGAGCTTCAATATGTACACCCTCAAACCCCAGGACGGTTATGACTTCGCCGCCCTGAGGGCGCTGGACAAGCCGGTGCTGATCACCGAGTTCAACTTCGGCTCGGCGGACCGTGGGCCGTTATGGGGCGGTGTGACGCAAGTGGCGCGGGAAGAAGAGCGTGGCGCGGCCTACGGTAATTTCCTCAAGCAGGCCATGGCCGAGCCGTCGATTGTCGGCGTCCATTGGTTCCAGTATCTGGACCAGCCGGTAACGGGGCGCCTGCTGGACGGTGAGAACGGCCATTTCGGTCTGGTGGGAATCACTGACGTACCGTTTCAGGGGTTTGTCGACAGCGTGCGCAAGAGCAACCTGGCGGCGGTCGAGCAACTGGGCAAGGAAGCGGAAAAAGCCAGGGCGGCGAGCGACGTGCACGTGGGTGAAGGCGGCAAGCCGGGGCATGATGGCAAAGGCCCGGGGCAGGGCGCCGGGCATGCAGGCGGGCACTCCGGCAATGGCCATTGATTCGCTGCTGACGGGTTCACAAAACCCACCGGGGCTGGAACAATGGCCGCCACTTTTTACACGGTTTTTCCAGGGGGCTTAGGTGCAGATTCAAGGTCATTACGAGCTCCAGTTCGAGGCGGTGCGTGAAGCCTTCGCCGCGCTGTTCGACGACCCGCAGGAGCGTGGTGCCGGGCTGTGCATCCAGATCGGCGGGCAAACCGTCGTCGACCTGTGGGCCGGTACCGCCGACAAGGACGGTGCCGAGGCCTGGCACAGCGACACCATCGTCAACCTGTTCTCTTGTACCAAGACCTTCACTGCCGTCGCGGCCTTGCAGTTGGTGGCCGAGGGCAAGTTGCAACTGGACGTTCCCGTGGCCAGGTACTGGCCGGAGTTCGCCGCTGCCGGGAAAGAAACCATTACCTTGCGCCAGTTGCTCTGCCACCAGGCCGGGCTGCCGGCCGTTCGCGAGATGCTGCCCACCGAAGCCCTGTACGACTGGCAATTGATGGTCGACACCCTGGCCGCCGAAGCGCCGTGGTGGACGCCGGGCGAAGGCCATGGCTATGAGGCGATCACCTATGGTTGGCTGGTCGGGGAATTGCTGCGCCGTGCCGACGGGCGCGGGCCGGGCGAGTCCATCGTGGCGCGAGTGGCACGGCCACTGGGGCTGGATTTCCATGTGGGCCTGGCGGATGAAGAGTTTTATCGTGTGGCTCATATCGCCCGTAGTAAAGGCAACATGGGCGACGAAGCGGCGCAACGTTTATTGCAAGTAATGATGCGTGAACCTGCAGCCATGACCACACGGGCATTTGCCAATCCACCGTCCATTCTAACCAGCACTAATAAACCTGAATGGCGCCGTATGCAGCAGCCAGCGGCAAATGGTCACGGTAATGCCCGTAGCCTGGCGGGTTTTTACAGTGGTTTGTTGGACGGTAGTTTGCTGGAAGCCGATATGCTCGAAGAACTGACCCGCGAACACAGTATCGGGCCGGATAAAACCTTATTGACCCAGACCCGTTTTGGTCTGGGTTGCATGTTGGATCAACCGCAATTGCCAAATGCCACGTTCGGCCTTGGCCCGCTTGCGTTTGGGCATCCTGGGGCCGGTGGTTCCGTAGGGTTTGCCGACCCGGAATATGATGTTGCCTTCGGGTTTGTGACTAATACCCTGGGTCCTTACGTACTTATGGATCCACGTGCGCAGAAGTTGGTCGGAATATTAGCCGGTTGTCTATAAACCCCTTGCTGTTTCACATTTTTTTGTTACAAAGGCATCTATAAAAGACGCTGCGCGAAATGTTGTAACTTCAATCATCAGTAAGCGTCTGTTTTAACGGGTCATCCAGACCCCCGTTTCTTTTCTCATTTTGTGGATATCTCATGTTATCGAACAAGTCCCTGGCACTGGCGCTATGCCTCACTATTACTGGCTGCGCACAAACTCCACAAAATGATGCCGAAGGCGGGCACTGGTGGTCATTTGGATCCGACAAGGCGGCCAGCAAGGACGCAGTGACCCAGACCGACGCCAAACCGGACGTCAAACCGGACGTCAAACCCGCTGCCGGCGCCAAGCCAGTTGCACCTGCCGCCGCGGCAGCAGCTCCGGCACCTGCCGCCGCGCCAGCGCCGGTTGCCAAGGCGGAGACGGGTTCCAGCTGGTGGCCGTTCTCGTCCAAGAGCGCCGACGAGAAAGCCGCCGATGCCAAGGCTGCCGACCTGAAAGCCGATCTCAAGGCCGCAACCCCAGCCCCGACGGGCGCTGCTGCGCCTGCCGTGGCCAAGACCGACGCCGACTCCGAAACCCACTGGTGGTGGCCGTTCGAAAGCAAGCCCAAGCCGTTGGCCAAGGTGGACGTGAGCAACGTGCCGATGCCCGATCCGAAGATCACCCAGGCCTGGCTGGACGACTATGAGCCGCGCCTGCGCGCTGCCATCAAGGACAGCAACCTGCAACTGGAGCGTCGCGATAACGTACTGGTCGTGATCGCCCCGGTAGACGGTTCCTACAACCCGAAACGCCCGTCGATGCTGCTGCCATCCACTCTCGGCCCGTTCACCCGTGTGGCCAAGGCTGTCGAAGCCGACCCGAAGACCGCCGTATTGGTTCTGGGCCACGTTGACGCCACCGGCACTGCCCCGGCCAGTCAGGTGCTGACCAAGGAGCGTGCACAATCCATCGCGTCGATCTTCAGCCTGAGCGGCTTGAAGCAAGACCGTCTGATGCTGCGCGGTATGGGCGACCTGATGCCACGTGCTGCCAACGACAGTAACCAGGGCCGCGCCCTGAACCGCCGCATGGAAATCATGTTCACCCAGCGCACCACCATGCTGGCGCTGTTGAACAAGTACAACTCTGGCAAGCCGCCGGTCGCTGAAATGGTTGCGGTACAGGACGTCCCTGCACCTGCCGCTGCGCCGGCCGCCAAAGCTCCGGCGAAAAAGGCCCCGGCCAAGAAAGCCGCTGCCAAGCCTGCCGCTAAGAAGGCCCCGGCCAAACCGGCTGCGAAGAAACCTGCTCCAGCCAAGGCCAAGGCGGCCCCGGCGTCTAACGACCAGGCCAAAAACTGATCCGTTGAACCAGAAGGATAAAGCCGCATGACCCAGGCACTGGCCGATATGCGCCGTGATTACACACGGGATGGTTTGAGCGAGGCCCAGGCCCCGGGCGAACCCTTTGCCTTGTTCCGCCAGTGGTTTGACGATGCGGTGAAAACCGAGCAACCACCGGTGGAGGCCAATGCCATGACCCTGGCCACGGTCGACCAGGATGGTCGCCCGCATTGCCGGATCCTGCTGCTCAAGGGCCTGGACGCCCAGGGTTTTACTTTCTTCACCAACTATCAGAGCGCCAAGGGCGAACAGCTTGCGGCGCGGCCCTTTGCGGCCATGACCTTCTTCTGGCCGACCCTGGAGCGCCAGGTGCGCATTGAGGGGCGAGTGGTCAAGGTCACGCCCGAAGAATCGGATGCGTATTACCAGGTCCGCCCGCTGGGCAGCCGCCTGGGCGCCTGGGCTTCGCCGCAGAGCCGGGTGATTCGTGACCGTGAAGAGTTGCAGGACCTGCTCAAGGCCACTGAACAGCGCTTCAGCGATACCCAGCCCGATTGCCCGGAGCATTGGGGCGGTTATCGCTTGCTGCCGGAGCGCATCGAGTTCTGGCAAGGCCGTGCGAGCCGTCTGCATGATCGTCTGAATTACCGCCTGCAGGGCACTGAGTGGAGTCGCGAGCGCCTGGCACCCTGAGCCGGCATTTTCGTCACTTCAGCTGAATGCTGTTGGTTCTGCCGACGTCTCTGTTTCAGGAGGCTTTCAGGGCGTGAACTGCACGGACTACACTGTTGGCACTACTCTGGACACTTCCTGGAACAAAAACTGGGCTACCATTCGTCCAGTTTTTGGAGGTGCTCAGTCTGTACTCAGGCTGAATGAAAGCAATTTTCTGCCAGGCTTGCCGTGACAGGCGACGAGCCGCAGCGTCTAATGAATACCTGTCCTTTGGAGTTGATGCTATGCGTAAGTCCGTTTTACTGGTTGCCTGCTTTACCACCCTGTCGTTGCTGCTGGGTGGCTGCGCCTCGAGTCTGACCGGCGACTCGTATTCCCGTGATGAAGCGCGTCGTGTGCAGACCGTGCGCATGGGTACCATTGAATCCCTGCGTCCGGTGAAAATCGAAGGCACCAAGACCCCAATCGGCGGCGCCGCTGGCGCAGTCATCGGTGGTGTGGGCGGCAGCGCCATCGGCGGTGGCCGCGGCAGCATCGTAACCGCCGTGATCGGCGCCGTTGCCGGCGGCCTGTTGGGCTCGGCTACCGAAGAAGGCCTGACCCGCACCCAGGGCGTGGAAATCACCGTTCGCGAAGACGACGGCAGCATGCGTGCCTACGTGCAGGCTGTGCAGGAGAATGAAATCTTCCGCATCGGCGACCGCGTGCGCATCATGACCGTTGACGGTACCAGCCGCGTTACCCGCTAAGCTTCGGCTTGTGGAAAAACAAAACCCCAACCGGGTGACCGGTTGGGGTTTTTGAGTTTTTGGGTAGCTGAATGTCGAATCGCAGGCACTAAAAAACCGCCTTAGTAGGGCGGTTTTTTAGTGCGAGCCTGATTTTATTTGGTTCGCATGCTCACAGAACGCAATGACATGGGCGGGATATTACTGTTCGCCGAAGTGTGTAGCAAGGTATGCCGATGAGCGGAGATCATCCTTTCTGAGACATTTCTTGTCGGGAGTATTTTGCAAAATACGGACATAACTTACGAGGGTGATCTTTGGTGTTTTGTCGTTGTTGGACACACCTTCCACTTGCTGGCTCAGCTAGTATCGATGCCGTTCTGCGATCGTAATTCTGTAGATGTGCTGGGTCTTTGTGCAAGGTTTTGGACCAACTGCCACGGGCTAGTAATCCGTGCCGGATTTATGCGGAAGGCCTACTAACCCAGCCGCCTCACAGGACGCAATGACAGCATTCAAAGGCTCACATGTTCCGGTAAGTGTGCTGGAGGTAAGGCCCAACTGTTGGAGGGCCGAGTATGTCCAAGTTTGCACGACGTACGTGGAACCTCGTCGTGAATGCCCTGCGTGTTTATCACGTATGGGTATTCCTTCGGGACAGCTTCGATGACCTTTAAGGTCTGAGAAGTGAAGCCGCCTCGGTTTGAACCGAGGCGGCTTTTTAGTTTTTGGCAAACCGTTCAATTTTTGACGTGCTTTACCATCGAGTCCGGTATGAACGACATCCATCATTTGCTGGATTTTTGGGCCGCTGGGCTGACGAGGACCGTCAGAGTGATGCCAAGGTGGGCCAGCGGAAGACTGAATGTCTTTACGTGACGGAGGATGGTAGCAGGACGCCCCCAATCGGTTAGGTCTTTGGGGATCAGGTGAACATCTCTATGTTGTCCGTCGCAGGCAGGAAGTCAGAAGCCGGTTGCCCGGCTTCTGCAAAGGGTTCAGGCGTGCTTGCGGCTCGCCATCGCGGTGACGGCATAGCCGATCAACGCGGCCAGGATCGATCCGGTCAGGATGCCCATGCGGTCTTCGCCGGCAAACTCGCTGGCGCCCGGCACGAAGGCCAGGGAGCCGACGAACAGGCTCATGGTGAAGCCGATGCCGCACAGGATGGCCACGCCGAACACCTGGCCCCAGTTGGCGCCGCTGGGCAGGGCGGCGAGGCCGGTCTTGATGGCGAACCAGGTAAGGCCGAACACGCCGATGGTCTTGCCCACCAGCAACCCGGCGGCGATGCCCATGGGCACGTGATGGGTGAAGCTTTCCAGGCTCACGCCGGTCAGGGATACACCGGCGTTGGCGAAGGCGAACAGCGGCAGAATGCCGTAGGCCACCCACGGGTGCAGGGCATGCTCGAGCGTCAGCAGTGGCGAGGGCTCGGCATTTTTGGTACGCATGGGAATGCAGAACGCCAGGGTCACGCCGGCGAGCGTGGCGTGTACGCCGCTTTTGAGTACACACACCCACAGGATCAGGCCGACGATCAGGTAGGGCCCAAGCTTGATCACGCCCAGGCGGTTCATCGCGATCAGTGCCAGCAGGCAGGCACCGGCGCCGGCCAGCGACGCACCGGACAGGTCGGAAGAATAGAACACCGCGATGACGATGATCGCGCCCAGGTCATCAATGATCGCCAGGGTCATCAGGAACAGTTTCAGCGACACCGGCACGCGTTTGCCCAGTAGGGCCAGCACGCCGAGGGCAAAGGCGATATCGGTGGCCATGGGGATCGCCCAGCCGGACAGTGCGGCGGGGTAGTCCTTGTTGATCGCCCAGTAGATCAGCGCCGGTACGACCATGCCGCCAATCGCGGCGGCGCCGGGCAATACCACTTGCGAGGGCTTGGACAGGTGACCATCGAGCAACTCGCGCTTGACCTCCAGGCCGATCAGCAGGAAGAACAGGGCCATCAGGCCGTCGTTGATCCACAGCAAGGCAGGCTTGGCGATTTTAAGTGCGCCGATCTGGGCCACCACCGGCACATCGAGGAAGGCGCTGTAGAGGTGCGACAACGGTGAGTTATTGATGATCAACGCCAGCGCGGCGGCGGCGATCAACAACAGACCGCTGGCAGCCTCCAGCTGGAAGAAACGGGTGAAAGTGCTACGCAGAGGCACGGGATGCTCTCCAATCCAGGTTCAATAGGTGGGTACCCTAACCCGTACTGTTAGTTGTTAAAACAAAAGTTATATTCTTATTTGTTATAAATGGAGGAGCCGTCCAACCTTGCTCTGACCCCACCCAATTGTGTGTCCAATTGAGTCGTCACTGTATCTGTGTGGAGTGTAGGAAACCTCCTAAGATTGGGGCTGAAAACCTTTAGAGAACCTCACCATGAGCGATCACCGTCCCTGGGCCCGTGAAGCCATTCGGATTATCGAAGCGGACTTCCAGCGGAGTGCCGACACGCACCTGATCCCCTTGCCACTGCCCGGTTTGCCGGGCATCGAGTTGTATTTCAAGGATGAATCGAGCCACCCCACCGGCAGTTTGAAACATCGGCTGGCGCGCTCGCTGTTCCTGTACGCGTTGTGCAATGGCTGGCTCAAGCCGGGTGCACCGGTGATCGAAGCGTCCAGCGGTTCCACGGCGATTTCCGAAGCGTACTTTGCGCGCCTGCTCGGCCTGCCGTTTATCGCGGTGATGCCGGCCACCACCTCTCAGGAGAAAATCGCTCAGATCGCCTTCTACGGTGGCAAGAGCCACCTGGTACAGGATCCGACGCAGATCTATGCCGAATCCGAACGACTGGCGCGGGAAAGCGGTGGTCATTTCATGGACCAATTCACCTACGCCGAGCGCGCCACCGACTGGCGGGCGAACAACAACATTGCCGAGTCGATCTTTCAGCAATTGCGCTTTGAGCGGCATCCGGAACCGAGCTGGCTGATCTCAAGTCCCGGTACCGGCGGCACCACGGCGACCCTGGGGCGCTATGTGCGTTATCGCCAGCATTGCACCCGCGTGCTGTGCGCCGATGCCGAGCGTTCGGTGTTCTTCGACTTTTATCAGAGCGGCGACGCCAGCCTGCGCCTGGACTGTGGCTCGCGGATCGAAGGCATTGGCCGGCCACGGGTCGAGGCCTCGTTTCTGCCCAAGGTGATCGATGCGATGGTCAAGGTGCCGGATGCGTTGTCGCTGGCGGCCATGCATTACCTGGCCGAACGATTGGGGCGGCGCGTGGGCGGGTCCAGCGGGACCAACCTGATTGGCGCGCTGGTGGCGGCGCAGCAGATGAAGGCGGCGGGCGAGTCCGGTTCGATTGTGGCGATCCTGTGCGACGGGGGCGAGCGTTACGCGACCACCTATTACGATCAGGCGTGGCTGGTGGGACAGGGCTATGCGCTGGAAGGTTTGATCGCGGCTGTTGCGGCTTGTGTCGAACGGGGCGAGGCGCTGCCGGACAGCATCCTGCGCGCCAACATCTGATACAACGCACAACCCAATGTGGGAGCGGGCTTGCCCGCGAAAGCGGAGTGTCAGTCGATACATCATCAACTGACAGACCTCATTCGCGAGTACGCCCGCTCCCACATTTGAACAGCGGTGTTCTCAGGCCTCGATGCCGAGGATATCCCGCGCCACCGCTTCGGCGATGCGGATCCCGTCCACGCCTGCCGACAGGATCCCGCCGGCGTAACCGGCCCCTTCACCCGCTGGAAACAGGCCTTTAACGTTCAGGCTCTGCATCGACGCGTCACGGGTAATCCGCAGCGGCGAGGAGGTGCGGGTCTCGATACCGGTCAACACTGCATCGTGCAGCGAGTAACCCTTGATCTGCTTGTCGAACGCCGGCAAGGCTTCGCGGATGGCCTCGATGGCGAAGTCCGGCAGCGCCAGCGCGAGGTCACCCAGGGATACGCCGGGCTTGTAGGACGGTTCCACACTGCCAAGGGCGGTGGACGGTTTGCCGGCAATGAAGTCACCTACCAATTGCGCGGGCGCCTCGTAGTTGCTGCCGCCGAGGATGTAGGCATGGGACTCCAGGCGTTCCTGCAACTCGATACCCGCCAGCGGGCCACCGGGGTAGTCCACCTCGGGAGTAATGCCTACCACGATGCCGGAGTTGGCGTTGCGCTCGTTGCGCGAATACTGGCTCATGCCGTTGGTGACCACGCGGTTTGGCTCCGATGTGGCTGCTACCACTGTGCCGCCCGGGCACATGCAGAAACTGTACACCGAACGACCGTTCTTGGCGTGGTACACCAGCTTGTAGTCGGCGGCACCGAGTTTCGGGTGCCCGGCGTACTTGCCAAGACGCGCGGCATCGATCAGCGATTGCGGGTGTTCAATACGGAAACCCACCGAGAACGGCTTGGCTTCCATGTATACGCCACGGCCATGCAGCATGCGGAAGGTATCGCGGGCACTATGACCCAGTGCCAGCACTACATGGCGGGACAGGATCTGTTCGCCACCGTCGATCACCACGCCGTTCAACTGGCCGTCTTCGATCAGTACGTCGGTCACGCGTTGCTCGAAGCGCACTTCGCCACCCAGGGCGATGATCTCCTGGCGCATGTTTTCGACCATGCCGGTCAGGCGGAACGTACCGATATGCGGTTTGCTGACGTAGAGGATTTCTTCTGGCGCGCCGGCTTTCACGAACTCGTGCAACACCTTGCGGCCATGGAATTTCGGGTCCTTGATCTGGCTGTACAGCTTGCCATCGGAAAAAGTCCCGGCGCCGCCTTCACCGAACTGCACGTTGGACTCAGGGTTCAGCACGCTTTTGCGCCACAGGCCCCAGGTGTCTTTGGTGCGCTGGCGTACTTCCTTGCCGCGCTCGAGGATGATCGGCTTGAAGCCCATCTGCGCCAGCAATAACCCGGCAAAGATCCCGCAGGGGCCGAAGCCGACCACCACCGGGCGTTCACTCAAGTCTGCCGGAGCCTGCCCCACCACTTTGTAGCTGACGTCGGGAGACGGGTTGATGTTGTGGTCGCTTTCGAACTTTTTCAGCAGCGCCGCTTCGTTCTTCACGTTCAGGTCGAGGGTGTAGATGAAGTACAGCTCCGACGATTTCTTGCGCGCGTCGTAGCTGCGCTTGAACAGGGTGAAGTCGAGCAGGTCATCGCTGGCGATGCCCAGGCGCTGCAGCGCGGCAGCGCGCAGGTCTTCCTCGGGATGGTCGATGGGCAGCTTGAGTTCGGTGATTCGTAACATGACGGGATCCGGTAGGCGGCGGACAAAGAGGCCGGCTGTTTTGCAAACCGGCGATTATAAGCCCCAATGGCGGTTTCCCGTCATGTTAAAACAGAGCGGCGGTGAATCAGTCGTCCCGGGAACCGCCGAATGCCGCGCAACCACGTTGCACCTGGCCGTTGACACGCAGCTCGGCGGTCATGTGCTGCAGGCTGCCGCTCACGCTGTCGACGCAGCGTTGCGGGGCGACCCACAGTTCGACGTGCTGGTTATTGGCCTCGGTCATCAGGTTGAAGCGCCCGTCACCGATCTGTTCTTCCACATAGGGCACCGCCAGGGGTGGCTGGCCTTCGCGCTCCAGCACCATGCCTTTGGCCGTGACATTCATCGCCCAGGCCGGTTTATGGCCGTTGGCGCGCAGGATCATGCGCTTGAAATCCGGGTCGTCACAGGCCGAGGTCGAGCGCTCCACGCGGTAGAGCTGCTGCAACTCCACCGAGCCCTGGGTACCGGCTGCCACCCCCGAGAACTTGCCGCGCAGATCGGCGAACAGCTTGCCTTGCTGGCCGGCCAGGGATGCGGCTTCCTGCAGTACGCTGGTGCCGCCGGTGTCGTTGACTACGTAGCTGCGTTGGTCGTTGCAGGGCTGAAACAACAGTTTGCCACCCACCGCCGTGAGTTCGCCCTGCATGCGAGTCAAGCCGGCGAGCGAGGGTTTGGCCGGCTCGCTCTCGAACAGCTGGCAGGCGGCGAACAGCGGAAGCAGGGCAAACAGGGCTAAGGTACGAGCGGCGCGCATAAGGGGTCTCCTGACAAGTGCCGCCACGTTACTCAGGCTGGCGATGCATCACAAGTCCACCCGCCAGCTTCAGGCGTTTCTGACAGACGCGCAGTTCATCCGACGATAAACGTCTGACCCGTCTGCAAGCCTTCCACGCTCTTCGCGTAGGCCAGCGCCACATCGGCACCTGGCGCAGGTTTGTAGCCACGGAAATAGGGCGCGTAGCTGCCCATGGCTTCCTCAAGCACCGTAGGACTCACAGCGTTGACGCGTAGTCCCCGTGGCAATTCAATCGCTGCCGCTTTGACAAAGGCGTCGATGGCCCCATTGACCAAGGCTGCGGAGGCGCCGGTGCGGATCGGGTCGCGGTTGAGAATGCCGCTGGTCAGGGTGAACGAGGCGCCATCGTTGGCGTACTCGCGGCCGATCAGCACCAGATTGACCTGGCCCATCAGCTTGTCGCGCAGACCCAGTTCGAAATCGCTTTCGCTCATCTCACCCAGCGCCACGAACTTCACGCTGCCCGCCGCACAGACCAAGGCGTCGAATTTGCCGGTCTGTTCGAACAGCCTGCGGATCGAGGCGCTGTCGCTGATATCCACCTGGAAGTCACCGCTGCTGCGACCAATGCCGATCACCTCGTGACGCTGCGCCAATTCCGCCTTGATTGCTGAGCCGACGGTGCCGCTGGCACCAATCAATAGGATTTTCATCGTGCTGTTCCTCCAAAGGTAAGTGAAGGCTCAGTCTAGAGTGGCTTTTTCAGTGAATAAACGCGCTAATAGGCAACCTTTGGTTTTCAAATGGAAACAATCCATGAGCGAAATGGATGATCTGGCAGCGTTTGCCGTGCTGGTCGAAGCGGGCAGTTTCACCGTCGCCGCCGAGCAGTTGGGTTGCAGCAAGGGCCAGCTGTCCAAACGCATCAGCCAATTGGAAGCGCAGTTTTCGGTGGTATTGCTGCATCGCACCACGCGCAAGCTCAGCCTTACCGCCGCCGGTGCGGCGTTGTTGCCCCAGGCTCAGGCACTGGTGGTCCAAGTGGATCGTGCCCGGCAGGCGCTGGCCAGGCTCAAGGACGACCTGGCCGGGCCGGTGCGCATGACGGTGCCGGTGTCACTGGGTGAAACCTTCTTCGACGGGTTGTTGCTGGAATTTTCACGGCAGTATCCGCAGGTGCAGGTCGAGTTGGAGCTCAACAATAGCTACCGGGACCTTGCGCGGGACGGGTTCGACCTGGGCGTGCGCTCGGGAGCCAGCGAGAGTGAGCGGCTGGTGGCCAAGCCGCTGCTGGCCTGGCACGAGATGACCTGCGCCAGCCCCGCGTACCTGGAGCAACATGGTGAGCCCCTGACTCCGGCGGACCTGGCAGGCCACACCTGTTTGCTCAACAGCCACTACAGCGGGCGCGAGGAGTGGCTTTATCACCAGCAGCACGAGCTGCTGCGGGTGAAGGTCAGCGGCACCTTTGCCTCCAACCATTACAACCTGTTGAAGAAAGCCGCATTGGTGGGCGCAGGTATCGCGCGCTTGCCGTCCTACGTGTTACCTGCGGAGTTGGCTGACGGCCGATTGCGGTTGCTCCTGCGCGATTATCAGACGCGGAGCATGCCGATGTACCTGGTTCACCCTTATCAGGGTGGCCTGCCGCGCCGTACCCAGGTACTCGCCGACTATTTGGTGGACTGGTTCAAGCGCAGCGGCGAAGCCTTGGACCGTCTTTAACGGTCACGGCGGGCGATCAGGTGGTCGATGGACAGGCTGCCCGGCCCCTTGGCGACCAACAGCAGCAGTATCGCGATCCAAGTGCCGTGGGTCGGATAGGCCTCGGGGTAAACAAACAGTTGAATGGTCAGGGTCATGCCGATCAGCGCCAGCGCGGAGAAGCGCGTGGCCAAGCCCAGCAGAATCAGGGCCGGAAAAAAGTGCTCGGCAAACGCGGCCATATGGGCGGCCACTTCCGGCGAAAGCAGGGGCACGTGGTATTCGCTGCGAAACAGCGGCAGTGTGGAGGCGGCCAGGCGTGGTTCGCCGAACTGGAAGGTGCCGCTGATCAGGTCAATGGCAAATCCCTCGACTTTGGTCTGGCCGGACTTCCAGAACACCGCCGCAATGGAGAAGCGTGCGATAAAAGCGATCAGGCTGTAGGGGATTTGCTCAAAGTACTGAATGATCCGTTTAACCAGGCAGGTGGGGGCGGCAGTGTTCATGGCGATACCTTTTGTTCCAGGTGTAAATGGGTGATGGCATCGTGGCTGATCAATAGGGTCAGGCAGTGATGCAGGTCGAATTCGGCTGAGGCTTCCAAGGCGTGGGTCACGGCCACCTCCAGTTCGTTGCCCTGGTTCAGGCTGTCGATAAACGCGACTGATCCGCCATCGATGGAAAACACCTTGACCGTCAGGCCCTGGCGCAAAACCAGTGCGCCTTGGGCCTGCCACGGGTTCATGCTGGCGGTGGCGCCTTCGGTCTGGTGCGCTGCCCACACCGCGACCACGGCATAGGCCGAATTCAAGGTGGCCACGGAGGGATGCAACTGCAGGCGCAGCCTTCCCAGGTTTTCCTGGCCTTGCAGGGTCTGGAGGAGGGTCTGCTGGTCGAGTTGCTGGGCGTCTGCCGCGTGGTAGGCCCGTACTCGCAGGCGTTCCAGGCGTGCGACATCGGCCAGGTACGGTACGCTGGCGGCGGGCTCGAAATCCTGGATAAAGGCGGCGAACGCACTGCCGTACTCGTTGATCAGCGGGCTGGCCGGCGGGCAGACCTGCACAAACAGGCCTGCCATTGCGTGAAAGAACGTCTCGCCGACCAATTGCAACGTCACCGGATAAGCCGTGGCCAGCGCGTTGATCAACGAGCTGTGCACATTGTTGCGATACACCGCAAAGCGGCTGGCCGGGTCGGCCCCGTTGCTGCTGAACAGCCCATCGGGGCATGGTTGCTCGGGGTTCAGCAGTGCGCCGGCAAAAGCATCTTGAAGGCTCATCGGGTCACCTGCGACAAGTGCCGTTCGGCCTGTCGGGCTTCGGCGTGCAGCACGCTGAAGGCTGGTACCTGGTTGTCCCGCTCGATCAACGTGGCCATCGGGCCAACACGTGCCAGCACCTGTTCGTACAGTTGCCACACCGCGCTATCGATGGGCGCACCGTGATCGTCGATCAGCAGGCGGTCGCCCAGGCTGTCGGTGTCTTCGGCAAAACCGGCCAGATGAATCTCGCCCACCGCGTGCAGCGGCAGCCCCTCCAGGTAAGCCTGCGGATCACGTTGGTGGTTGATGCATGACACGTAGACATTGTTGACGTCCAGCAACAGGCCGCAGCCGGTGCGCCGGATGATCTCGCTGATAAAGTCGGTTTCATCCAGGGTCGAGCGCTGGAATTGCAGGTAAGTCGACGGGTTCTCCAGCAGCATCGGCCGCTTGAGCGTCATCTGAACCTGGTCGATGTGCTCGCAGACCCGCTGCAGGGTGGTGCTGTCGTAGGCCAGGGGCAGCAAGTCATTGAGGAACACCGGACCGTGGCTTGACCAGGCCAGGTGTTCGGAAAAGGACTGGGGCTGGTAGCGCTCGATCAACGTCGCAAGCCGTGTCAGGTGCTCAACGTTCGGCGGAGTTTCGCCACCGATGGACAGCCCCACGCCGTGCAGTGAAAGCGGGTAGCGTTCACGGATCAACCCCAGGTAATGGTGAAACGGGCCGCCGGCAACCATGTAGTTTTCGGCGTGTACTTCAAAAAAGCCGATATCCGGTGCGGTCTCGAGCACTTCGACAAAGTGCTCGGTCTTGAGCCCCAGCCCGGCCCGGCGTGGGAGGCCGGGCGCCTGAGCCTGTGCGACGGGGTGCGGGAGTGAAAGCGTCATCGTCAGTTCTCAGGCTGCGTCGGGGGTCAGGACTTGGCGGTGAAGGCCGCTTCCTGGCCGAAACCGGTCGGCGAGGTGGAGCTTGGGGTGGTTTTGCAAGTGCCGGCCGGGACCAGTTTCCAGGCGTTGGCCTGGTCCTTGACTTTCGAGGTGCCGGCGCAGGTGGTGCCGGCGCCTGCGGCGCAGTCGTTCTTGCCGGCTTCAGCGACGCCGAAGCATTTTTGCATGTCGTCAGCCGCGTGGGCGGTGGTGCTCAGGGCGGACAGGCTCAGGGCGGAACCGAGGGCCAGGACAAGGGTAGCGGCGGACAGTTTGGTCGTCATGGTGTATCTCCAGCAGTGGGTTGAGGTGGCAGGCTTGTGTGCCTGCTTACTCCACTAGAGGAAGCAGGCTGGGTTTCGTTACAGGCTCATCGAAAATAATTTCAAATACCGCAAAAACTTCAGGATCACACAAAGCAAATGTGGGAGCGGGCTTGTGTGGGAGCCGGGCTTGCCCGCGATGCAGCCACCTCGGTGTGTCAGTCACACCGCAGTGATGCCATCGCAGGCAAGCCAGCTCCCCCGCAAGCCCGCTCCCACATTTTAGATCCGGTTTGCGCAGCTACCGGTTCTTAGCCACCGAGGTACGCCTCGCGCACTTTCGGATCTGTCAGCAACTGTTCACCTGTGCCCTGCATCACCACCCGGCCGTTTTCCAGCACATAGGCACGGTCGGCGATCTTCAGCGCCTGGTTGGCGTTCTGCTCCACCAGGAATACCGTGACGCCGTCCTTGCGCAGCTGTTCGATGATGTCGAAGATCTGCTGGATGATTATCGGTGCCAGGCCCAGGGACGGTTCGTCCAGCAGCAGCAGCTTGGGCTTGCTCATCAGTGCGCGACCAATGGCGAGCATCTGCTGCTCGCCACCGGACATGGTGCCGCCGCGCTGGCTGAAGCGCTCCTTGAGGCGAGGGAACAGGTGCAGCACCTTGTCCATCTGCTCCTGGTAATCGCCCTTGTCGGTGAAGAACCCGCCCATGGCCAGGTTCTCTTCCACGGTCAGGCGCGAGAACACGCGACGGCCTTCCGGCACCACGGCGATGCTCTTGCGCATGATTTCGGCGGAGTGCTTGCCGACCAGCTCTTCGCCCATGTAACGGATGCTGCCGCTGTAGGCCTGGGGCGAACCGCACAGGGTCATCAGCAAGGTCGACTTGCCCGCACCGTTGGCGCCGATCAGCGTGACGATTTCACCCTGGCGCACTTCCACGTTGACGCTGTGCAGGGCCTGGATCTTGCCGTAGAACGTGGAAACGTTTTCGAACTGCAGCATGTTACGCCTCCCCCAAATAGGCTTTGATCACTTCGGGATTGTCGCGGATCTGCTCCGGCGTCCCGTCTGCCAGTGGTGTGCCCTGGTTGATCACCACGATGTGGTCGGAAATGCTCATGACCAGCTTCATGTCGTGTTCGATCAACAGCACCGTGGCGTTGTTTTCTTCACGCAACACGCTGATCAGCGCCTTGAGGTCTTCGGTTTCCTTGGGGTTCAGGCCAGCTGCGGGTTCGTCGAGCATGAGGATCCGCGGGCGGGTCATCATGCAACGGGCGATTTCCAGGCGGCGTTGCTGACCATAGGCCAGGGTGCCCGCCGGGCGGTTGGCAAATTCGGTCAGGTTGACCTTGTCCAGCCAGTACGCCGCGTACTCCATGGCCTCGCGCTCGCTCTTGCGGAACGCGGGGGTCTTGAACAGGCCGGCGAAGAAGTTGGTGTTCAGGTGACGGTGCTGGGCGATCAGCAGGTTCTCGACCGCCGTCATGTCCTTGAACAGCCGCACGTTCTGGAAGGTCCGTACCACGCCCTTGCGGGCGATCTCGTGACCGGCCAGGCCCTGGATCGGCTGGCCGTCCAGCAGGATGCTGCCACCGCTCGGCTTGTAGAAGCCGGTGAGGCAGTTGAACACGGTGGTCTTGCCGGCGCCGTTCGGGCCGATCAGTGCCACCACCTGTTTTTCTTTCACGGTCAGGCCGACGCCGTTGACTGCGAGCAGGCCGCCGAAGCGCATGCTCAGATTTTCGACTTTCAGGATCTCGCGGCTCATTTGCGCAGCTCCATGTGTGGACGTTGCATGGGCAGCAGGCCTTGGGGGCGCCAGATCATCATCAGCACCATCATGGCGCCGAACATCAACATGCGGTATTCGCTGAACTCACGCATCATTTCCGGCAGCAGGATCATCACGATCGCCGCCAGGATCACACCCAGTTGCGAGCCCATGCCACCCAGTACCACGATGGCGAGGATGATCGCCGACTCGATGAAGGTGAACGATTCCGGCGTGACCAGGCCCTGGCGAGCGGCGAAGAAGCTGCCGGCGAAACCCGCGAACGCGGCGCCCAGGGTAAAGGCGGAGAGCTTGATGATGGTCGGGTTCAGGCCCAGGGCCCGGCAGGCGATCTCATCTTCGCGCAGCGCTTCCCACGCGCGGCCAATAGGCATGCGCAGCAGGCGGTTGATCACGAACAGGGCGGCCAGTGCCAGCAACAGTGCGACCAGGTACAGGAACACCACTTTGCTGACCGGGTTGTAGTCGATCCCGAAATACTCGTGGAACGTCTGCATGCCTTCTGCCGCGGAGCGATCGAACGACAGCCCGAAGAAGGTCGGTTTGGGAATGCTGCTGATGCCGTTGGGGCCGCCGGTGATGTCTGTCAGGTTACGCAGGAACAGACGGATGATCTCACCGAAGCCCAGGGTCACGATGGCCAGGTAGTCACCGCGCAGGCGCAGCACCGGAAAGCCCAGCAGGAAGCCGAACGTGGCCGCCGCCATGCCCGCCAGTGGCAGGCAGACCCAGAAGCTCCAGTCCAGGTAGTGCGAGAGCAGTGCGTAGGTGTAGGCACCCACCGCGTAGAAACCCACATAACCCAGGTCGAGCAGGCCGGCGAGGCCCACTACGATGTTCAGGCCAAGGCCGAGCAGCACGTAGATCAGGATCAGCGTGGCGATGTCCACCGCACCGCGCGAGCCGAAGAACGGCCAGATCAACGCAGCGATAATCAACGCGATGATGATGTAGCGCTGGGTGCGCGGCAGGGTCAGGAATTGACTGACCTTGGGCGAAACCAGTGGACCGCGGTTGCCTTTGAACACGGCACTGACCTGCTGGCTGAACAACACGCGCAGGAACATCAGCACCGAGCACAGGGCGATGATGGCCAGGGTCACGGGACCGGTGCCATGCACTTCCAGGTTGATGCCGACAATGCTCAGCTTGAGGCCGAGTACCGGAAAGGCCACGGCCCATACCAGTGCGGCGCTGAAAAACGCCGATTTAAGATATCTGCTCATACTTTCTCAACCTCCGGACGGCCCAGGATGCCGGTCGGACGGAACAACAGCACCAGAACCAACAGGCCGAACGCTACGACGTCCTTGTACTGGTCGCCGAAGATATCGGCGCCAAAGGCTTCGGCCACACCCAGCACCAGGCCACCGAGCATGGCGCCCGGGATACTGCCGATGCCGCCCAATACCGCCGCGGTGAAGGCCTTGAGGCCTACCAGGAAACCGGCGTTGGGGTTGATCACGCCGTACTGCATGCTCAGCAGCACCGCCGCGACGGCGGCCAGCGCGGCACCGATCACGAAGGTCAGGGCGATGATGTTGTTGGTGTTGATGCCCAGCAGGTTGGCCATCTTGATGTCTTCGGCACAAGCCCGGCAGGCGCGCCCCAGGCGGGAGCGGGAGATGAACAGCGTCAGGCCCAGCATGGCCACCAGCGTGACCACGAAGACCAGAATCTGCATGTAGGAAACCAGTACTTCCTCTGCACCACCCGGGCCGAAGGAGAAGCTCCCCGGGATCAGGTTGGGAATGGATTTGTCCTTGGAGTCCTGGGACAGCAATACGGTGTTCTGCAGGAAAATCGACATGCCGATGGCTGAAATCAGCGGGATCAAACGGTTGCTGCCACGCAAGGGGCGGTAGGCAACGCGCTCGATACTGTAGCCATAGGCACTGGTCACGACGATCGACGCGATGAACGCGGCGGTCATCAACAGCGGCAGTGAGTGGATGCCCATCATGGCCAGCCCGGCAAGGGCGATGAAGGCCACGTAGGAACCAATCATGTACACCTCGCCATGGGCGAAGTTGATCATTCCAATGATGCCGTAAACCATTGTGTAGCCAATGGCTATCAAGGCATAGGTGCTGCCAATGGTCAGGCCATTAACCAGCTGTTGGAAAAAATGATAGATCTCAGGCATTACAGCGCTCCTAAAAACCCGATACGCATTTCACTGGTGGAGTCATGTTCCGGCCCTGTGCTGTGTTCTGTGAGCACATTTGCACAAAGCGTTTGCCAGCGAACCGCTGGTGACGGTTTTAAGATTTTCAGGTGAGCCAGCGCCCGGATCGCGGGTGTCAGGCCCATAAACCTCGTAAAACAAAGCCCACTGCTTTCACAGTGGGCTTGTTGTCCAGTAAACGCCTGGCTTACTGAGGGGAAACTTCGGTTTTAGGTTTGCCGAAGTGCCATTCGTAGACCACGAACTTGAAGTCCTTCAGGTCGCCCTTGGCGTCGAAGCTCAGGTCGCCGGTAGGGGTCTTGAAAGTACCCGCGTGGATGGCGGCTGCCACTTTGGCGGTGTCTTCGGTCTTGGCAGCGGTGATACCGCCGGCGATCACTTCAATGGCCGAGTAGGCCGGGAACACGAACGGACCGGTCGGGTCCTGCTTGTTCTTGGCGAACTCATCCACGATGGCTTTGTTGGCAGGGTCGGTGTCGAAGGACTTCGGCAGGGTCACCAGCAAGCCTTCGGAAGCGTCCTGGGCGATCTGGGAGATGGAGTCGTTGCCGACGCCTTCCGGGCCCATGAACTTGGCGTTCAGGCCTTTTTCCTTGGCTTGGCGCAGGATCAGGCCCAGCTCAGGGTGGTAGCCGCCGTAGTAGACGAAGTCGACGTTGGCTTGCTTGAGTTTCTGGATGATCGAGGAGAAGTCTTTGTCGCCGGCATTCAGGCCTTCGAAGACGGCAACCTTGGTGCCTTTCTTCTCCAGGGTCTGTTTGACCGCGGTGGCGATGCCTTCACCGTATTGCTGTTTGTCGTGCAGCACGGCAACCACTTTTGGCTTCACGAAGTCGGCGATGTAGTTGCCGGCGGCAGGGCCCTGGGCGCTGTCCAGACCGATGGTGCGGAAGATCAGCTTGTAACCACGAGCGGTGATTTCCGGGCTGGTGGCGGCCGGGGTGATCATGATCACGCCTTCGTCTTCATAGATATCGGACGCTGGCTGAGTGGAGCTGGAGCACAGGTGACCCACCACGTACTTGACGCCGTCGTTGACCACTTTGTTCGCGACGGCAACCGCTTGTTTAGGGTCGCAAGCGTCGTCGTATTCCTTGGCTTCAAGCAGGAATTTCTTGCCGTTGACGTCGACGCCGCCCTTGGCATTGATGTCGGCGATGGCTTGCTTGGCGCCCATGAATTGCATGTCGCCGTATTGCGTTACCGGACCGGTTTTAGGCCCGGCGATGCCGACCTTGATGGTGTCGGCTGCGAACGAATGGCCGGCAACCCCAGCCAGGACCATCGCGGCAAACAGTTTGGAAATCTGCTTAGTAGCCTTATTCATAATGCTCCACTCTTACTGTTGTCTTTTTTATAGTTCTAGCGGCCTTGTGAGCTGCAGAACCGGATCGGATATCCCGGATATCCCCCCGGCAGTGCCCTGGCAACTGTACCGGTACAGTGTAGAGCGCCGGCTGATCGCTTGAAAAGCTGGCTGCTGGGGGCAAAACCCAGGGATGTCGCTTAAATGAAAGAAAAAGACAGAATTGCGGCGGGGTGATGCCAGAGTTTCGGGCAATCCTTGGCTTTCCTGACACTTTCGATCGATGACTCAATTGCAACTGGGTTTTTCTGCCTTGGGTTTTGCTGTCTGAAGCACGACGTTATGATTGCGCCGTTTTTTTCCCAAGGTGAATTCCCATGACGCAAGAACCTAGCACCCTCTATGCCAAGCTGCTCGGTGAAACTGCCGAAATATCCTGGAAGGAGCTTGAACCGTTCTTTGCCAAGGGTGCCCTATTGTGGGTCGACGCGGGCCTGGATTTGATCGAAGCCGCCGAGGCGATGGCCGAGGATAACCGCGACAAAGTCGCTGCCTGGCTGGCCTCCGGGAGCCTCGGCGAAGTGTCTGCGACGCGGGCAACGGACCTGGTGGAGCGCGATCCGAGCCTGTGGGCGGTAGTGGTATCACCCTGGATCCTGATCCAGGAAAGGGCGGCCTGAGAACGTCTTGCGCCAAAATAGTGCGCGTCTTTGCGCCAATCAAGTGTGTAGCGGAGTAACCGCCGGTGCGGTGATGGCATCTTGCCGTAGAGAAAGGTCACAGATCAGGGTGACGTAAACGTCACGGGAACAGTTGGTCAGGCGGCCAAACGGTTGTGAAATTGTTTCGTGGTGTGGCAAGGCAACACATTTTTGTTGCAATACAGACTGTCATCGCAGGCAAGCCAGCTCCCACATTTCAACTGCATTCCAAGTGTGGGAGCTGGCTTGCCTGCGATGGACGCGCCTCGGTCAGCCGGTCCTGCCGGTATGGCTGTTCAGCGAAATCACCTTGGTCTTGCCGATGCGATGACGATAGATCTCGCGCAGGTACTTGATCGACTTCTTGACGCAGTCCCGTGACAGGCGAATGTCGTTGATCGACACAAACTTCTCTTTGTCATTGATCAACTCGCGGTACTTCTTCTCGTACATCGGTTTGATCGCGTACCAATTGGTATCGAGGATTTTCGCCGGGTTTTCGAACTCGTTGAGCAATTCGTCGATGCGGTCCTCGTCGAAGTCCTCGTGGATGATGAAGTCCAGGATCGAGTTGTCCAGGGTGTCGTCGAAGCGGTACGGCGTACGTGCGAAGCAGCGCTTGATGAAGGCCACGATCAGGGTCAGGAAGTCATCCGACAGGCACGGGCTCTTGGCGATCAATGTGGTCAGCGACAGGTTGGCCGACGCGCCGATTACCAGGGCGTAGCGCTTGAGTGTGGTGTTGGGAAACAGGCTGTTGAGGTGAGTCTTGAGCCGGTTGAGGTCCATGTAGGACAGCTTGTAGTCCTTGGGCAGCGACACGATCGACACCACCGACGAGCAGTTTTTGAAGAAATGCAGGTCGTGCAGTGCTGCGGCGTCATAGCCGGAATTCTTGTATTGCTCCAGCGACGCGCGGTAGCGCTTGGATTCGATCGGCAGCAGGCTGATGCCTTCGATGGCCTGGGTGACCTTGTTGAAGTGCGGCAAGTCGATGGAGCGGAAGAACAGGTCGTCGATGTTCAGGCGCTGGGGCTCTTTCTCGAATACCTTGAACTTGTCGCTCGAAGGCGTGGGGGTTTCCGGTACCACGGATTCGGCGTAGGCAATCGCCACCGGGCCGGCCAGACTCATGAACAGGTCGTTGGCGTCCAGTCGAATGGTTTCGCCGATATCGATGCCGGCGCGACGGAAGTAGTTCTGGTCGTAGTCGGTGGTCACCGCCTGGGCCGTGAGGATGTTGAAGATCTGCTGAGAGATGTACTGGTTGGCGTGTTTTTCCATGGCATTGACATCAATGTTCTGGATATTGCCGTCATCGCTCTCTTCGGCGTACCGCATGATGTCGTTGGAGATCAGCATCATGGCGTTCCATGGGCGGATACGGCCCTTCACGCTGGCTTCGCTGCTGTCTTCATTGGCGAAGTTGTACGAGAAATCCCATTCTTCCGACAGGTATTTGCAGAGCAGCCGTCCGGCGTTGATGTGCAAGGCCTCGGACATTTCGCTGCGGTGATCGGAGATGTTCGGCAGTACGCAAATGCCGCTGGTGAAGATCGGCTCGAACACAAACGCGTGGCCGCTCTTGCTGTCGTGCTCGTCGGCGGGCTTGGTGTCGAAAGTCTTGTTCATGTACGAGTGCTGCTGGGCCAGGCCGAATTCCGATGCCATGCCTGAGCCGGTCCCGCCGCCGGCACTGAAGATCGAAAAGTACAGACGCGACTGGTTGGCCTTGATGCCGCAGGAGTCGATCAGGTACGAGTGGATCATTTTCCAGTCAGGGCTGGAAAAACGCTGAGTGTCTTTATTGAGGATGATCTTGGCCAGGTACTGGCCGAGAATCGGCGCGTTACCGGCGCCACCGGCATGGACTTCCGACAGGTCCATGATTTTCATCTTGCTGTAGTCGCGCAAAAAACCGCTTTTTTCGCCCTTGCGCGAGAAGCGGATACGCCCGGCGATGTCCTTGTCCAGGTCGCCGAGCATTACCAGCGGCTCCACCAGGAACACCGGTTTGCTGGCCTTGCCGCCGCCGAGTCGCAGGTTGTTGCGAATCCACTGGGCCGGGCTGTAACCCTTGTCTGGCGATTTGTCTTCGTTACTGAATTCGTTCAGGTAGAACTTGCGGGCGTTGTACACCAACTCCGCCACGTCCAGCGCGATGTTCGAACCGCAGCGACCCAGGCCGATCAGGCACACCGAAGGAAACTCCTGCTCGTTGCGCGGGGCACCGTCGGCGTCCGGCTGGGGCGGACGCGGGAACACCATGCTGCGCAAACCGTTGAGGTTGTCGAGGATGCGGTCGGTGTTGGTCTCGGTGAAATAAAGGTACTGCTGGGTGGCCAGCGGACGGGCACTGCTCAATGACTTTGAACCTGAGGGTTTGTCCGCAGGAGCTGTCGGCAACGCGTCGGATACCACGGTGGCAGAGTTATTTTTAGAAGTCATTGTGCGCCATGTACCTGAGCGGATGGCAAGTAAGTATCAAAAAGCCATCACGGGATGAAAGTTCGCGACTTTACAGTGCGTCTGGGTCCGAGGCGATTGGGTGAAACCCCTGTGGTGTAGGGGGATTCCTAAGCCGGACTCCGATGAATCGGCCGTTCGTCGGCGTTCTTTAGGCAAATGATGGCGAAATGCCAAAGATTCGGCGTCAGCGAATTGGCCTGACGACCGAGGTAGGGCCGGGACGGCCCGGGGCAGGGTCTTTGGGTGCGGGCGCGTCCTTGCTGCCGGCCACGCTGAAGGGGTAGAGCGGGTTGCGCATTTCGATGCCCTGGATCACGCCGATCACATCGCTGGCGGGGACCGCCGGGCTCAGCAGGTAGCCCTGTACGAAGTCACAGTCGTGCTTGAGCAGCAGTTCGAACTGGGCCTGGGTTTCCACCCCTTCGGTCACCACTTGCAGGTGCAGGGTGTGGGCCATGCCGATGATGGCCTGGACGATCTCGATGTCGGCGGTGGACTTGGGAATGTCCTGAATGAACGAACGGTCGATCTTCAGGGTGTTGAGGGGCAGTCGCTTGAGGTAGGCGAGGGATGAGTAGCCCGTGCCGAAGTCGTCGATGGCCAGCGACACGCCCAGCGCACGGATCTGCCGCAGCAGGGCCAGGGTGCTGCTGATATTGCCCATCAGCGCATTTTCGGTGACTTCCAGTTCCAGGCGGTTGGCGGCGATGCCGCTGAAGCGCAGGGCGTCTTCGATTTCATCGGCCAGTTCGTCGCGCGCCAGGTTCAAGGCCGAGCAGTTCACGGCCATGGTCAATTCGGTGTAACCCCGGTCCGATAGCCGACTCAAGTCGTGACAGGCCTGGCGCAGCACCCAGTGATCGAGTTCGGCGATCAGGCCGTTGCTTTCGGCGATGCCGATAAACCGGTCGGGCGCCAGCAGGCCGTGTTGCGGATGCTGCCAGCGCACCAGGGCTTCCAGGCGTGTGACCTTGCCGGATTTCATATCAAAAATGGGCTGGTAGAACAGCACCAGTTCGTTGCGCGAGCGCAGGGCCGCACGCAATTCTTCTTCCAGTTGCAGTTCGAGGAAGGCGCGGGTTTTCAGGTTGGAACTGAAGAAATTCAGGCTGTTGCGTCCGGCGTCCTTGGATTGGTACAGCGCCAGGTCAGCGGTTTTCAGCAGCTCTTCGCAGGTCAGGCCGTCATCGGGAAACAGGCTGATGCCGATGCTGGTGGTCATCACCATGCGCCGCCCGGCCAGTTCCACCGGGTCTTTCATCTTCTGCATGATGCGCTGGGCCAGGTGTCGTGCTTCGTCGCGGTGATGGATGCTGATCAGGATGCAGAACTCGTCGCCGCCAAACCGCGCAACCACGTCTTCATGGCTGCGTATCGAACCTTTGATATGCCCCGCCAGGACCGCGAGCAGTTGGTCGCCGGCGTCATGCCCGAGGCTGTCATTGATACGCTTGAAGTGGTCGATATCGAGGAAGATCACCGCCATCATCCCGTGGGATGCGGTTTTTTCGGCGAGTTTTTCCGCGAAGATCTGGTTGAAACCCCGCCGGTTGAGCAGGCTGGTCAACGCATCGTAATGCGCCACCTGTTGTAATGAGGCCCGGGCCTGGTCCAGTTCGCTGAGCAGGGCGTTGACCCGGCGCAGATCGCGCTCCTTGTGCTGCAGTTTTTTGTCCGCCAGCGCCGCGCTGATGCTGCTGCCGATCACCAGCAGGGTAATCACCGCCACCGACAGGCCGAGCTGGATCGGGTTGTTGTCCAGCGGCAGCGACAGGTCCGCGCCGGCGGGCACCAGCATTTGCATGGCGGCCATGCCCGTGAAGTGCATGCTCAGGATGCCGGCGCCCAGCACCAGGCTGGCGGCGTATTTGAGCAGTTGGTGAAACACGCCGGCGCCGTTGCGCAGGTAACTCGACAGCAGGAGTGCCGCCAGGCTCGCGCCGATGGCAATGCCCACCGAGGCCAGAAACAGGCTCGTCTCGAAATACACCTGGGCCTGAGAGCGCATGGCCGACATGCCGACGTAATGCATCAGCGCGATACCGATGCCCATCCACACGGATGCCAGCAGGTACTGCCAGAAACGCAGAGTGGCATGGCTGAGGGTCTGCATGGCGAACAGCGAAGCGATCAGGGCGATCAGCAGCGAGGCGAACGTGGTGATCAATTCGTAATGAATGGCGATCGGTGCCTGGAACGCCAGCATGCTGATGAAATGGGTCGACCAGATACCGCCGGCCAGGCAGCCGGCGCCCAACCAGCGCCAGTGTCGGCGGGCGGTGGGGTCTTCGACATGGCCGACGCGCTCGGCCATGTCCAGCGTGCCGAAGCCCGCCGCGCAAGCGACCAGGTACGCCAGTAGCACCAGAAAGGGGTTATGACTGCAATTGAGTAATAAGTGCCCGCTGTCTGGAAGGTCGGTAAAAAAATGCAGACCAAGCCATTCCATAGCATGTCCCGTCATAGCGTCTTTACGTCACGGCCTACGGCGATGACCTATGACGTCGAGTATAGAAGCCTCGCGGGATTCGCCATGGATAATGGCACATTGCTCTCAACGATTTTGGCATTCAGCCCATAGCGTTTGATGCTAAGCGCTGATGGGCAGGCTGTCTGCGACGGGGGCTTGCAGCGGTGCCAGGCCAAAGGCGGCGCGGGCGGCATCGCAATCGACGTTCTGTTCGCCCTGGCTCCACGAGGCGTCGAATTCGCGACACGGGCTGGAGCGTTGCTCATAAATTGAACAGCTGGTGGCTTTGCCCACTTCGCCTTCAAGGCTGCAGCAGCGCGCGGGTTTCTGATCGGTACCGATCATCGCCACGCGTGTGGGGTTGATCTGCACCACCAGGTCATCGGGCACGGTGCCGCCCGACGAGATGCACTCCCCCCAGAAGAAAGACACACGAAAGTATGAACAGCAGGCACCGCAATTCAGACACGGACTGGCTTCGGACATGGGCGTCATCATTAAGAAAGGTAAGAGGGGTGTACGGCGAGGCTCGCCATTCTAATCGCGCCATGGCCGTTTGGAAGAGGGGGGCGCACTTATATTTTTAGTCGGAAAAATCCCGTTACGCCGCCTGAAATTACGCACTATCAGCTTTACGAATCATTACAGACAACCGGCGCCCGCCTGATTATGTTGCAGACACCTGGGCAGGATGCATCGGGCATCGCTGCACTCATAACAATAAAAGAGACGGACCCATGCAGAACTCGACCCAAGCGACGAATGCCTGGCGCATTCTGTTCCTGCTGTTCCTCGCCAACCTGTTCAACTTCTTCGATCGCACCATTCCGGCGATCATCATCGAGCCCATTCGCATGGAATGGCACTTGAGCGATTTTCAGCTCGGCATCATCGGCACTGCCTTCACCATCGTCTACGCCATCGCCGGCCTGCCCCTCGGGCGCCTGGCCGATACCGGCTCGCGCAGCAAGCTGATGGGTTGGGGGCTGTTCGCCTGGAGCGGCCTGACGGCAGTCAACGGCATGGTCGGCAGTTTCTGGACCTTTCTGCTAGTACGCATGGGCATCGGGATCGGTGAGGCCAGCTATGCACCGGCGGCCAACTCGTTGATCGGCGACCTGTTTCCCGCGCACCGTCGGGCCCGGGCCATGGGTATTTTCATGCTGGGCCTGCCCTTGGGGCTGCTGCTGGCGTTTTTTACCATCGGCGCGATGGTCAAGGCGTTCGACAGTTGGCGTGCCCCGTTTTTCATCGCCGCCGTGCCGGGGTTGATCCTCGCGGTGTTCATGTTCTACATCAAGGAGCCCAAACGCGGCGCGGCGGAAACCGTGCACGTCTCCCAGGAACGCGTCGACCGCCCGATTCGTCGCGTGCTGGCGGTACCGACCTTTCTCTGGTTGGTGCTGGCCGGGTTGTGCTTCAACTTTGCCACCTACGCCTGTAACTCGTTCCTGGTGCCGATGTTGCAACGCTATTTCCTGCTGCCACTGCAGGATGCCGCCGTCGCCACCGGGGTGATTGTCGGCGTGACCGGCTTGGTCGGCCTGACCCTGGGCGGCTGGATCGCCGACAAGATCCACCAGCGCGTCGCCAATGGTCGGCTGCTGTTCGCCGCGTTCAGCCTGGTCATCTCCACCGTCACCACGGCCTGGGCGCTGCACGCCGGGCGTATCGAGATTGGCGTGTTCGTGGCGCTGTTCAGTGTGGGCTGGCTGTTTGCCTATAACTTCTACACCTGCGTGTACACCGCGATCCAGGATGTGGTCGAGCCGCGCCTGCGGGCCACGGCGATGGCACTGTTTTTTGCCGGGCTGTATTTGCTGGGTGGGGGCATGGGGCCGATTGTGGTCGGTGGCTTGTCCGACCATTTTGCCCATTCGGCCATGTATGCGGCGGGGGCAGAACAGATGACCGAGGCGTACAAGGCGGTGGGGCTGCATGACGCCATGTACCTGATTCCGGTGGCGCTGTTTTTGACCCTGTTGTTTCTGTTCCAGGCGTCGCGCAGCTTTGTGCGGGATGCCAGGAAGATGAAGGAGGGGTTGGGCGCAGTGGAGGTGCCGGCTACGGCGGCAACGGCCTGAGACCGAGATGGCTTCATCGCAGGCAAGCCAGCTCCCACAGGGGATTGCATTCCAAATGTGGGAGCCGGGCTTGCCCGCGATGAGGCCCTGAAAGCCACTAACAAAGGCCCGCATTGCGCGGGCCTTTTTTCAAGCAGCGATCAACCTGCGACCAATACCCGAATCGCTTCCAGACGCAAAGCCGCTTTATCCAGCATCGCCAAACCTTGCTCACGCTGGTTGCGCAGCGCGACCAGTTCACTGTCACGCACGGTCGGGTTGACCGCTTGCAACGCGGTCAGGCGTGCCAGTTCTTCGTCGGTGTCTGCGGCCAGGCGGCGTTTCGCTTCGGCGACGCGCTCGGCATGTTGCGGGGTGATCTTCGCTTCGCCGGCGTTGATCCGTGGCGTCAGCTGGTCGCGCTGGGCCTGGACGAACTTGTTGGCGCTGGCCCGCGGTACGCCTTCCAGCTGGTCGTTGAGGGTCACGAACGACACGCGGCTCGACAGGTCGTTGCCATTGGTGTCCAGCAGGCAGCGCAAGGCCGCCGGTGGCAGGTAACGGCCCAATTGCAACGAGCGCGGCGCGACTACTTCACTTACGTAAAGCAGCTCCAGCAATACGGTGCCCGGCTTGAGCGCTTTGTTCTTGATCAGCGCCACGGCGGTATTGCCCATGGAGCCCGACAGCACCAGGTCCATGCCACCTTGCACCATCGGGTGTTCCCAGGTGATGAACTGCATGTCTTCGCGCGACAGCGCCTGGTCGCGGTCGTAGGTGATGGTCACGCCTTCGTCGTCGCCCAGGGGGAAGCTGGCGTCGAGCATTTTTTCGCTGGGCTTGAGGATCAGCGCGTTTTCCGAATGGTCTTCGCTGTCGATGCCGAACGCATCGAACAGGGTTTCCATATAGATCGGCAGGGCGAATTGATCGTCTTGTTCCAGGATGGCTTCCACCAGCGCATCGCCTTCGCCGGCGCCGCCGGAGTTCAGCTCCAGCAGGCGGTCGCGGCCGGTGTGCAGCTCTTCTTCCAGACGCTCGCGCTCGGCACGTGCTTCATCGATCAGGGCTTGCCACTCGCCGTCGTCGGCGTTTTCCAGCAACGGCAGCAGGCGCGGGCCGAACTGATGCTGCAGGGCGTTACCGGTCGGGCAGGTGTTGAGGAAGGCGTTGAGTGCCTCGTGGTACCACTGGAACAGACGCTCCTGCGGGCTGGTTTCCAGGTACGGTACGTGCAGTTCGATCACATGCTTCTGGCCGATCCGGTCCAGACGGCCGATCCGCTGTTCCAGCAGGTCGGGGTGGGACGGCAGGTCGAACAGCACCAGGTGGTGGGAGAACTGGAAGTTGCGGCCTTCACTGCCGATCTCGGAGCAGATCAGCACCTGGGCGCCGAACTCTTCGTCAGCGAAGTAGGCGGCGGCGCGGTCACGTTCGAGAATGTTCATGCCCTCGTGGAACACCGTGGCCGGGATGCCGGAGCGCACGCGCAGGGCGTCTTCCAGGTCCATGGCGGTTTCGGCATGGGCGCAGATCACCAGCACTTTGGTGCGCTTGAGCATTTTCAGCTGGTCGATCAGCCACTCGACGCGCGGGTCGAAGCGCCACCAGCGGTTTTCTTCCTCGATGTCCGGTTGCGACTGGAAGCTGACTTCCGGGTACAGCTCGGCGTGTTCGCCCAGCGGCAGTTCGAGGTATTCGTCCGGGTTCGGCAGCGGGTAGGCGTGCAGTTTGCGCTCCGGGAAGCCCTGCACCGCGGCGCGGGTGTTGCGGAACAGCACGCGGCCGGTGCCGTGGCGGTCGAGCAGTTCACGCACCAGGCGGGCGCTGGCTTCGGTGTCGCCATCGTTGACGGCGGTCAGCAGCGCTTCGCCTTCATTGCCGAGGAAACCCTGGATGGTCTGGTGGGCGGCCGGTGACAGACGGCCCTTGTCCAGCAGTTCCTGCACGGCTTCGGCCACCGGGCGGTAGTTCTCGCTCTCGGCGCGGAAGGCGGCGAGGTCGTGGAAGCGGTTCGGGTCCAGCAGGCGCAGGCGTGCGAAGTGGCTGTCCTGGCCCAGTTGTTCCGGGGTGGCGGTGAGCAGCAACACGCCAGGAATGACCTCGGCCAGTTGCTCGACCAGCGCGTATTCCGGGCTGACCTTGTCTTCATGCCAGACCAGGTGGTGGGCTTCGTCGACCACCATCAAGTCCCAACCGGCGGCGAACAGCGCATCCTGGGCCTTTTCGTCATCCACCAGCCACTCCAGGGCCACGAGCGCGAGCTGGGTGTCTTCGAACGGGTTGGTGGCATCGCTTTCGATAAAGCGCTCTTCGTCGAACAGCGCTACTTGCAGGTTGAAGCGGCGGCGCATTTCCACCAGCCACTGGTGCTGCAGGTTTTCCGGCACCAGGATCAGCACGCGGCTGGCGCGGCCCGAGAGCAGTTGGCGATGGATCACCAGGCCGGCTTCGATGGTCTTGCCCAGGCCCACTTCGTCGGCCAGCAATACCCGTGGCGCGATACGGTCGGCGACTTCACGGGCAATGTGCAATTGGTGGGCAATCGGTTGCGCACGTACGCCACCCAGGCCCCACAACGACGACTGCAATTGGCGGCTGGTGTGTTCCAGGGTGTGGTAGCGCAGCGAGAACCAGGCCAGCGGGTCGATCTGCCCGGCGAACAGGCGGTCGCTGGCCAGGCGGAACTGGATGAAGTTGGACAGTTGGGTTTCCGGCAGGGTGACCTGTTCGTTCTGCCCGTTGAGGCCGTGGTAAACCAGCAGGCCGTCGACGTCGTCGACTTCCTGCACGGTCATCTTCCAGCCTTCGAAATGGGTGATGGAGTCACCCGGCGAAAACCTCACGCGGGTGAGGGGCGCATTCCGTAGCGCATACTGGCGGGTGTCGCCAGTGGCCGGATAGAGCACGGTCAACAAGCGGCCGTCCTGTGCCAGAACGGTGCCTAACCCCAGCTCTGCTTCGCTGTCACTAATCCAGCGTTGCCCCGGTTGATACTGCTGCGCCATGCTGCCTGACTCCCGCCGTGAAAAAGCCGACTATCTTAACGGAACAAGCCCCCCAGCCAAAGGACTCTGACAAAAACTACTCCGTTTGGGTGAAGCTTCGGAAGCCGAATCGACGGGTGGCGGGCACTTGCGAGTGTCGACTGGGTCACAGGTTGGCGAGCGGGCGCTCAAGTCAGCCTGCGCCCCGCCGACAGCCTGTTGACCAGGAGAATTAACCTTATGTTGCCACCCATGCTGCCCGTCAACGTTGTGCCGGTCACGTCACAACTTGACCCGGTGCGCCAGAAGCCGGATATACCGCCCGTGGTGCCAGTGCAGCCGGGTTCCAACGAAAGCACCATCGACCTGAAAAAGGGCGATGCCGAGCAGTCGACCTTTCTGTTGCGCGAAGAACAGCGTCGTCAGCAGGAGCAACAAAAGCGCCGGCGCGAAGCCGACGAAGACCCGGAGCAGCACCTGGCGATCCCGGGCAACGAGCTTAACGCCGACAACACCGTGCCCGTGGTGCCGCTGATCGAAGACGCACCGCGCCAGGGCTTGTGGGTGGACGTCGAAGTCTAGGTGCTGTACGAAAGCCTAGTCGCGCAACTCCCGCAGGGCCGCCAGCAACAGCTCGATGTCGTCATCGGTGTTGAGCGGGCTGACGGAAATCCGCGCAATGCTGTTCAGACCCCGTGCCTGCATATCCAGTGGGGTATACGCCACGCCGTTGGCGCCGATATTGATCCGCTTCAATCCCAGTCGCCGTTTGAGCTCGAAGGCCTCCCAACCGGCCAGGTTGAAGGCGATCAGGCCTGAGTGGGCCGTTCCCAAATCATGCAGGGTGATGCCCTGGATCTGACGCAGGGCTGTACGAATCCGTTCGCTGGTCTGGGCAACCCGCTGCCATGCCCGCTCGATACCCAGCCTATTCATCTCTTGCAAGGCATTCCCCAGACCGGCCAGCAGGGCGAGGGACGCTTCGCTGGTTTCAAAGCGCCGGGCGTCGTTGCGCAGGTCGAAACCCTGGGCATTCCAGGGCGCCGAAAACACATCGCGCTGGGCCGGCTCAAGGCGGTGCAGGAATTCCGGCCGCACATACAGCAACGCCGTGCCCCGTGGCCCGCGCAGGTGTTTGCGGCCTGCCGACTTGAGCACATCGCAGTGCTGCGCCTTGACATCCACCGGTATCTGGCCGACGGCCTGCCCGGCATCGATGAAGTAGGGGATGCCCTGACGCCGGGCTACTTCGCCGATGGCCTGGGCCGGGTTGATCAGGCCGCCATTGGCCGGCAGCCAGGTGAGGTCGATCAGTTTGACCTGGTCATCGATCATCGCCTCCAGCGCAATCGGGCAGACCGCGCCGCTGTCATCACACGGGATGACTTCCACGCGGGCCCCGGCTTGCACCGCCAGTTCCATACTGGCCAGGTTGCCGCCCCATTCGTGACGCCCGACCAGAATTCGGTCGCCAGGCTGCCACCGCCCCAGCGCCTGGAACGCCAGGCTCCAGGCGCTCGAACCACTGCTGGCAAAGGCAATCGAAGACGCCGGCGCGTTGAGCAGTTGTCCGGCAGCGCGTCGGGCTTTTTCCACCAGCACCGCGCCGTGTTCGCCGGCCTCCATCGGGCCGTCGCGGGCTTCGCGTTGCAGTTGCTCGGTGACTGCGTCGAGGGTCGCCTGGCTGGGCAGGGACGCACCGGCGTGGTTGAAGTGCACAATGCCGGACTGGCAGCCAGGCGTGTCGTCCCGCAGGTGCTGGACTTCCAGCGGGCTCACGGCTGCAGCTCGAAAATCGCGTCAACCTCCACCGCTACGCCGGCGGGCAGGCTGGACACCCCGACAGCGGTGCGCACATGACGGCCCTGGTCGCCGAGGGCGTTGACCAGCAGATTCGAGGCGCCATTGGCCACGACGCTCTGTTGCTTGAAGTCACCGCTGCTGGCGATGAATACGCCCAGGCGCACGGTGCGGACCAACCGCGACAGGTCATCCCCGAGTGCGTGGCTCAATTGCCCCAACAGACCCAGCGCCGCGAGCTCGGCGGCCTGGGCGCCTTCGGCATCGCTGAGGGATTCGCCCAGCCGACCGATAAAGGCAGGCTTGCCGTCGATCAACGGGATTTGCCCGGAGATGAACAGCTGGTTCTGGCTGATCACGTGGTTGATGTAGTTGGCGATCGGCTGGCTGGGTGTTGGCAAGCTCAGGCCGAGGCCTTGTACACGTTGGCGGATGGAAGTACTCATGGCGAAATCCTCAGGGTTGACGAGGTTTCAGCATGGCGGTCGTGCGATGGAGCGACAAACGGATAGATCTCACACGACGTATCGAAAAAACTCACGCGTCGGCGCAGGCGTCCTTCAGCCAGTCGCTGAAGCACCGCGCCGCTTCGCTGATCGGTGCTTGAGGGGCGATCAGCCAGTAGCCGATATCGCTGTGAAACGGCGGCCAATCGAAGGCTTCCACCAGGCTGCCGTCCTGGAGCCGGCGTTCGATCAAATGGTGGCGGCCCATGGCGATGCCTTGGCCGGCCACGGCGGCTTCGACCACGATGTTGTAGTCGTGCAGCATCACCCGAGGGTGGCGTTCCAGATCGACCTGATAGTGGGCAGACCAATCCGTCCACTCGAAAGGGCGGTGCGAGGTGGCCATCAACAGCGGGCCGTTGTGCAATTGGCTGGCCTTGAACCCTGGGCTGCATACGGGAGAGATGATTTCTGCCATCAGTCGTGTGGCCTGTACGTCGGGCCAGTCTCCCTTGCCATAGCGGATAGCCAGGTCGACCTCGGCGGCAGCGACGTTCGCCAGTTGAATCGCCGGTAACAGCTCCACCTGGATATGCGGGTAGCGGCTGAGAAACCCTGCCAGTCGCGGTGCCAACCATAGCGTGGCAAAGGAGGCGAGCAGACCGATGCGCAGCACCGTGGCGCTGGGCGTTTCCCGTTGGGTTCGGGTGGCGGCGGCGATGGCGTCCAGGGCGGGGCGGATCTCGTCGTAATAGTGTTGACCGTCTGTCGTCAGATCAATGGCACGGGTGCGTCGGATAAATAAGGGTTTGCCCAGGTACTGTTCGAGCTTTTGCACCTGGTGACTCAAGGCGCTCTGGGTCACCGACAATTCATTCGCCGCCTTGATAAAGCTCAAGTGCCGCGCCACGGCTTCAAAGGCGCGCAGGGCCAACAGCGGGGGAAGGTTGTTGTGCAGTGCCATCAGCGTGCTTCTATCGAACCTGGAGACATGGCGATTTTGGGCGATGACCTGCCGTTTGTCGCGCGCTGAATTTGCCGTAACGTAGGAGAGGCCGCATTATTGAGCCAATCCCGCCACGACGTAAGCCAAGCCATGAGTGATGATGACAAGCTGATCGACCTGAATGCCGAGCGTGCCAAACGTATTCACGACCTCAACGACAAACGTTTGAATGAAGTACGCCAGGCGTTTGAGCAGGCGATGCCGCTGGGCAAAAGCAAGAAAAAGTCGAAGAACAAACCGAAAAAGCGTTGAAGCGACTTGCATCTCTTGATGCAGGTCAGCAGTTGCCTTTCTTTACGCCCCTTTGCGGGCGACATTGATCCCCGTCAATTTTTCAAACCGCGTTCTCCATTAACTTAGCCCTATCGCAACAGGGCAAGTGCAGGAGGCCGATCATGTTTTTCGACAATGTGGTCTTCGCCGGAGTGCTGACGGTCAGCCTCATGGTGATGTTTTTTGCAGGGTTTGGAATTTTTATCTGGAGAGACGCGAATAAGCGCAACAAGCGCTGAGTCGCTTCGGATACAGGGGCACGCAAGGCATTTTGGGCGACTTCGGTCGCCCTTTTTTTTGCCTGCTATTTAACAAACGAAGATCAACTGTGGGAGCCGGGCTTGCCCGCGATAGCGGAGTGTCAGTCGATGATGTTTTGGCTGGCCCCGCGCAATCGCGGGCAAGCCCGGCTCCCACAATTGGACCGTGACGGATTTAAAGTCAGGCAATAAAAAAGGTGCGAACCTCGCGGATCGCACCTTTTTTATTGCGGGCGTTTTATCAACTGCCCAGCGCCTTGGACGCCAGCCAGAACAACCCGGCCGACAGGCCCACGGTGGCGGGCAGGGTGAGTACCCAGGCCATCAGGATGGTCTTCACGGTGCCGCCTTGCAGGCCGCTCTTGTTGGCGACCATGGTGCCGGCCACGCCCGAGGACAGTACGTGGGTGGTGGACACCGGCAGGCTGAAGATGTTGGCCAGGCCGATCATGCTGGCGGTGGTGATCTGGGCCGACATGCCCTGGGCATAGGTCATGCCCTGCTTGCCGATCTTTTCACCGATGGTCAGTACCACGCGTTTCCAGCCGACCATGGTGCCCAGGCCCAAAGCCAGTGCCACGGCGAGGATCACCCAGAACGGGGCGTATTCGGTGGTGGCGGTCAGGTCCTTGCGCAACTTGTCGAGGTCGGACTTCTCACGCGCATCCAGGCCCGGCAACTTGCCGACTTTCTTCGCGGTGTCGTCCAGGCACAGCAAGTAACGGCGCACTTCGATACGGTGTTCGGCGGTCAGCGAGTGATAGTCGGAAACACCTTTGAGGGTGCTGACCAGCGCATTGATGGTTGGCTCGGTCTGCTGCGGGTTGCACTGGAACTTGCCGGGCAGGTCGTCTTTCACGCTTTTGCCCAAGGCCAGGAACTCGCCGAGGGTCGCGTTATTGCGCTGATAGAACTGGCTCAGGTGCACGGTGGCGTCGCGGGTGCGTTCGATCTGGTAAGTGGTGCTGCCCAGGTCGAGTACGAATTGCGCCGGAACGATGCCGATCAGCACCAGCATGATCAGGCCAATACCCTTCTGGCCGTCGTTGGAACCGTGCACGAAACTCACGGCCATGGCGGAAATCACCAGGACCAGGCGGTTCCAGAAGGGCGGGTGCTTCTTGTCGTCGAGCTTGCGGCGCTGGTCCGGGGTTTTGTGCATCTTGGACAGCGGGCGCCACCATTTGAGGCCGATCAGCACCAGTGCGGCGACCAGGAAGCCCGCCATTGGCGAGAACACCAGGGAGGCGCCGATATCGATCGCTTTCTGCCAGTTCACCCCGTCCGCCAGAGGAATGTCGTTGATCAGGGCGTTGGCCAGACCGACGCCGAGGATCGAACCGATCAGGGTATGGGAGCTGGAAGCGGGAATACCGAAGTACCAGGTCCCCAGGTTCCAGGTGATGGCGGCTGCCAGCAACGAGAAGACCATGGCCAGGCCGTGGCCGGTGTTCACATTGATCAGCAACTCCACCGGCAGCAAGTGCACGATGGCATAGGCGACACCCACACCGCCGAGCAGCACGCCGAGGAAGTTGAACACCCCGGAGAAGAACACGGCCAGGTGAGGTGGCATGGCTTTGGTGTAGATGACTGTGGCCACCGCGTTAGCGGTGTCATGAAAGCCATTGATGAACTCGAAGGCGAGGACAAAGGCCAGGGCGAGCAACAGGCTCACTAGAACCCAAGCATCCAGTCCGCTGAATAAATCGATCATGAAGGTTTTCTGACCCGGTCGTAAGGGGGCGCGATTATGCCAGAAAACCTTGGTAATCGATGCACTAGCTGCTCATCGGTAACAATCTTCAATGAAAAAAAACGTGGGAATCCCATGCATCCCAGGGTTTACGGGGCTTTGACAAGTCTTTGATTTATAAAGCCTGGGCCGAGTAACAGGGCGTTTTGTCATCAAAACGTCAAGTCTGAAACATTTGTATGAAATTTCACGGCTGACCGAGAGAGGCAAGCTTTCCGGCTGCTAGCCATAAGCCAGCTACCGAGACTTGACCAAGGGCTCGAACCGAAGGGCTCAGGGCTCGTCGGCCTTGAGTTCCTGTTCAATCTTCTGGATTTCCTGAGCGAAGGCCTGATCGAGCAGGCTGGCTCGTTTGCGCCAGGGTTTGCGTTCAGGTTCCGGTTGGGCGGCGTAAGTGGTGACTTCTCCGCCGTAAACATCCTTGTAACGTTGCTCCTGGCGCTCAAGTTCCGCGCGCAGTTCATCTTTCGTCACAGTATTACCTAATTAAGTTGAGGGTCATGACAGTAGAGCGTTATTCCTGAATACCGACCGCGAGGTATTTCAAATTGAACCCTTCAAGTTTGAAACAGGCCGGGCGGTGACTCTTGCCGGCTGTCCTTCCGGACAGATACTTGCGAACTGCTGTGCACGGTGTGTGCATGAGTGGCGAAGTCCGATCCCGGTATGAGCAGCGCTGAACGCCATACAGGCCGTAGTATAACGATGCATTCGAATAAAACTATCACTCTGAAGTTAAAAACTGCCCACTTTGTGTGAGCGTTTTGTTACACGACAGCGTCGGAACTTGTTGAGTTTCTGGCGCCATAAATTTTGCGGGCATCCAAGCGCATTACAGCAAACTTCCACTTTAAGGGGGCAGCACGATAGTGCGTGTCAAAATTGCGATAATCGAATGGCTGTCCGATAATCGCACAATGTTGCCGATGCCGTCTTGTGCATCCCGACAGGCGCGGCTTGTAATAGCCGCCAACCCTCCCAGTGATCAAAAACAAGAGAAAGGATCCCGAGATGAACGATCAATTGCGCAACTCCTTCGCGTCAGTGGCGCCCCCGATCGTTGCCTCCCCGGCCAAGCGCATCCAGGCCCTTACCGGCGATCCGGACTTCATGACCTCCCTGGCCCGGGGCCTTGCCGTAGTGCAGGCGTTCCAGGAGCGCAAGCGTCACCTGACCATTGCCCAGATCAGTCACCGTACGGAAATCCCCCGCGCCGCCGTGCGCCGATGCCTGCACACCCTGATCAAACTCGGCTACGCCACCACCGACGGGCGTACCTACTCACTGCTGCCCAAGGTCCTGACCCTGGGTCATGCCTATTTGTCGTCCACACCCCTGGCGGTGTCGGCCCAGCCCTATCTGGACCGCATGAGCGAGCAACTGCACGAAGCCTGCAACATGGCTACGCTCGAAGGCGACGACATCCTCTACATCGCCCGTTCGGCCACCACTCAGCGCCTGATTTCCGTGGACCTGTCGGTCGGTGGCCGGCTGCCGGCGTATTGCACGTCCATGGGCCGCATCCTGTTGGCGGCACTGGATGACGCTTCGCTGCAGGACTACCTCGACCATGCCGACCTGCAAACCAAGACCAGCCGCACCCTCACCACGCCCCAGGCCTTGTTCGAATGCTTGCAGCAAGTGCGACAGCAGGGTTGGTGCATCGTCGATCAGGAATTGGAGCAGGGGCTGCGGTCCATTGCGGTGCCGGTGTATGACGCGTCCGGCCAGGTGCTGGCGGCGCTCAACGTCAGCACCCACGCGGCCCGGGTCAGCCGCAGCGAGCTCGAGCAGCGATTCCTGCCGAGCATGCTCAGTGCCAGCCGAGAGTTGAGCGCGCAGCTGTTTGCCTAAGTGTTCGGTGATCGCACAGATCCCGGTCTGATGAATTGACGGTGTTTCCCCCGGCTTATTAATGTGCGGCAGCGCTCCCAGAGTGCTCCATAACAACGATGGCCGCAGGTCGTCAGCCCGCCCCCGGTGTGGAAATAAAAATAATGAATCAGCCTTCTGTCGGTACTCCCCTGGACGTGCAGTCCTTTATCAACGCCCAGCCACTGTCGCGCTATCAGTGGCGCGTGGTGATCCTGTGTTTCCTGATCGTTTTCCTCGATGGCCTCGACACCGCCGCCATGGGCTTTATTGCGCCGGCCCTGTCCCAGGACTGGGGCATCGACCGCGCCAGCCTCGGCCCGGTGATGAGTGCCGCATTGATCGGCATGGTGTTCGGTGCCCTGGGTTCCGGCCCGCTGGCCGACCGTTTTGGCCGCAAAGTCGTGCTGGTGGGCGCGGTGCTGGTGTTCGGTGCCTTCAGCCTGGCGTCAGCCTACAGCAGCAACGTCGACCAGCTGCTGGTGCTGCGTTTCCTCACCGGGCTGGGCCTGGGCGCCGGCATGCCGAATGCCACCACGCTGCTGTCCGAATACACGCCTGAACGGCACAAGTCGCTGTTGGTCACCAGCATGTTTTGTGGTTTCAATCTGGGCATGGCCGGTGGCGGGTTTATTTCGGCCAAGCTGATCCCGGCGTTCGGCTGGCATGCGCTGTTGATGATCGGTGGCATCCTCCCGCTGATATTGGTGGTGGTCCTGATGCTGTGGCTGCCGGAGTCGGCGCGTTACCTGGTGGTGCGCAACCGGGGCACGGACAAGGTGCGCAAAACCCTGTCGCCCATCGAGCCCGGCATCGTTGCCCAGGCCACCAGCTTCAGCGTGCCCGAGCAAAAAACCGTCAAGGCTCGCAACGTGTTCGCGGTGATTTTCTCCGGTACCTACAGCGCCGGCACCTTGCTGCTGTGGCTGACTTATTTCATGGGCCTGGTCATCGTGTACCTGCTGACCAGCTGGCTGCCGACCCTGATGCGTGACAGTGGCGCGAGCCTGGAGCAGGCCGCGTTCATCGGTGCGCTGTTCCAGTTCGGTGGCGTGTTGAGTGCGGTCGGTGTGGGCTGGGCGATGGATCGCTTCAATCCCCACAAGGTTATCGGCACTTTCTACCTGCTGGCCGGGGTGTTTGCCTACGCGGTGGGACAGAGCCTGGGCAACATCACGCTGCTGGCGACGCTGGTGCTGATCGCCGGGATGTGCGTCAACGGCGCGCAATCGGCGATGCCCTCCCTGGCGGCACGTTTCTACCCCACCCAGGGTCGCGCCACCGGCGTGTCGTGGATGCTTGGCATTGGTCGCTTCGGCGCCATCCTGGGGGCCTGGATGGGCGCCACGCTGCTGGGCCTGGGCTGGCACTTCGAACAGGTGCTCACCGCGTTGGTGATTCCCGCTGCGCTGGCCACTGCGGCAGTGGTGATCAAGGGGCTGGTCAGCCACGCCGACGCCACCTGAGGCCCGACGCGGTAAAAATGTGGGAACAACCAATGTGGGAGCGGGCTTGCCCGCGAAGACGGTGTGTCAGTCACAGATATTTCGGTTGACCCACCGCATTCGCGAGCAAGCCCGCTCCCACAAAAGCCAGCTTCCACATGCACCGTGTGGGTCCGGATGGTTAGCAAGATAACAATCTGTTCGATAATCGAACACTGAGTCGATTATCGGATTGTTTGACCCATTTCCCCGGCTTAACCTTCAAGCACTTCGGCGCCACCTCAGCGCCTTTTTCGATCCACACCGGGAGCCCGAACCCCATGGCTGAAATTCTTGCGCTGCGCGACGCGGTGAAGCACTTCGTGAACGACGGCGATACCGTTGCACTGGAAGGCTTCACCCACCTGATCCCTACGGCAGCGGGTCATGAAATCATTCGTCAGGGCAAGAAAGACCTGACGTTGGTGCGCATGACGCCTGACCTGATCTACGACCAGTTGATTGGCGCCGGTTGTGCCCGCAAGTTGATTTTCTCCTGGGGCGGCAACCCGGGCGTGGGCTCCCTGCATCGCCTGCGTGACGCGGTGGAGAAGCAATGGCCGCAACCGCTGGAAATCGAAGAACACAGCCACGCTGACCTGGCCAATGCCTACGTCGCCGGCGCTTCCGGCCTGCCGTTCGCCGTGCTGCGTGCCTACGCCGGTTCCGACCTGCCCAAGGTCAACCCGTTGATCAAGAGCGTGACCTGCCCGTTCACCGGCGAAGTGCTGGCGGCGGTGCCTTCAGTGCGTCCGGACGTCACGGTGATCCACGCGCAAAAAGCCGACCGCAAGGGCAACGTACTGCTGTGGGGCATTCTGGGGGTGCAGAAGGAAGCGGCCCTGGCAGCCAAACGCTGCATCGTGACCGTCGAGGAGATCGTCGACGACCTGAACGCCCCGATGAATGCCTGTGTGTTGCCGACCTGGGCACTGACCGCCGTGTGCCATGTGCCAGGCGGCGCGCACCCGTCATACGCCCACGGTTACACCGAGCGCGACAACCGCTTTTATCAGGCGTGGGACCCGATTGCCCGTGACCGTGGGACTTTTACTGCCTGGATCGACGAATACATCCACGGCACCGCCGACTTCAGTGAATTCCAGGCCAAGCTGGCCACCGCGCAGGAGGCTCAGTAATGGCTTACTCCACCAATGAAATGATGACCGTCGCCGCGGCGCGCCGCCTCAAGAACGGCTCCGTCTGCTTTGTCGGCATCGGCCTGCCGTCCAAGGCCGCCAACCTGGCGCGCCTGACCTCGTCGCCGGACGTGGTGCTGATCTACGAATCCGGCCCGATTGGCGCCAAACCCTCGGTGCTGCCGCTGTCCATCGGTGACGGCGAACTGGCCGAAACCGCGGATACCGTGGTGCCGACCGGCGAGATCTTTCGCTACTGGCTGCAGGGCGGACGTATCGACGTAGGCTTCCTCGGTGCGGCCCAGGTCGACCGTTTCGGCAACATCAACACCACCGTGGTGGGTGACTATCATCAGCCCAAGGTTCGTTTGCCGGGTGCCGGTGGCGCGCCGGAAATCGCCGGTTCCGCCAAGAGCGTGCTGATCATCCTCAAGCAGTCGGCGCGCTCGTTTGTCGACAAGCTGGACTTCATCACCTCGGTCGGTCACGGCGAAGGCGGCGATTCGCGCAAACGCCTCGGCCTGCCGGGCGCCGGGCCTGTAGGCATCATTACCGACCTGTGCATCATGGAGCCGGAAGCCGGCACCCATGAATTCGTGGTCACCGCGCTGCACCCTGGCGTGACCCGCGAGCAAGTGGTGGCCGCGACCGGCTGGCCGGTTCGGTTTGCCGCTGAAGTGAGCACCACTGCCGAACCCACCGAAACCGAATTGACGGCCTTGCGCGACCTCGAAGCCCGCACCGCCGCAGCCCATGGCCAAGCGCCGGGAGAAGCCTGATGCGCGACGTATTTATCTGTGACGCCATTCGTACCCCCATCGGCCGTTTCGGCGGGGGCCTGTCCACCGTGCGTGCCGACGACCTGGCGGCGCTGCCGATCAAGGCACTGATCGAGCGCAACCCGTCGGTGGACTGGAGCGCGGTGGATGAAGTGTTCCTCGGCTGCGCCAACCAGGCCGGTGAAGACAACCGCAACGTGGCGCGCATGGCGCTGTTGCTGGCCGGGTTGCCGGACAGCATTCCGGGTGTGACCCTCAACCGCCTGTGCGCTTCGGGCATGGATGCAATCGGCACCGCTTTCCGTGCCATCGCCAGTGGGGAAATGGAGTTGGCGCTGGCCGGTGGTGTCGAGTCGATGTCCCGCGCGCCGTTCGTGATGGGCAAGGCCGACACGGCGTTCTCACGCAACATGAAGCTGGAAGACACCACCATCGGCTGGCGTTTCATCAACCCGCTGATGAAGGCCCAGTACGGCGTGGATGCGATGCCGCAAACCGCCGACAACGTCGCTGACGACTACAAGGTATCCCGTGCCGACCAGGACGCCTTTGCCCTGCGCAGCCAACAACGCACCGCTGCCGCGCAGGCGGCCGGGTTCTTCGCCGAAGAGATCGTGCCGGTGCGCATCGCCCACAAAAAAGGCGAGACCCTCGTTGAACACGATGAACACCCACGGGCCGACACCACCCTGGAAGCGTTGACCAGACTCAAACCGGTCAATGGCCCGGACAAGACGGTCACCGCCGGCAATGCCTCCGGCGTGAATGACGGGGCGGCGGCGTTGATCCTGGCTTCCGCCGAGGCGGTCAAGCAACACGGCCTGACCGCCCGCGCCCGTGTGCTGGGCATGGCCAGCGCCGGTGTGGCGCCGCGTGTGATGGGCATCGGCCCGGTTCCGGCGGTTCGCAAGCTGGTGGAGCGCCTCGGCCTGGCGGTGACCGATTTCGACGTGATCGAACTCAACGAAGCCTTCGCCAGCCAAGGCTTGGCGGTGTTGCGCGAGCTGGGCATCGCCGACGACGCGCCGCAGGTCAACCCGAACGGCGGCGCGATCGCCCTCGGCCACCCGCTGGGCATGAGCGGCGCGCGCCTGGTGTTGACCGCCTTGCATCAGTTGGAAAAAACCGGCGGCCGCAAGGGCCTTGCGACCATGTGCGTGGGTGTCGGCCAAGGCCTGGCCCTGGCGATTGAACGCATCTAACAAGAGAGGATGGCTTCATGAGTGACAAGCCCGGTTACCGGCGCCCGCAAGCGGGCACTCAACCTGATTACCTGCACCCGGCCTATCAGTCGACGAACCTGCGTTCGCCGTCCAAGCCGCTGGTGTTTCTGCCCCATTCCCTGTCGGAAATCACCGGCCCGACCATCGGCGCCGAGCGGGTCAACCCGAAGGACAACGACCTCACTGCCCAGCATGACGGCGAGCCCCAGGGCGAGCGCATCATCATTCACGGGCGCGTGCTGGATGAAAACGGCCTGCCGGTGCCGGGCATTCTCGTGGAGATCTGGCAGGCCAACGCCGCCGGGCGCTACAACCACAAGCGCGACCTGCACGACGCGCCGCTGGACCCGAACTTCAGCGGCACCGGGCGCACCGTCACCGATGCCGATGGCTGGTACCAGTTCCAGACCATCAAGCCTGGCGCCTACCCGTGGGGCAACCACCACAACGCGTGGCGCCCGGCGCACATCCACTTTTCGCTGTTCGGCCCCAGCGTGCTGACGCGACTGGTCACACAGATGTACTTCCCCGGCGACCCGCTGCTGGAATATGACCCGATCTACAACTGCGTACCGGACACCTCGGCCAAGGAACGCTTGATCGCGCGTTTCGACCTGGAAAAAACCATTCCTTCCTATGCCCTCGGCTACCGCTGGGACATCGTCCTGCGTGGCCGCGACGCTACGCCGATGGAGAAATGAGATGACACTCAACGCGACCACGTCCCACACCGTCGGGCCGTATTACCACATCGGCCTGACCTGGCTGAACCGCGAAGACCTGACCACTGCCGCCACCCTCGGCGAGCGCGTGGCGATCAGCGGTCAGGTGGTGGATGGCAATGGCGATGTCGTCAATGACGCCATGCTCGAGGTCTGGCAGGCCAATGCCGCCGGCAAATACGACCACCCGGAAGATGAGCAGGACAAGGCTGTAGACCCCAGCTTCGAAGGCTTTGGACGGGTGCCGGTCGATGGGGAAGGGCGGTTTCGCTTCACCACCATCAAGCCCGGCGCCGTGCCGGGATTGCACGGCACCACCCAAGCGCCGCACCTGGTGGTGCTGGTGTTTGCCCGTGGGTTGGTGAAGCACCTGTTGACGCGGATTTATTTTGACGGTGAAGCGCTGAATGGCGATGACCCGCTGCTGGGGTGTGTGCCGTCAGAACGGCGCAACACCTTGATTGCCAAGCCTGATGCAGAGGGTGTGCATCAGTGGAATGTGATCTTGCAGGGCACGGACAGGGAGACGGTGTTCTTCGATTATTGAGTTGGTCTTGAGGGCCCCATCGCAGGCAAGCCAGCTCCCACATTTCGAATGTATTCACAAATCAAATTGTGGGAGCGGGCTTGCCCGCGATGACGCCCGTTCAAACAACCCCTATCCAAAAGTCTGCTTGCGGAACATGGTTGTTGCAAAGTATGTCTAGGCTATACCCGTTCCCACTGAGTGAAAAAAACATGACAACAACAACGAGTCACTACACCGGAGAAGAACGCAGCAAACGGATTTTTGCAATTGTCGGGGCCTCCTCCGGCAACCTGGTCGAATGGTTCGACTTCTACGTTTATGCCTTCTGTGCCATCTACTTTGCCCCGGCGTTTTTCCCGTCGGACGACCCCACGGTCCAACTGCTCAACACCGCCGGCGTGTTCGCCGCCGGGTTCCTGATGCGGCCTATCGGCGGCTGGCTGTTTGGCCGGGTGGCCGACAAACATGGTCGCAAAAACTCGATGATGATCTCGGTGCTGATGATGTGCGCCGGCTCGCTGGTCATCGCCTTTCTGCCCACCTACAAGGACATCGGTGCCTGGGCCCCGGCGTTGCTGTTGGTGGCGCGGCTGTTCCAGGGCCTGTCGGTGGGCGGCGAATACGGCACCACTGCGACTTACATGAGTGAGGTCGCGCTTAAGGGCCAACGCGGTTTCTTCGCCTCCTTCCAGTACGTGACCCTGATCGGCGGGCAACTGCTGGCGGTGCTGGTGGTGGTGATCCTGCAACAGATCCTCAGCGAAGAAGAGCTGCGGGCCTGGGGCTGGCGGATTCCGTTCGTGATCGGCGCCATTGCCGCCGTGATTTCGTTGTTGCTGCGCCGCTCCCTGAAGGAAACCACCAGCAAGGAAATGCGTCAGGACAAGGACGCCGGCAGCATGGCCGCGCTGTTCCGTCATCACAAAGCCGCGTTTATTACTGTGCTGGGTTATACCGCCGGTGGCTCGCTGATTTTCTACACCTTTACCACCTACATGCAGAAGTACCTGGTAAACACCGCCGGGATGCACGCCAAGACCGCCAGCTACATCATGACCGGCGCGCTGTTCCTGTACATGTGCATGCAGCCGTTGTTCGGCATGCTCTCCGACAAGATCGGTCGACGTAATTCGATGCTCTGGTTCGGTGCCCTCGGCACCCTGTGCACGGTGCCGATCCTGCTGACGCTGAAGACCGTGACCAGCACGTTCCTGGCCTTTGTGCTGATCTCCCTGGCCCTGGCCATCGTGAGTTTCTACACCTCCATCAGCGGCCTGGTGAAAGCGGAAATGTTCCCGCCTCACGTGCGTGCCCTGGGTGTGGGCCTGGCGTATGCGGTGGCCAACGCAATCTTTGGTGGCTCGGCGGAATATGTGGCCCTGGGCCTCAAGTCCATGGGCATGGAAAACACCTTCTACTGGTACGTCACCGGCATGATGGCCGTGGCCTTCCTGTTCAGCCTGCGCCTGCCGAAACAGGCGGAGTACTTGCACCACGATCTGTAAGGGACGCGTTATGACACTGCGCACGGGCAATCAATTGTTCGACGCTTACTTCACGACGGGCAGCATGGCCGAGGTGTTCTGCGACCAGGGCCGGCTTCAGGGCATGCTGGATTTCGAAGCGGCGCTGGCCCGGGCCCAGGCCCGGGTGGGAGTGATTCCCCAGGCCGCCGTCGCGCCGATCGCCCAGGCTTGCCTGGCCTCGCTGTACGACGTGGATGCCCTCGGCGTGGCGATTGCCACGGCGGGGAATTCGGCGATTCCGCTGGTGAAAGCGTTGGGCACCTTGATTGCCGCAGAAGATGCCGGGGCCGAGCGTTACGTACATCTGGGCGCGACCAGCCAGGATGTGATGGACACCGGCCTGGTGCTGCAACTGCGGCGGGCGTTGGCGCTGATCGAGAAGGACCTGGCGCGCCTGGGCGATGTTCTGGCCGCTCAGGCCCAGCGTTATGCCGCTGTTCCCCTGGCCGGGCGGACCTGGTTGCAGCATGCAACGCCCGTCACCCTGGGGATGAAGATCGCCGGTTGGCTGGGGGCGGTGACGCGTAGCCGGCAGCGACTTGCCGAGCTGAAACCGCGCCTGCTGGTGCTGCAGTTCGGTGGCGCGTCCGGCACCCTGGCGGCGCTGGGCGAGCAGGCCATGCCGGTGGCCGCGGCGTTGGCCGAAGAGCTACAACTGGGACTGCCCGAACAACCCTGGCACACCCAGCGCGACCGTCTGGTGGAGTTCGCCAGTGTGTTGGGCCTGATCGCCGGCAGCCTCGGCAAGCTGGGGCGCGATGTGAGTTTGTTGATGCAGACCGAAGCGGCGGAAGTCTTCGAGCCCTCGGCGCCGGGCAAGGGCGGCTCGTCCACCATGCCCCACAAGCGCAACCCGGTGGGCGCGGCGGTGTTGATCAGCGCTGCGACCCGAGTGCCCGGGCTGGTGGCGACGATGTTCAGCGCCATGCCCCAGGAACACGAGCGCAGCCTGGGCCTGTGGCATGCCGAATGGGAGACCCTGCCGGAGATTTGCCGTGTGGTTTCCGGTGCGCTGCAACAGGCGTTGCTGGTGAGCGAAGGCCTGGAAGTCGACGCCGAGCGCATGGGAAAAAATCTCGACCTGACCCAGGGGCTGGTGCTGGCCGAAGCGGTGAGCATTGTGCTCGCCCAGCGCCTGGGTCGCGAGACCGCGCACCATCTGCTGGAGCAAGCCTGCAAGCGTGCCGTTGCGCAAGGGCGGCATTTGCGTGCGGTGCTGGCCGATGAGCCGCAGGTCACCGCCGAGTTGTCCGCCGCCGAACTGGACCGTCTGCTCGACCCGGCCCACTACCTTGGCCAGGCCCAGACCTGGGTCACCCGTGCCGTCACCGAACACTTTGCTTGAGGAGAACGCTGTGCCTTTTGTCCACCTTGCCGACGGCGACCTGCATTACCAACTGGATGGGCCGGAGGGGGCGCCGGTGCTGGTGCTGTCCAACTCGCTGGGCACCGACCTGCACATGTGGGATATCCAGATCCCGGCGTTCACCGAGCATTTTCGTGTGCTGCGTTTCGACACCCGCGGCCATGGCAAATCCCTGGTGACCCCGGGCCCTTACCGCATCGAACAGTTGGGCCGCGATGTGATCGCGCTGTTGGATGCGCTGGAGATTCAACGCGCGCATTTCTGTGGCTTGTCCATGGGCGGTTTGATTGGCCAATGGTTGGGGATTCACGCGGGCGAGCGCCTGAACCGGTTGGTGGTATGCAACACCGCCGCCAAAATCGGCACGCCCGAGGTATGGAACCCGCGCATCGAGATGGTCTTGCGCGACGGCACTGCGGCGATGGTCGCGCTGCGCGATGCATCGATTGCGCGTTGGTTCACCGCCGATTTCGCCGAAGCCCGGCCTGACCAGGCCAAGCTGATCACCGATATGTTGGCGGCCACTTCGCCTGAAGGCTATGCGGCCAACTGCGGCGCCGTGCGCGATGCGGATTTTCGTGAGCAGTTGTCGTCGATCAAGGCTCCGACCCTGGTGATTGCCGGCAGCGAAGACGCGGTGACGCCGCCCGCCGGCAGTCACTTTATCCAGGCCCATGTGCAGGGCGCCGAGTATGCCGAGTTCTATGCGGCGCACCTGTCCAACGTGCAGGCGGGGGCGGCGTTCAGCGATTGTGTGCTGGAATTTCTGCTGGCGTACTAAACCGGTGGCAATGCCGCTCACCACACGTAATCGATTTGAATACGGAGAATTTGTCGTGGACGAGAAACAACGTTACGCCGAAGGCCTGCAAGTGCGCCGCGAAGTGCTGGGCGACGCCCATGTCGACCGCAGCCTCAACGCCCTGAGCGAATTCAACAGCGAGTTCCAGGAAATGATCACCCGCCACGCCTGGGGCGATATCTGGACCCGGCCAGGCCTGCCACGGCACACCCGCAGCCTGATCACCATCGCCATGCTGATCGGCATGAACCGCAGCGAAGAGCTCAAGCTGCACCTGCGCGCCGCCGCCAGCAACGGCGTGACCCGCGCCGAGATCAAGGAAGTGCTGATGCAGAGCGCGATCTACTGCGGGATTCCGGCGGCGAATGCGACCTTCCATTTGGCGGAGTCGGTGTGGGATGAGCTGGGCGTGGAGTCCCGCGAAGCCTGAATTGAAATGTGATCAGTGGGAGTCCGCATCCCACACCCAATTCCATACGCCGGGAAGATGCACCGGCTCGTTCACATCCTTCACCGTGCGCGCCAGCGCCGCACGTTCAAGCCCAGCGGTGTCGGTATAGAACGGCTCGGCGGCGGTCTGCAGGCCATTGATGCGGGCGCTGTCGAGCAGGATCTGCAAGTACTCCTGCAGGTGGCGCGCGGTGTAGCGGTTGATGTCGTGGAAGGTTACGACCACCGGGATCACGCCATCCACCGTTGGCAGTTCGCCCAGCGCAATGTGTTCGCGTACCACCGACAACTGCCGGTACAGGTTGGCCCGGCGGCGCGGGCTGCCGTTGAAGCCCCAGATCTTGCCGTCATTGGCGCTCAAGTCGGTGAGCAATACTTGCAGGCCATGGCGCTGGTAGGCGGCGAAGGTGCGGCGGTCATAGTTCCAGAACGGCGGACGTACCAGCACGGGCGGCTGGCCTGTGATCGCAGCGATATCGGCGCTGCCCTGGGTGAGGGTGCTTTCCAGTTCGGCGTCGTTCAGCCAGCGGTGGTTGGTGTGAAACGCCGTGGCGGTATGAAACGCGAGGAGATGCCCGGCGGCGTACTCTCGTTCCATGGTTTTGTGACCCCGGGGGTTGCCGCCGGAGCGCGAGGCCTCGGTTTGCAGGAAGAATACCGCCTTGATGCCCGGCAATATCGGGTTGTGCGCCAGGTCCGCGACCACCGACCGGCTCGGGTTGTTGTAGCCCGAGGCGCTGGGGCCATCGTCGAAGGTCAGCAGAAAACGGATCGGCGCCTGGGTTTGCAGGCGTTGCTCGGTTTGCGGCGTCAGGGCGATGGGTGCGCCGATGCAGCCGCTGAGGCAGAGAGCCACGGCAAGCAGGGCGAAGGCAAGGCGCAAGGGTTTCATGGTGTGGGCCGGACTCGTCTGGAGGCCGCTGCGCAGTGGGGCTCGCAGCGGCAGGCGCGCACCTTACCGCAAGTGGGGCGTCGGTTTACAGCAGGCTCACCGGGTAACTGACGATCAACCGGTTTTCGTCGAACTCGTTGTTGCTGTAGTCGCGGCGCATGCTGGAGTTGCGCCAGCGTACATTGAGGTTCTTAAGGCTGCCGCTTTGCACGGTGTAGCCCAATTCGCTTTCACGCCCCCATTCCTGGCCATCGGTGATTGTGCCGGTGTGCACGTTACTGCCGCTGATGTAGCGGTTCATCAGGGTCAGGCCCGGGATGCCGAGGGCGGCGAAGTTGTAGTCGTGGCGCACTTGCCAGGATTTTTCCTGGGCGTTGTCGTAACTGGCGTTGTAGCTGTCGTTGGCCAGGGTTCCGCCGCTGGTGCCGTTGACGCGCATCCAGGCGCTGTTGCCGGTGAGTTTCTGCAGGCCGACGTAGAAGGTATGGCCACCGTATCGGGCGGAGAACAGCCCGGACCAGGTCTTGTTGTCCAGTTCACCGGCGCGGGCGCTGCCGTCGTCCTTGCCGTAGAAAAAGCCCAGGTTGGCGCCCAGGGTCCAGTCGCCCACGGGCTGACTGTGGATCAGGTTGACGAACTGCTGGCGGTAGATGTCCTTGAGCTGGGCGTTCCACAGGCCGACCTGGGTGCGTTTGTCGTTGAACGCGTATTCGGCACCCTGGAAGTTGAAGCGGTCTGAGGTGAAGGCGGTTTTTCCGAACATCGACATGTCCGTCATGCTGCTGTCGTCGCGCGGACTGTTGGCGCGGAACTGGCCGCCGTAGAGGGTCAGACCGTCGATTTCCTTCGAGGTGATCTGCCCGCCGCGCAGGGTTTGCGGCAGGGAGCGGCCATCGTCCGAGCGCAGGATCGGCAGCACCGGCATCCATTCGCCGACCTTTACTTCGGTCCTGGAAATACGTGCCTTGAACGCTACGCCGAGGCGCCCGAACTCATCCGCCGGGCGCCCGTCGTGATCCAGCGGCAGCAACTGGGTGCCGCCGGTGCCGCGCCCGCCATCGAGCTTCAGCGAGTACAGCCCCAGCACGTCCATGCCGAACCCTACCGTGCCCTGGGTAAAACCGGACTTGGCATCGAGGATGAAACTCTGCGTCCACTCCTGCGCGCTGCCCTGGGCCTTGGTCGGGTTGGTGTAGTTGCGGTTGAAGAAGAAATTGCGCAGGTTGAGGTTGGCGTTGGCGTCTTCGAGAAAACCGTGTTCGTCGGCGACGACGGGCAGCGCAAGACTGGCGACAGCGGTTGCCAGCAGCAGCTGGCGCGGGTGAAAAGTGCTCATGGTGTCGGACCTGTTGTTATTGGGGTTATGCAGGTGGCGGCCATGGTGCGCGGCGGTGCAGGGGCGGTGAAAGTGGGGGAAGGCGGGTTGTGGGCGATGATCGAACGCAAGTTGCCAGGCCGGCCACAGAGGGCCGGGCATAAAAAAACCGCTTCCGGTGAGGAAAGCGGTTTTGTTTACAGCAGCGCGACTTTTTACAACGGCATCAGAACAACTTCAGCGGCGGTGCCTGTTCGTTCAACGGCTCGTTCTTCGCGGTCTGCTCGTTCCAGCCACCGCCGAGGGCCTTGTACAGGTTGACCTCGCTGGTGAGCTGCGCCAGGCGGTCGGTGATCAGCGACTGCTGGGCACTGAACAGTTGGCGCTGGGCGTCGAGGAAAGTCAGGTTGCTGTCGACGCCGATGCGGTAGCGACGCTCGGCCAGACGGTAGTAGTCCTGGTTGGCCGCGACGAAGCCGCGCTGGGCCTCCAGCTGCTGCTTGTAGGTCTCACGCGCGGCGAGGCCGTCGGAGACTTCCTGGAAGCCGGTCTGGATTGCCTTCTCGTAGTTCGCCACGTTGATCTCTTTCTGGATCTTCGAGTAGTCCAGGCTGGCGCGCAGGCTGCCGGCGTTGAAGATCGGGATGTTGATCTGCGGTGCGAACGACCAGGTCCCCGAGCCGCCTTTGAACAGGCCGCCGAGGTCCGGGCTCAGTGTACCGGCGTTGGCCGTCAGGCTGATGCTGGGGAAGAACGCTGCACGGGCTGCGCCGATGTTGGCATTGGCGGCCTTGAGGTTGTACTCGGCCTGCACGATGTCGGGGCGACGTTGCAGCAGGTCCGACGGCAACCCGGCGGGCACTTCGCTGAGCAGGTTATCCGACAGTGGCTTGCTGGCGATATTCGCCGGCAGACCGGCGCCCAGCAGCAGGGTCAGGCTGTTTTCGTCCTGGGCCACCTGGCGGGTATAGCGGGCCAGCTGGACACGGGCGTTTTCCACCGAGGTACGCGCCTGGCTGAGGTCGAGGGCCGAGGCCACGCCGACTTCGTTGCTGCGCGAGGTCAGCTTGTAGCTCTGTTCGAACGCGCCCAGGGTGTCCTGGGTCAGCTTGAGCAGTTCCTTGTCGGCCTGCCAGGTCAGGTAGGCATTCGCCACGCTGGCCACCAGGCTGATCTGGGTGCTGCGGCGCGCTTCTTCAGTCGCGAAGTACTTTTGCAGCGCTTCCTCACTCAGGCTGCGCACGCGGCCAAACAGGTCCAGCTCGTAGGAGCTGATCCCGAGGGTGGCCGAGTACTGGCTGGTGATGGTCGATTCGCCGGTCTGCGAGGCACGGGCCGGCACACGCTGGCGACTGCCGCTGCCATTGGCCGAGACGGCCGGGAACAGATCGGCACGCTGGATCTGGTACTGCGCGGCATAGGCGTCGATGTTCAACGCGGCGACACGCAGGTCGCGGTTGTTCACCAGTGCGGTCTGGATCAGCTGTTGCAGGGCAGGGTCATGGAAAAACTGCTTCCAGCCCTGCTCGGCAGCGGCCTGGCTCGGCGCCTGGGCCGACGAATACGCCGGCCCCTGCGGGAACTGTGCGGCCACCGGCGCTTCGGGGCGCTGATAGTCAGGTATCAGCGAGCAGCCACTGAGCACGAATGCCGTAACTGCCAGGGAAAGTAGCGACTTGCTCATTAGCCAGCCTCTTTAGGAGTTTCAGTAGGGTGAGTCTTTTTACGTTCGCCTGCGGAGGACACGGTTGCATAGAACAGTGGCACCCAGAAGATCGCCAAGACAGTGGCCGTGATCATACCGCCAATTACGCCGGTACCGATGGCGTGTTGGCTGCCCGAGCCTGCACCGCTGGAAATCGCCAGGGGCAGTACGCCGAGCATGAACGCCATGGAGGTCATGATGATCGGGCGCAGACGCATGCGGGACGCTTCGATGGCTGCCTCGACGATGCCTTTGCCTTGTTCGTGGAGCTCTTTGGCGAACTCCACGATCAGGATGGCGTTCTTCGCCGCCAGGCCCACTGTCACCAGCAAGCCCACCTGGAAGAACACGTCGTTGGACAACCCGCGCAAACTGGTGGCGATCAGTGCACCGATCACCCCCAGTGGTACGACCAGCACCACCGCGATCGGAATCGACCAACTTTCGTACAGCGCCGCGAGACACAGGAACACTACCAGCAGCGACAGGGCGTACAGCGCTGGAGCCTGGGAGCCGGACAGGCGTTCTTCGTACGACAGGCCGGTCCACGCGTAGCCGACACCGGCCGGCAGGTCCTTGGCAATGCGCTCGACTTCCTTCATCGCGTCACCGGTGCTGTAGCCCGGCGCCGGGGTACCGAGGATTTCCATCGCCGCCACACCGTTGTACCGCGAGAGTTTCGGCGAACCGTAGATCCACTTGCCGGAGGAGATGGCCGACAGCGGCACCATCTTCCCGGACTGGCTGCGCACGTACCATTTGGTCAGGTCTTCCGGCGACATGCGGCTGGCGGCATCACCTTGCACATACACCTTCTTCACACGACCACGGTCGATGAAGTCGTTGATGTAGCTGCCACCCAGCGCGATGGCGAGGGTCTGCTGGATGTCCGCCAGGCTGATGCCTTGCGCACTGGCTTTCTCGTCGTCGACGGTCAGTTCGTATTGCGGTTCATCGTTCACGCCGTTGGGGCGCACACCCGCCAGGATCTTGCTCTGGGCTGCGGCACCGAGGAACTGGTTGCGTGCGTCCATCAGCTTCTGGTGGCCGACGCCGCCCTGGTCTTGCAGGAACACGTCGAAACCGGTGGCGTTACCCAGTTCGAGTACGGAAGGCGGTACGACGGCAAATACCATCGCGTCCTTGAAGGCCCCGAAGAAATAACCCTGGGCCCGCTTGGCCACTTCGAACACCGACTGGGAAGCATCACGCTCGCCCCACGGCTTGAGCATCACGAACGCGAGCCCCGAGCTCTGGCCACGACCGGCGAAGTTGAAGCCGTTCACGGTAAACACCGACTTCACGGCCTTGCCTTCGCCCGGCTCGCCTTCCTTGTCGTTCAACAGGTAGGCGCGCATGTCGTCGATGACTTTTTGCGTACGTTCGGCCGAAGAACCGACCGGCGTCTGTACCTGGGCAAAGATCACACCCTGGTCTTCCTCGGGCAGGAACGCGCTTGGAATACGCGTGAACATCCAGATCATGCCGGCGAAGATCAGCGCATAGGCCAAGAACGCCGGAAACTTGTGGCGAATCATGTTGCCCACGCCGCGCTCGTAGCTCAGTACGCCACGGTCGAAGGTACGGTTGAACCAGCCGAAGAAACCGCTCTTGGGTTGACCGTGCTTTTCCGGGTCGATCGGCTTGAGCATGGTGGCGCACAGCGCCGGGGTGAAGATCAGTGCAACCAGTACCGACAAGGCCATCGCCGACACAATGGTGATGGAGAACTGCCGGTAGATCACACCCGTGGAGCCGCCGAAGAAGGCCATTGGCAGCAGTACCGCCGACAGCACCAGGGCGATACCCACCAGGGCGCCCTGGATCTGGCCCATGGATTTGACGGTTGCCTCTTTGGGCGACAGGTGTTCTTCGGCCATGACCCGCTCGACGTTTTCCACCACCACGATGGCGTCGTCCACCAGCAGACCGATGGCCAGGATCATGCCGAACATGGTCAGGGTGTTGATGGTGAAGCCCGCAGCGGCCAGGATCCCGAAGGTACCCAGCAATACCACTGGTACGGTCATGGTGGTGATGATGGTGGCGCGGAAGTTCTGCAGGAACAGGAACATCACCAGGAACACCAGCACGATCGCCTCGACCAGGGTGTCCACGACACCGGAGATCGATTCGGTCACCACCGGGGTGGTGTCATACGGCACCACGGCTTTCATGCCCGGCGGAAAGAACGGTTCCAGGGACGCCACGGTGGCACGGATGGCCTTGGCGGTGTCCAGGGCGTTCGCGCCCGCAGCCAGCTTGAGCGCCATACCGGACGCCGGCTTGCCGTTGAACTGTGCGCTGATGCTGTAGTTCTGGCCGCCCAGCTCGATGCGGGCGACGTCGCCCAGGCGAACCTGCGAACCGTCGGTGTTCACCTTCATCAGGATCTTGCCGAACGCTTCCGGGGTCTGCAGGCGCGTCTTGCCGATGATGGTCGCGTTCAGCTGGGTACCGGGCAGGGCAGGCAGGCCGCCCAATTGGCCGGTGGCCACCTGAACGTTCTGGGCCTGGATGGCGTTGCTCACGTCCACCGGCGTCAGCTGGTAGTTGTTCAGCTTGGCCGGGTCGAGCCAGATACGCATGGCGTACTGGGAACCGAACACCTGGAAGTCACCGACGCCCGCAGTACGGGAGATCGGGTCCTGGATGTTGGACACGATGTAGTTGGACAGGTCGTCCTTGGTCATGCTGCCGTCTTCCGACACCAGACCGATCACCATCAGGAAGTTCTTCACCGACTTGGTCACGCGGATACCCTGTTGCTGCACTTCTTGCGGCAGCAGCGGGGTGGCCAGGTTCAGCTTGTTCTGTACCTGGACCTGGGCGATGTCGGGGTTGGTGCCCTGGTTGAAGGTGGCGGTGATGGTCATGCTGCCGTCGGAGTTACTGTCCGAGGCGACATAACGCAGGTTGTCGATACCGTTGAGCTGTTGCTCGATGACCTGCACCACGGTGTCTTGCACGGTTTGTGCGGACGCACCTGGGTAGGTCACCTGGATGTCGATGGCGGTCGGCGCAATGGCCGGGTACTGGTTGATGGGCAATTTCAGGATCGAAAGGGCCCCGACCAGCATGATCACCAGGGCAATTACCCAGGCGAAAATGGGACGGTCGATAAAGAATTTCGACATGGGTTACTCCCCTTTGCCAGCAGCGGCGGCAGGAGCAGCAGAACCCGCAGGCTTGGCGTTGCCGGCGTCCTTGACCTTGACTTCGATGCCCGGCTTGATGAATTGCAGGCCTTCGGTGATCACGCGGTCACCGGCGTCGAGGCCTTTTTCCACCAGCCAGTAGGCGCCGGCGGTACGGTTGGCCACCAGCACGCGTTGCTCGACCTTGTTGTCCTTGTTCACCACCAGCGCGGTCGGGATGCCCTTGAGATCGCGGGTCACGCCTTGCTGCGGCGCCAGGATGGCCTTGCTGTTCACACCGGCCTGCAACTGGGCGTGCACGAACATGCCCGGCAGCAACTGGTGATCAGGGTTGGGGAACACGGCGCGCAGGGTCACGGAACCGGTGGTTTCGTCAACCGACACTTCGGAGAACTCCAGCTTGCCTTCCTGGGCGTACTGGCTGCCGTCTTCCAGGGTCAGCTTGACCTTGGCAGCGTTGTCGCCGGCCTTTTGCAGTTGGCCGCTTTCCAGGTCGCGGCGCAGCTTGAGCATTTCTGCCGAAGACTGCGTGACGTCGACGTAGATCGGGTCCAACTGCTGGATCACAGCCATGGCGTCGGCCTGGCCATTGCTGACAAGCGCGCCTTCGGTCACCGAAGAACGGCCGATACGCCCGGAGATCGGCGCGAACACTTTGGTGTAGCGCACGTTGATCTGGGCGGTTTGAACGTTTGCCTCGGCGGTCATGCGGTTGGCGACGGCAGTGTCGTATTCCTGACGGCTGACGGCTTGTTCATCGACCAACTGCTTGTAGCGGTCGGTGATGGACTTGGTCTGGGTCAGGCTGGCCTGCGCGCTTTTCAGCGTGGCCTCGTAGACGGACGGGTCGATCTGGTAGAGCTGTTGCCCTTCCTTCACGTCCGCGCCTTCCTTGAACAGGCGCTTGAGAATGATGCCGTTGACCTGAGGGCGAACTTCCGCGATGCGGTAGGCGGTGGTGCGGCCTGGCAGTTCGGAGGTCAGGGTATAGGCTTGCGGTTGAATGGTGACCACGCCGACCTGAGGGGTTTGAGCGGGCGGAGCCGCTTCTTCCTTTTTACATCCGCTGAGCAGCGATGCCAGGGCGACGGCAGTGACCAGAGCGGTAACAGCTGGCTTAAGTTGCATGAAGATCCTCGGGTCAGGCACGCAGGGTGCGCACAAGAAGTGTGGAAGGGTAAAAAACAGGCACTGAGTAGATAAGTAGCTTGCTACGCAATATACTTACGTTCACGGTTGTTTGTAAACTCTTGACAGGCTGTGCGAAATGTTGACAAAGCAGCGCTGAAAGCCTCGATTTTATTACGTTCGGCGCCCCTGACGGCGGCGCTCCACTATTATTCAGACGGGGGAAAAGCACCCCCCGCAGTGTCTTGATTGAGGTTTTACTGCCATGGTTCGTCGCACCAAAGAGGAAGCTCAGGAAACCCGCAGCCAGATTCTCCAGGCTGCCGAGCACGCCTTTTACGAGCGGGGCGTCGCCCGAACGACGCTGGCGGATATTGCTACGCTGGCCGGCGTGACGCGTGGGGCCATCTATTGGCATTTCAGCAATAAGGCCGATCTGTTGCAGGCCATGCTGGAGACGTTGCACGAGCCGTTGGACGAGCTGGCCCGGGCCAGTGAGAGCGAAGATGAAGTCGACCCGCTGGGGTGTCTGCGCAAGCTGTTGGTTCACCTGTTTCACCAAGTGGCTCTGGACCCGAAAACCCGACGCATCAATGAGATTTTGTTTCATAAGTGCGAATTCACCGATGAAATGTGTGACATGCGCCGCCAGCGCCAGACCCATAGCCTCGAGTGCAACCTGCGCATCGGCCTGACACTGCGTAACGCGGTCCATCGCGGGCAACTTCCGGAAAACCTCGACACCGTCCGTGGGGCGGTGTGCCTCCATGCCTTTATCGATGGCCTGCTGGGCCAATGGCTGCTGGTGCCCGACAGCTATCAGTTGCATCAGGACGCCGAGCGTTGGGCAGACATCGGGCTGGACATGCTGCGCTTGAGCCCTAGTCTGCGCAATTAAGACAAAATGCGAAATTGCGTCCGGTTGTGTCAACAGTAAAGCCCAAGGACGCTTAATCGTCCTGATGCTTGATGAGTGGGGTGACTTTATATACGGGCTGGCCTGCAGTTGATAGGTAGCCGGCTAAGTATTTTGTAGCGATTTTGTTGCAAGGCTGTGAAGGAGTGTTTCCTCACCCCTGTAAGACTATTCCCGAGCTCTGGATAGCTGTTCACCAAAGAAAAAGCCCCGGCTCCTACGAGCCGGGGCTTTTTCGTTTCAGTGCATTACATCAGATGGCCAAGGTCGGGTAGTCGATGTAACCGACCGGGCCCTTGGAGTAGAAAGTCTCCGGGTGCGCTTCGTTGAGTGGTGCATCGGCCTTCAGGCGGGCTGGCAGGTCCGGGTTGGCAATGAACGGTACGCCAAAGGCCACCGCATCGGCCTTGCCGGCTGCCAGCCAGGCGTTGGCGCTGTCCTTGGTGAAGCGTTCGTTGGCGATGTACGGGCCGCCGAAAGCTTTTTTCAATTGTGGGCCGAGGCTGTCGCCCGCTTCTTTCTCACGGGAGCAGATGAACGCGATGCCACGTTTGCCCAGTTCGCTGGCGACGTAGGTGAAAGTTTCCGCCAGGTTATCGTCGCCCATGTCATGGGAGTCGGCGCGCGGTGCCAGGTGCACGCCCACGCGGCCGGCGCCCCAGACTTCAATGGCCGCGTCGGTCACTTCCAGCAGCAGGCGGGCACGGTTCTCCAGGGAGCCACCATAGTTGTCGGTGCGCTGGTTGGTGCTGCTTTGCAGGAACTGGTCCAGCAGGTAGCCGTTGGCACCGTGGATTTCCACGCCGTCGAAGCCGGCGGCCTTGGCGTTTTCGGCGCCGGTGCGGTAGGCGTCGACGATGTCGGCGATTTCAGCGGTTTCCAGGGCACGCGGCGTCGGGTAGTCGGCCAGCGGACGTACCAGGCTGACGTGGCCTTTAGGCTGGATGGCGCTTGGGGCCACCGGGCTTTCGCCGTTCAGGTAGGACGGATGGGAAATACGGCCAACGTGCCACAGTTGCAGGAAGATCTTGCCGCCCGCGCCGTGTACGGCCTTGGTCACATTGGCCCAGCCACGGACCTGGTCGTTGGACCAGATGCCCGGGGTATCCGGGTAGCCCACGCCCAGTGGCGTCACGGAAGTGGCTTCGCTGAGGATCAGGCCGGCGGAAGCGCGTTGTACGTAGTACTCAGCCATCAGCGCGTTGGGCACGCGACCGGCGTCGGCACGGCAGCGGGTCAGCGGCGCCATGATGATGCGGTTCGACAGTTCCAGGTCGCCCAGTTTGATCGGATCGAAAATAGTCGTCATGGGAAAACACCTTCTCTATGAAGTGGATCAGTTGGTCGCAGGAGCCAGGTCGGCATCGCCGCTCTGACGGAAAGTAATCAGGGTCACCAACAGCGCGAGAATCGCCAGGGCCGCAGCGGCCAAAGGCACGCTGGTCAGGCCGAAACCGTGGGCGATCACACTGCCGCCGACCCAGGCACCGAGGGCGTTGCCGATGTTGAAGGCGCCGATGTTCAAGGTGGACACCAGGTTCGGTGCGGCCTTGCCGAAGGTCACCACGTTGATCTGCAACGCAGGGACAGCGGCGAACGAGGCAGTGGCCCACAGGAACAGGGTGATTTCGGTCGGGATCACGGCGATGCTGGTCCAGGTCAGCGCGGTGGAGACCACCGCCATGCTGATGAACACACCCACCAGGGTGGCCGCGAGGCGTTTGTCCGCCAGCTTGCCGCCGATGATGTTGCCCAGGGTGAGGCCCAGGCCGATCAGCAGCAGGGTCCAGGTCACGCCTTTGGGCGACACGCCGGTTACGTCGCCAAGCAGCGGCGCGACGTAGGTGAAGAGGGTGAACATGGACGCAGCGAACAGCGCGGTCATGGTCAGCGACAACCAGATGCCGGCCCCCTTGAGGGCGGCGAGTTCGGCGCGCATGTCGAGTTTTTCTTCGTCGCGCTTGGCCGGCAGGAAGCGGATCAGGCCGATCAGCGCGATTACCCCGATCACAGTCACCGCCCAGAAGGTCGAGCGCCAGCCTGCTTCCTGGCCCAGTGCCGTGCCCAATGGCACACCCAGCACGTTGGCCAGGGTCAGGCCGGTGAACATCAGGGCTACCGCCGACGCACGTTTGTTGGCCGGCACCAGGTTGGCGGCCACCACCGAACCAATACCAAAGAAGGCACCGTGGCACAGCGCGGTGACGACACGGGCGAACATCAGCACGTTGTAGTCGCTGGCGAGGGCACAGAGCAGGTTGCCGATGATGAAGATGCCCATCAACGCTACCAGGGCCGCCTTGCGTGGCAGCCTGGCGGTGGCCAGTGCCATGAACGGTGCACCGATGGCCACGCCCAGGGCGTAGCCGGTGACCAGCCAGCCGGCGCCGGGAATCGACACGCCCAGGTCCGTCGCCACATCGGGCAGCAAGCCCATGATGACGAACTCGGTGGTACCGATGGCGAAGGCGCTGAGGGCCAGTATGAGTAGCGAGAGGGGCATTTGGGGTTCCTTGTTACAGCAGTTCGCTGCTTTCAGAGCTGAGTTCGGTGGTGAGCGCCTCGAGGAATGCGCGGATCGTGTCCTCGTTGCGTTTGAAAAAGTGCCACTGCCCGGCTTTCTGGCTGCTGATCAATCCCGCACGCTGCAAGGTGGCCAGGTGGGCCGACACGGTCGACTGGGATAAACCGCAGCGCTGGTCGATCTGCCCGGCACAGATGCCGTATTCGTGGTTGTGCACTTGTTCGGGGAACTGCACTTTCGGGTCTTTCAGCCAGGTGAGGATGTCTCGTCGTACTGGGTGTGCCAGGGCTTTTATTATTTCGTCGAGGTCGATGGACATGGCAGGTGCTCGGTGTCTTACAGCGTTATATCGCGATGAAGCGAACTTTAAATCGGTCTATCCCGATATACCAATATGATTTTGGTCTTACGCCAGAATGAATCGGTATATCGGGTTATAACGATATGTGAGTGGCAGTGTTAGACTGCGCGCCATGAATTATCTCGCACATCTGCACCTGGGCGGCCAACTTCCTGCACAACTGCTGGGCAGCCTCTATGGCGATTTCGTCAAAGGCCGCCTGCAGGGCCAGTTCAGCCCGCAAATCGAAGCGGCGATCCAACTGCACCGCGCCATCGACCGCTACACCGACAGTCATCCGTTGGTGGCGCAGGCGTTGTCGCGCTTCAGCCTGACCCGCAGGCGTTATGCCGGGATTGTCCTCGATGTGTTTTTCGACCACTGCCTGGCGCGGGATTGGGTGTTGTATGCCGACCAACCCCTGGAGCGCTTCACCTCGCAGGTGTACCGCGTACTGGCGGCCGAGCCCCAATTGCCGGGGCGCCTGGCGCAGATTGCACCCTACATGGCGGCGGATGACTGGCTGGGTTCGTACCGTGACTTCGCGGTGATGGAGCAGGTGCTGCGAGGGATTTCGCGGCGGCTGACACAGCCGGGGGAGTTGGGGTTTGCGATGCAGGAGTTGCGTGAGCTTTATGAGCCGTTGAGCGAAGACTTCAGGATTTTCTACCCCGAGCTGCAAGCCTTCGCACAAATCCAACTGATCACTGAGGACTAAATGTGGGAGCTGGCTTGCCTGCGATGGCGGTGTTGAATT
>NZ_JBSVWB010000018.1:0-111670 GCF_054071795.1 Pseudomonas sp. SDO5271_S396
GCGGTCTATCAGCGAGCAATGTACTGACTGGTCCACCGCTATCGCAGGCAAGCCAGCTCCCACATAAGACGACTATTTATTCTTTAATGGAATATCAGATTTAATTTATATTATTTTCAAGTCTTAAAAACCCGCTCTATCATCGCGCCGTAGGCGAAGACGCGCTACGCGCTTTAAGGCAGGATACGACTACCGCGTCACCTGCTTCGCTCAACATAAAAAACACAGGGGCTCTTCATGACTATTTCTGTATTGCGTCGCACATTGCTGGTTGGCACTTTAGGCCTGGCACTCGGGGCTGGCCTGATGGGCCAGGCGGTCGCAGGTGAGCAGTTGGACAGCATCAAAAAGGCAGGCGAGATCAAGATCGGCCTGGAAGGCACCTACCCACCGTTCAGCTTCGTCGACGAAAGCGGCAAGCTCAGCGGTTTCGAAGTGGAGCTGTCCGAAGCGCTGGCCAAGGAGCTGGGCGTGAAGGTCAAGCTGCAAGCCACGCCATGGGACGGCATCCTCGCCGCCCTGGAATCCAAGCGTCTGGACGCTGTGGTCAACCAAGTGACCATCTCTGAAGAGCGCAAGAAGAAGTACGACTTCTCCAAGCCCTACACCGTCTCCGGTATTCAGGCGCTGGTACTGACCAAGAATGCCGGCACCATCAAGACCGCCGACGACCTGGCCGGCAAGAAAGTCGGCGTGGGCCTGGGCACCAACTACGAGCAATGGCTCAAGGACAATCAACCTAAAGCCATCATCAAGACCTACAACGACGACCCGACCAAGTTCCAGGACCTGCGCATCGGCCGTATCGACGCCATCCTGATCGATCGTCTGGCCGCGCTGGAATACGCCAAGAAAGCCAAGGACACCTCGGTGGCCGGTGATGCCTTCTCCCGTCAGGAAGCAGGTATCGCTCTGCGCAAAGGCGAGCCGGAACTGCTCGACGCAGTGAACAAGGCCCTCGACAAACTGCGCGCCGACGGCACCTTGAAGAAGCTGTCCGAGAAGTACTTCAACGCTGACGTCACTCAATAATGGAAGCAGGTTTCCAACTCGCGCTGGACTCCGCGCCCTTTCTGCTCAAGGGCGCGTACTACACGGTGATCCTCAGCCTCGGCGGGATGTTCTTCGGTTTGCTGCTGGGCTTCGGCCTGGCCTTGATGCGCCTGTCGCGCTTCAAGTCGGTGAGCTGGCTCGCCCGAGTCTACGTGTCGTTCTTTCGCGGCACGCCCTTGCTGGTGCAGCTGTTCCTGATCTACTACGGCTTGCCGCAAGTGGGCATCGAGCTGGATCCGATCCCGGCGGCCATGATCGGCTTTTCGCTGAACATGGCCGCCTACGCCTGTGAAATCCTGCGCGCCGCCATCGGTTCCATCGAGCGCGGCCAGTGGGAAGCCGCAGCCAGTATCGGCATGACCCGCGCGCAGACCCTGCGCCGGGCCATCCTGCCGCAGGCGATGCGCACGGCGCTGCCACCGCTGGGCAACAGCTTCATTTCGCTGGTCAAGGACACGGCGCTGGCCGCCACCATCCAGGTGCCCGAACTGTTCCGCCAGGCGCAACTGGTGTCGGCGCGGACCTTCGAAATCTTCACCATGTATCTCTCTGCTGCCCTGATCTACTGGATTTTGGCGAGCATCCTGGCGCATTTGCAAAATCGTCTGGAAGACCGGGTCAACCGGCATGACCTGGAGTCTTGAAGCATGATCGTGGTTGAAAAACTGACCAAACAATTCAAGGGTCAGGTGGTGCTCAACGGCATCGACCTTGAGGTCAAGGAGGGCGAAGTCATCGCCATCATCGGCCCCAGTGGTTCCGGCAAGACCACCTTCCTACGCTGCCTGAATTTCCTCGAACAACCCACCAGTGGCCGCATCAAGGTCGGTGACATCGAGATCGACAGCAGCAAGCCACTCAACCAGCAACAGGGCCTGGTACGACGCCTGCGTCAGCACGTGGGCTTCGTGTTCCAGAACTTCAACCTGTTCCCGCACCGCACCGCGCTGGAGAACGTCATCGAAGGCCCGACCGTGGTCAAGAAGGTACCCCGCGAAGCCGCTGTGGTCCTGGGCCGCAAGCTGCTGGCGCGGGTGGGCCTGGCGGGCAAGGAAGACGCCTACCCCCGGCGTCTTTCGGGCGGTCAGCAACAACGCGTGGCGATTGCCCGGGCGCTGGCCATGGAGCCGGAAGTGATTCTGTTCGACGAACCCACCTCCGCCCTCGACCCCGAGCTGGTGGGCGAAGTGCTGGCGGCCATTCGCAGCCTGGCCGAAGAAAACCGCACCATGGTCATCGTCACACACGAGATGAGCTTTGCGCGGGACGTGGCCAATCGGGTGATCTTCTTCGACAAGGGCGTGATCGTCGAACAAGGCGAAGCCAAGGCCCTGTTCGCCAACCCGCGGGAAGAGCGCACCAGACAGTTCCTGAGCAAATTCCTCGCCCACTGACACGCTCTTTGTAGGAGCAGGCTTGCCTGCGATGCAGACACCTCGGTGTATCAGTCACACCGCATGGATGCCATCGCAGGCAAGCCAGCTCCCACACAAACGCGTTCCTACAATGAGGCCTCATTCCAGACGGTAAAACACACCGTCCCAACCACCTGAATATCCCCGCACCGGTCAGACCCTTCTGAATCTCCCCAAACCCGCCGTTTAGCCCTTTGCCGCCATTGACGCTCCCTGCCTAACGCTCTTATCTAGCGTCCAGAGGATTGGATCCTATCCCGGCTACTCACTGAATCGTTCTGTTCGGTCCGCCGCGCATACCCGCGCCAAAGCCCGGAACGATGGCTGCTGGCTGCATCAAGGAGATGACTTATGACGCCCCCCCTGCTCACCGCCCCGACCCTGCCCCAGGCCATTGGCAATGGCATCAATGCACTGGCCGCCACCCACTTGCAGGTCGACATCGCGCCGTATCCCGGCATGGATGAAGGTGACCTGATCGAACTGTTCTGGAACAACTGCTTTGCCGCCGCTCGCCGGGTGACCGCTGGCAAGATCGGCACGCCCACCCATCTGCGAGTGCCCGAGAGTTTCGTACTCGATGGTCCCGCGCAGGTCCATTACCACGTCATGCAAGTCGGCCATGGCGCGGCCTGCTCAGCCGTGACCCGAGTACGGGTGAAGACCCACTGCCCTGGCGGCCAGCCTTCGCGCCTGTACCACGACGAAAACCAGAACCTCGCCCCCGTGGGCCTGCCCGAGGCCATCCGCCGCAACGGGGTCAATGCAAGCCAGGTAAGACGCGGCGTGCCTCTGACCATCGAGCCCTACCTGAATATGGCCAGCGGCGACGCCATCACCCTGCGCTGGGGTGATGCCCGCATGGACCTGCCGAAAATCGGGCCCCGGGAGGTGGGGGTGGCGATACAGGTCTGGGTGCCCTCCACGCTGATTATCGAAGGTGGCGACGACTGTCGGCTCGAAGTGACCTACTGCATCCTGGACCGCGTCGGCAACAATTCACGCTGGGCACCCGCACGCACGCTGCGCATTGCCGCCGCTGTGCCGCCTCCGGCGCACGGGATCGCATCGACCTATCAAGCGCGCCCCCTCGGTTCACCCTGCGAGCCGGGATGAGCGCCCTTCTATGCATATTCCTATAAGTTAGTTTATTTAAAAATTTAACACGCTTAGGGTATATGCACCGGACCACCGGACATCTCTGATTTTTGTTTTTATTTCATTGAATGCGAGGTCGGTATGGTCAGAATTACCCCGGTGCATAACGCCAGGGCATTACGTGCAGCCAAGGAGCGGCGCTGATGTCTAACTTGGCTCTAACACCCCCCCAGAGTGATCTGGATATTGCTCCTCTGCTGTTGCCGGCCACCGTGCTGCGCAACGATGCAGAGGCGCTGGACGCCGCCCGCGAGCTGGCCCGGGCCGCGCGCCTGCAAGCCGCCAGGCGTGACCAGCAACGCCAATTGCCGTGGGCGCACATCGAGCAGTTCACCCGCAGCGGCCTGGGCAGTATTTCCATCCCCCGCGAATACGGCGGACCGCAGGTATCGTTCGTGACCCTGGCCGAGGTGTTCGCGATTATCAGCGCGGCAGACCCGGCCCTCGGGCAGATCCCGCAGAACCATTTCGGCATCCTGCATCTGTTGCAGGGCGCCGCCACCGAGCGCCAGAAAAAGCAGCTGTTCCAGAGCGTCCTCGACGGCTGGCGCATTGGTAATGGCGGCCCGGAACGCGGCACCAAAAACACCCTGGAGCTCAAGGCGCGCATCACGGCCGCAGGCGATGGCTATGTGATCAGCGGCCAGAAGTTCTACTCCACCGGCGCGCTGTTCGCGCATTGGGTTGCAGTCAAAGCGCTGAACGATGACGGCAAGCAGGTCATGGCGTTCGTGCGCCGTGGCACTGAAGGGCTGCGCATCGTCGATGACTGGTCCGGCTTTGGCCAACGCACCACGGCCAGCGGCACCGTGCTGCTGAACGAGGTGCCGGTGGACGCCGAACTGGTGGTCGACAACTGGCGCCTCGGCGAAACCCCGACCATCCAGGGCGCGGTCTCGCAGCTGATCCAGGCCGCCATCGACGCGGGCATCGCCCGTGGCGCCCTCGACGACACCATCGCCTTCGTGCGCGAACGCTCGCGCCCGTGGATCGACGCCAACGTCGAGCGGGCCAGCGATGACCTGTATGTGATCGCCGACATCGGCAAGCTGAAGATCGAACTGCACGCCGCCGAAGCGCTGCTGCGCAAGGCCGGCCAAGTGCTCGACCAGGTCAACGCCGCACCGATCACCGCCCAGTCCGCCGCACGTGCATCCATCGCCGTGGCCGAGGCCAAGGTGCTGACCACCGAAGTGTCGCTGCTGGTCAGCGAAAAGCTCTTCGAACTGGCCGGCAGCCGCGCCACCCTTGCCGAATTCAACCTCGACCGTCACTGGCGCAACGCCCGGGTGCACACCCTGCACGACCCGGTGCGCTGGAAGTATCACGCCATCGGCGCCTATCGATTGAACGGCACTTTACCTGCTCGTCACTCCTGGATTTAACCGACCAGACAGCTGGAGAACATCATGACTTTCTCTAACCCCGTCGCGGTCATCACCAGCGACGAACAAGCCCTTATTGTCGCCAGCGACCTGGCCGAAGACTTTCGTCGCGACAGCGCCCAGCGCGACCGCGAGCGCCGCCTGCCGCTGCCCGAACTGGAGGTATTTTCGCGCTCCGGGCTGTGGGGCATCAGTGTGCCGAAGGCCTATGGCGGCGCTGGCGTTTCCAATGTCACCCTGGCCAAGGTGATCGCACTGATCGCCCAGGCAGATGCGTCGCTGGGGCAGATTCCTCAGAACCATTTCTATGCCCTGGAAGTGCTGCGCGTGAACGGCAGCCCCGCGCAGCAGAAACGCCTGTACGCCGAGGTATTGGCCGGCCAGCGCTTCGGTAACGCCCTGGCGGAACTGGGCACCAAAACGGCCCACGACCGCGTCACCTCAATCACCCGCGACGGTGACGGGTTCCGTATCCGTGGCCGCAAGTTCTATTCCACCGGCGCGATTTACGCCCAGCGCATTCCCACCTCGGTGGTGGATGAACAGGGCGTGCAGCAACTGGCCTTCGTCCCGCGTGACAGCGAAGGCTTGAGCGTGATCGACGACTGGAGCGGCTTCGGCCAGCGCACCACCGGCAGCGGTTCGGTGGTATTCGACAACGTGTGGGTCGCCGCCCAGGACGTAATTCCGTTTCAAACGGCGTTCGAGCGCCCGACCACCGTCGGCCCTTTGGCGCAGATCCTTCACGCCGCCATCGACACGGGCATCGCCCGCGCGGCGTTCGAGGATGCGCTGCACTTCGTGCGTACCAAGACCCGCCCGTGGATCGACGCCGGCAGCGACAAGGCCACCGAAGACCCGCTGACCCTGAAGAGCTTCGGCCACCTGAGCATTCGCCTGCATGCCGCCGAGGCACTGCTGGAGCGCTCCGGCGAGGTCCTCGACCGCGCCCAGGCCGACAGCAATGCCGACACGGTAGCGGCAGCCTCCATCGCGGTCGCTGAAGTCCGCGCCTTGAGCACCGAAATTTCCCTGGCCGCCGGCAGCACCCTGTTCGAACTGGCCGGCAGCCAGGCAACCCTGGCCGAGCACGGCCTGGACCGCCACTGGCGCAACGCCCGGGTGCACACCCTGCACGACCCGGTGCGCTGGAAATATCACGCGGTGGGCAATTACTACCTCAACGATGCAAACCCGCCACTGCGGGGGACGATCTGATGAGCAAAAAGAAGATCCTGCTCAATGCCTTCAACATGAACTGCATCGGGCATATCAACCACGGCCTGTGGACGCATCCGCGGGATACCTCGACCCAGTACAAAACCCTCGAGTACTGGACCGAGCTCGCCAAGACCCTGGAGCGCGGGCTGTTCGACGGGCTGTTTATCGCCGATATCGTTGGCGTGTACGACGTCTACCAGAACTCCATCGACGTGCCGCTCCAAGAGTCGATCCAATTGCCGGTGAATGACCCGTTGCTGCTGGTCTCGGCCATGGCGGCGGTGACTGAACACCTCGGTTTCGGCCTCACCGCCAACCTCACTTACGAGCCGCCCTATCTATTCGCCCGGCGCATGTCCACGCTGGATCACCTCAGCCGTGGCCGGGTGGGCTGGAACATCGTCACCGGCTACCTCGACAGCGCCGCCAAGGCCATGGGCCTCACCGAGCAGGTCGAGCATGACCGCCGTTACGACCAGGCCGACGAGTACCTGGAGGTGCTCTACAAACTCTGGGAAGGCAGCTGGGAAGACGGCGCCGTGCTCAACGATCCGCAGGCGCGGGTGTATGCCCGGCCGGGCAAGGTGCACAAGGTCGAGCACCATGGCGAGTTCTATCAGGTCGAGGGTTATCACTTGTGCGAACCCTCGCCGCAACGCACGCCGGTGCTGTTCCAGGCCGGCAGTTCGGATCGCGGCTTGCTGTTCGCCGGGCGCCACGCCGAGTGCGTATTCATCAGCGGGCAGAACAAGGCCGCGACCAAGGTGCAGGTGGACAAGGTGCGCGCCAGCGCCGTGGCCGCCGGGCGCAACCCGGATGACATCAAGGTGTTCATGGGCCTCAACGTGATCGTCGGCGTCACCGAGGAACTGGCCTGGGCCAAACACGCCGAATACCTGAGCTACGCCAGCCCGGAAGCCGGCGTGGCGCACTTTTCGGCGTCCACCGCCATCGATTTTGCCCAGTACGAACTGGACGAACCGATCCAGTACGTGAAGAGCAACGCGATCCAGTCGGCCACCAGGAACCTGCAGAACAACGACTGGACCCGACGCAAATTGCTGGAGCAGCACGCGTTGGGGGGTCGCTATATCACCCTGGTCGGCTCACCCGAACAGGTGGCGGATGAGTTGGAGTCCTGGATCAGCGAGACCGGGCTGGATGGCTTCAACCTGACGCGCATCGTCACGCCGGAAAGCTACGTGGACTTCATCGACCTGGTGGTGCCGGAGTTGCAGCGCCGTGGTTCCTACAAAACCGCGTATGAGAGCGGGACGCTGCGTGAAAAGGTTTTCCACAACAGCGCGCGTCTGCCCGAACAACACACCGGATCCACCTACCGCCACAGTTGACCGCATTGTTCTTACCAACACCTTATGACTGGAAAAACATGATGAAAACGACCTTACTCACCCACCCAGTCAAAGCACTGGCCCTGGCCTTCGGCCTGTTCAGCTCGGCCGTATTCGCCGCCGATGCACCGTTGAAGATCGGCACCACCGCCGCCTTCGCCATTCCGTTGGAAGCCGCCGTGACCGAGGCTGGCAAACAAGGCCTGAACGTCGAGCTGGTGGAATTCACCGACTGGATCGCGCCCAACGTCAGCCTGGCCGCCGGCGATATCGACGTGAACTACTTCCAGCACATCCCCTTCCTGGAAAACGCCAAGGCCGCCGCCGGTTTTGACCTGGTGCCGTTCGCACCGGGCATCATCAACAACGTCGGCCTGTATTCGAAGAAATACAAAAGCATCAACGACCTGCCCGAGGGCGCCAGCGTGGCGATTGCCAACGACCCGATCAACAGCGGGCGCGGCCTGCAATTGCTGGCCAAGGCCGGGCTGATCACCCTCAAGCCGGGCGTGGGCTACAAGGCCACCGAAGACGACATCGTCAGCAACCCGAAGAAGATCAAGATCCTGCAAGTCGAGGCCGTCCAACTGGTGCGTGCCTATGACGATGCCGACCTGGTGCAGGGCTACCCGGCGTACATCCGTTTGTCGAAGACCTTCGATGCCGAGTCGGCGCTGCTGTTCGACGGCCTGGATCACCCGGAATACGTGATCCAGTTCGTGATACAGCCCAAAAGCAAAACCGACCCGCGCGTGATCAAGTTCGTCGATATCTACCAGCATTCGCCGGTGGTACGCGCTGCCTTGGACAAGTCCCTCGGCAAGCTCTACCAAGTCGGCTGGGAAGCCAAAAAATGACCGCCGCCAACGCCCGACTGCGCGACCTGGGCGTACTGCCAAGGGACGCCGAACAGACCGAACTGCACCCGGACCTGAACCGTGCCCATGTGCGCTTTATCAACCTGGGCAAAACCTACGACGGCAACGTGCATGCGCTGCAAGGTATCGACCTGGCGATCCAGCGCGGCGAGGTGTTCGGCATCATCGGCCGCAGCGGCGCCGGCAAGTCGTCACTGATCCGCACCATCAACCGACTGGAGCAACCCAGCAGTGGCCGGGTGCTGATCGATCAAGTGGACATCGGCGACTTCGACGAAGACCGCTTGGTGGAACTGCGTCGACGCATCGGCATGATCTTTCAACACTTCAACCTGATGTCGGCCAAAACGGTGTGGCAGAACGTCGAGCTGCCGCTGAAAGTCGCCGGCGTGCCCAAACCGCAGCGCGAGCAGAAAGTGCGTGAGTTGCTGGAGCTGGTGGGCCTCAAAGACAAACACAAGTCTTATCCGGCGCAGCTCTCCGGTGGGCAGAAACAGCGTGTGGGCATCGCCCGCGCGCTGGTGCACGACCCCGAGATTCTGCTGTGCGACGAGGCCACCTCGGCGCTCGACCCGGAGACCACCCAGTCGATCCTCAGCCTGCTGCGCGAAATCAACCAGCGCCTGGGCCTGACCATCGTGCTGATCACCCATGAAATGGCGGTGATTCGTGAAATCTGCGATCGCGTAGTGGTGCTGGAACACGGGCGCATCGTCGAGCAGGGCCCGGTATGGCAAGTATTCGGCAACCCACGGCACGCGGTCAGCAAAACCCTGTTGGCTCCGCTGCAACACGGGCTGCCGCCGGAGTTGCAAAACCGTTTGCAGGTCAGCGCGCCGTCTTCCGACGCAGCGGTGGTACTGCGCTTGCAGTTCACCGGCAGCGACACCGACGAGCCTGACCTGGCCGCACTGTTCAGCGCCCTCGGCGGACGCGTGCGTTTGCTGCAAGGCGGCGTGGAACGCATCCAGGGGCATGCGCTGGGGCAACTGCTGCTGGCGGTCAGTGGCTCGCCCCACGGCACCGAAGAATTGCGCAACCACGCCGCGAACTGGGCGCAACAGGTGGAGGTGCTGGGTTATGTGGGCTGATCGTTTACTGCAAGGCGCCATCGACACCTTGTTGATGGTCGGCGTGTCGTCGCTGATCGCGTTGCTGGCGGGAATCCCGCTGGCGGTGTTCCTGGTGACCAGCGACAAGGGCGGCATTTACCAGGCACCCGCGCTGAACCGCGTGCTGGGGGCCTTCGTCAACCTGTTCCGCTCGATTCCGTTCCTGATCCTGATGGTGGCGCTGATCCCGTTCACGCGGCTGATCGTCGGCACCACCTATGGCGTGTGGGCCGCCGTGGTCCCGCTGACCATCGCCGCCACGCCGTTTTTTGCGCGGATTGCCGAAGTCAGCCTGCGCGAGGTCGACCATGGCCTGATCGAAGCCGCTCAGGCCATGGGTTGCCGGCGCTGGCACATCATCTGGCACGTGCTGTTGCCGGAAGCGCTGCCGGGGATTGTCGGCGGGTTCACCATCACGCTGGTCACGATGATCAACTCGTCGGCCATGGCGGGAGCGATTGGCGCGGGTGGCCTGGGTGACATTGCCTATCGCTATGGCTATCAGCGCTTCGATACGCAGATCATGCTCACGGTGATCGTGCTGCTGGTGGTGCTAGTGGCGGTGATCCAGTTGGGCGGTGACCGGTTGGCACGGGTGCTCGACAAGCGCTGATCGTGGGAACGATCAGTTGGGGTATAGTCGCGGCATCTCAGCGCCCGGTATCAGTTGCCATGCCCCTCCAACCCGACGACCTCGACCAGATCACCTCCACCACCCTCGGCCACTACAACAAGGTGGCCGAGGACTTTCGCGAAGGCACCCGCGACCACGATGTGAGCCAGAACATCGACGCACTGCTGCGGCATATCCAGGGCAGCGCGCCGTTTACCGTGCTGGATTTCGGCTGCGGACCAGGGCGGGACTTGCAGACCTTCACGCGCATGGGGCACATCGCCGTGGGGCTCGATGGCTCGGAGCGGTTTGCGCAGATGGCGCGGGAAGACAGTGGCTGCGAGGTGTTGCAACAAGACTTCCTGAAGCTGGACCTGCCCGCCGAGCGCTTCGACGGGATCTTCGCCAATGCCGTGTTGTTTCATATTCCCAAGCAGGAATTGCCCCGCGTGCTCAAGCAGTTGCACGGGGCATTGAAGCCTGGGGGCGTGCTGTTCAGTTCCAATCCACGGGGTGAGAACCAGGAAGGCTGGAATGGACCGCGCTACGGCTCGTATCACGACTTGACGGCGTGGCAGGCGTTGCTCGCCGATGCCGGATTTGAAGAGCTGGAGCACTACTACCGCCCCGCTGGGCTGCCTCGTGACCAGCAGCCTTGGCTGGCCAGCGTCTGGCGCAAGTCTTAGGCTTTCGGCGCCTGGTCTGGCCTTATCGCAGGCAAGCCAGCTCCCACAGGAGATTGCATTTCACATGTGGGAGCTGGCTTGCCAGCTCCCACAGGTTTAACCGCGTTTTTCCTGTTGATCCTGCTTCGGTTCGCGGATCTTGTACCAGGCCACATACAGCGCCGGCAGGAACAGCAGGGTCAGTAGCGTGGCGATGATGATCCCGCCAATCATCGCGTACGCCATCGGCCCCCAGAACACTTCGCGGGCGATGGGGATCATGCCCAGGCTCGCTGCGGCGGCGGTGAGCAGGATCGGTCGGCGCCGGTGCTCGGTGGCTTCCACCACCGCGTCCCACGGCGTGTAGCCGGCCACTTCATATTCGTGAATCTGCGTCACCAGGATCACCGAGTTGCGGATGATGATGCCGATCAGCGCCAAAATCCCCAGAATCGCCACGAAGCCCATGGGCGTGCCCGTGGGGATCAGCGCCAGCACCACGCCGATCAGCCCCAGCGGAGCGACGCTGGCCACCAGGAACATCTTCTGCACGCTGTGCAGCTGGATCATCAGGAAGGTCGCCATCAGAAACAGCATCAACGGCACCACACTGGCAATCGGGCCCTGAGCCTTGCCGCTTTCTTCCACGGTGCCGCCGGTGGCGACCTTGTAGCCCACCGGCAAGTTGGCGCTGAATTTATCGATCTCGGGCTTGAGCTGTTTCACCAGGTCCGTCGGTTGCATCTCGTCACGCACCGAGGCCTTGATGGTGATGGTCGGTTTGCGGTCGCGACGCCAGACCAGCGGCTGCTCCAGTTCATAGCGTACGGTGGCGAAGGCCAGCAGCGGGATCGACGTGCCGTTGGGTGTGACGATCTGCAAATTCTGCAGGGTTTCCGGCGTGCCGCGCTCGGCGTCTTCGGCGCGCCCGACCACGTTGATCAGGTAGATGTCATCGTGCACCTGGGTCACCGAAGCGCCACTGACCACACTGTTCATCAATTGCGCCACGTCTTCCGACGACAGCCCCAGTTGCCGCGCCTTGTCCTGGGCGATATCCACGCGCAGCACTTTGCCGGGCTCGTTCCAGTCGTAGATGATTTCGCCCAGGTGGGTATTGTTATCCAGCAGGGTAGCCAGCTCGATAGCGTGCTTGCGCACCTGGTCGGTGTCTTTGCCCGATACGCGATATTGGATCGGCCTGCCCACCGGCGGGCCCATTTCCAGTGGCTGCACAAAGCTGCCGATACCCACGAAGTCATCACGCAGGCGTTTTTGCAGGCGCGCGATCAGCTCGCCGCGCTCTTCCAGGCCCTTGCTCACGATGACCAACTGCGCGTAGTAGGGGTTTTCCAGTTGCTGGTCGAGGGGCAGGTAGAACCGGATCGCGCCCTGACCGATATAGGTGCTCCAGCGCACGATGTCCGGATCGTCCTTGATGATCGCTTCCAGGCGATCGACCGCCTTGCGGGTTTCGTTGATCGAGGCGTTCTGCGGCAGGTTCAGGTCCACGAGGATCTCGGGCCGGTCCGAGGAGGGAAAGAACTGGTTCTGCACGAACTGCATGGAAAACACCGACGCCACGAACAGCCCCACGGTGATACCAATCGCCCACCAGCGGTTGCGCATGGCCCACAGCATGCTGCGATTGAATCCGCGGCCAATGCGCCCGGGCTCCGCGTTGTGAGCCTTCACGTTGGCGCTGAGGATGTGCACGCCGATCACCGGCGCAAACAGCACCGCCACGACCCACGACACCAACATGGCCACGGCAATCACCGCGAACAGGGTGAAGGTGTATTCGCCCGCCGAACTGGCGTTGAGACCGATGGGCACGAAGCCGGCCACGGTCACCAGCGTACCGGTGAGCATCGGGAAGGCTGTAGAGGTGTAGGCGTAGGTGGCGGCCTGTTCCTTGGTTTCGCCTTTTTCCAGGCGCGTGATCATCATCTCCACGGTGATCATCGCGTCGTCCACCAACAGGCCGAGGGCGATGATCAGCGCGCCCAACGACACCCGCTGCATGGTGATGCCGCTGTACTCCATGAACACGAACACCAGCGCCAACACCAATGGAATCGAGCAGGCCACCACCAGGCCTGCGCGCATGCCCAGGCTGATGAAGCTCACCACCAGCACGATGATCACCGCTTCGAACAGCGCGCTGGTGAAGCCGCCGACGGCCTCTTCCACCACTTCCGCCTGGTCGGATACCTTGTGCACGCCCACCCCCACCGGCAGGTCGGCGGTCAGTTCGTCCATGCGCTCGTGCAGGGCCTTGCCGAACGACTGGATATTGCCGCCTTTCTGCATGGCGATGGCCAGGCCGATTGCGGGCTTGCCGTTGAAGCGGAACAGCGGCCGCGCCGGGTCGACGTAGCCACGGCTGATCTCGGCGATGTCCGCCAGGCGATAGAAACGGTCGTTGAGCCGCAGGTTGACGTTGGCCAGGTCCTTCTCCGAGGCGAACTGCCCGGAGGTGCGCACCGAAATCCGCTCGGGCCCGGCCTCGATCACTCCGGCAGGGGTCACGGCGTTCTGCGATTGCAGGCTTTGCACCACCTGGCGCTGATCGATACCCAGGGCAGCGAGTTTGCGCGTGGAGAAGTTCAGGTAAATCACTTCGTCCTGCTGGCCGATCATCTCGACCTTGCCCAAACCCGGTACCGAGCGGATTTCAGCGCGCACCTGCTCCACATAGTCGCGCAACTGGCGCATCGACAGGCCGTCGCCGGTAAAGGCGTACACCGAACCGAACACGTCTCCGAATTCATCGTTGAACGACGGCCCCTGCAGCCCCTGGGGGAAGGTGCCGCGAATGTCGTCGATCTTCTTGCGCACCTGGTACCAGATTTCGGGAATCGCCTTGGCGCTGGTGGTGTCCTTGAGGAACACGAACACCGTCGATTCGCCGGGCCGGGTGTAGCTTTTCACATAGTCGAGGGCATCCAGCTCTTCGAGTTTTTTCTCGATGCGGTCGGTGACCTGCTTCAGCGTTTCTTCCTGGGTCGCGCCGGGCCAGCGGGTCTGGATCACCATGGTCTTGATGGTGAACGAGGGGTCCTCCTCGCGGCCCAGGTTCATGTAGGAGAACACGCCCATCAGCAGTGCGACGAACATCAGGTACCAGACGAAGGACTGATGCTTGAGGGCCCAGTCGGATAAGTTGAAGCTCCCTTTCATCGCGGGCTGTCCTCGTCGATTTTGACTTTTTGCCCGGGTTTCAGGCTGTTCACCCCGGCGGTCACCACACGCTCGCCAGGTTTGACGCCACCGTTGAGCAACGCCGTGTCGGCATCCCGGCTGATCACTGTGATGTCACGCGGTTGCACGGTCTGGCTCTGGGTATCGAGCAGCCAGATGCGGGTTTTGCCGTCAACGTCCTGCAAGGCGCTCAGGGGCAGTTCGATGCGCGGCGCAATCGCGGTGCTCAGGCTTACGCTGATGGCCGTGCCCAGGCGAAACGCCGGCGGCGTCTCGGTGAGGGTCAACCGTGCACGACGGGTGCGCGTGGCGCTTTGGGCCTGGGGTTCGATCTCGCGCACGATGGCGGTGGTGTTGACGCTCGGGTCCAATTGCCCGGCGACGAGAAACACCACGTCATGGGGCAGGCGCTCGGCCAGGCCGGCGGGCAGGTCGATCACCGCTTCCTTGATGTCCGGGCGCGCCAGCGTCACCACTTGCTGGCCGGCGCTGACCACCTGGCCGGCCTCGGCGTTCCAGGCGGTGACAATGCCGCCGTGGTCGGTGCGCAGTTCGGCGTAGTTGAGCTGGTCCTTGGCCTGGTTGACCGAGGCCTGGGCCTGGTCGAGGGACGCCTGGGTGGTTTTCAGGTCGGTCTGGGCGATATCCAACTGGGCCTGGGCGCCAACGCCACGGTTGAACAGCTCTTGCTGGCGGCGGGCATTGGCTTGGGCGTTGATGAATTGCGCCTGTACGCGAGCCAGGTCGCCCTGGGCCGCGCGCAACTGATTCTGCTGATCGGTGGGGTCGAGCACGGCCAGCAAGGCGCCCTGCTGCACTTCAGCACCCACGTCCACCGCGCGGCGGGCGATACGGCCAGGCACGCGAAAACCCAGGTTGCTCTCGTAGCGGGCCTGGATGGTACCGGCGAAACGGCCGAGGTTTTCCTGGTCTTCGGCTTTGACTTCCATGGACAGCACCGGGCGTATGGGCTCGGGCGGCGCTTCTTCCTTGGAGCAGGCCGCCAGCAGCAGGCCGGCGGCGAGCAGCAGCGTCAGGCGCTTCATGGCTGGGCTCCTGACTGGGCGATTTCGACGAGCATGCCGGGGTGCAGCAATTGCCCGCCGGCCACCACGACCTTTTCACCGCCCTTGAGGCCTTCACCGATGATGACTTTGCCGGTGAGGTAACGGGCCACGGTGACCTTGTGCAACTGCGCCTTGCCGTCGGCATCGACCAGCCACACGGCGGGCTCGTCGAGGTCCTTGGTCAGCGCCGCCCATGGCAGCTCGATGCTGGGCTTGCCCGGGCCATTGGCAGTGGCGCTGACCACCGAGCCCAGTTCCATGCCCTTGGGCAGCGCGTCCAGGGCGATCTTGACTTGCACGGTGCTGGTATTGGCCGCGACGGCGGGGGTGACTTCCCGCACTTTGCCCTGGGCCTTGATGTTCGGGTTATCCAACAGGCTGACGGTGATCGCGGCCTGCGGCGGCGGCTCCACCAGCAGTGATTCATAGACGTTGAACACCGCATCCCGCTCGCCATCCCGGGCCAGGCTGAAGATCGGCAGGGTGGCCTGCACCACCTGGCCGACTTCGGCCTGGCGCGCGGTGATCACGCCAGGCGCTTCGGCAACCAGCGCGGTGTAGCCCAGTTGTTCGCGAGCGTTGGCCAGTTGCGCCTGGGCGGCGGTCAAGGCGCTCTGGCTGCTGCGCAGCGCGGCCTGGGCCGAATCGTATTCGCTGCGGCTGGTGTAACCCTTGGGCAGGAGTTTTTCCTGACGCACGAAGGCCGCCGCCGTCTGCTTGACCCGCGCCTGCTCGGCCACGACCTGGGCCTGGGCGGAGTCGACATTGGTCTGCAGGTCCTTGGGATCGAGCTTGGCCAGCACTTGCCGGGCGCTGACGCGATCACCGACGTCGACCATGCGCTGGATGATCTTGCCGCCGACGCGGAACGACAGGTCGGTCTGGACGCGGGCCTGGATATCGCCGGTCAGCGTCACCGCCGCGGCAAAGTCCGTCGGCTGCACGGTCTGCACGAACACCCGAGAGTGGGCCTTGGGTTCGGCCTTCTCCTGACCGCATCCGCCGACCAGCGCCAACAGGCCAAATCCGAAAATGAAAGTGGAAATACGACCGCCCATGCAGGCTCCTTGTGCGTGATTCCTTATACCCGGTGTGTATGCGACTTTGAGCTTAGTTCAGGGTTCCACAGGTGCATGCTTTCCATCTATAACGCTGCACTGCGGTTATGATCCTTGTGCAGGCCGTCAGGGCCTCGCGCGGGACAAGCCCGCTCACAACAGGTGCGTGACTGATGTTGAAAACCCTCGCGGTGGCCAATTACCGTTCGATCAACAAATTGGTGGTACCTCTGGGCCGGTTGAACCTGATCACCGGCCCCAACGGCAGCGGCAAATCCAACCTGTACCGCGCGCTGCGCCTGCTGGCGGAAACCGCCCAGGGCGGCGTGATCAATGCGCTGGCGCGCGAAGGCGGGTTGGATTCGACCTTCTGGGCCGGGCCGGAGAGCATCAGTCGACGCATGCGCAACGGCGAGGTGCCGATCGAGTCCACTGTGCGCCGAGGCGTAAAGCGCCTGCGCCTGGGTTTTGCCGGGGACGATTTCAGCTATGCCATTTCCCTGGGGCTACCGGAGAAAACCCTGTCGTTTTTCTCTCTGGACCCGGAAGTGAAAAAAGAATGCATCTGGGCCGGCCACACTTACCGCCCGGCCAGCCTGCTGGTGCAGCGCTCCGGGCCGATGGTGCGCGCCCGCGACGGTCGCAACTGGGATGTACTGGCCCAGCACACGCCCAACTACCACAGCCTGTTCGATCAGGTCGGCAGCCTGCGCGGCTCGCCAGAGGTGCTGATGCTGCGCGAAAGCATTCGCGGCTGGCGCTTTTACGATCACTTTCGCAGCGATGTAGACGCACCCGTGCGCCAACCGCAGCTGGGCACACGCACGCCGGTGTTGCATCACGATGGGCGCGACCTGGCGGCGGCGTTGCAGACCATTCGTGAAATCGGCGATCCCGAGGCGTTGCAACGGGCGGTGAGCGATGCCTTCCCCGGTGCGCGCCTGAACATCCAGCCGTTGCAGGGCGGGCGCTTCGCAATCGAGTTCTTCCAGGAAGGTTTGCTGAGGCCCTTGTCGGCAGCGGAGCTGTCGGACGGCACCTTGCGTTACCTGCTGCTGATCGCAGCGCTGCTGACGCCACGGCCACCGACCATGATGGTGCTGAACGAACCTGAGACCAGCCTGCATCCGGACCTGTTGCCGGCATTGGCGCGCTTGATCATCCAGGCCTCCATGCAGTGTCAGGTGTGGGTGGTGTCCCACGCCAGCCGCTTGATTGCGGCGTTGCAGCAGGATGAGGAGTGCAATTCGATCGTGCTGGAGAAGGTGCTGGGGGAAACCCAGGTGGTGGGGCAAGGGATACTGGATGCACCGGCGTGGCATTGGCCGGAGTAGAGCGGACGCGGAGCGTCCCGGGCTACATTCCCACGCGGAGCGTGGGAACGATCAAATTAGCTGATCAACCTTGCCACTTGCCGCCTTCGACAATCACGCTCTCAGGCTTGGTGTCATCGCTCAGCTCTTTGCGCACGTATTGGTCATACAGCTTGAGCAGGAACTTCTCTTCACCCAGCTTGGCCAATTCGGCGTTCACCCAGTCACGCAGTTCGGTGTTGCCCTTCTTCACCGCCGGCGCAATCGGCGCTTCGTCGCCGAGTTTTTCATCCAGCACACGGTAGCCCGGGTTCTGCTTGGCCCAGCTGAACAGCACCAGGTTGTCCTGGGCGTAGGCATCGCCACGGCCTGCCGACAGCGCTTGCAGCGACTCGGAGTTTTTCTCGAACTTGAGCAGCTTCCAGTCCGGGTGGTTCTTGGTCAGCCAGATGTCAGCCGTGGTGCCAGTGGTAACGATGGTGGTGCGGGTGGCCAGGTCATCCAGGCTTTTGACTGCGCTGTCCTTGGGCACCAATGCCTGTACCGCGACTTTCAGGTTGGGGTTGGTAAAGTCCACCGCTTCCTTGCGCTCCGGCGTCACGGTCATGTTGGCGAGGATCAGGTCGACCTTGTCGCTTTGCAGGAACGGAATGCGGCTGGCCGGCTCGACCGCGACGAACTCGACTTTGTTTTCATCGCCCAGCAGGTCCTTGGCGAATTGGCGGCCGATGTCGGTATCGAAGCCCACGTAGCGACCCGCTTCGTTCACGAAGCCAAACGGCGGCTTGTCGGTGAACACGCCGACGATCAGCTTGTCGCGCGCCTTGATCTTGTCGAGATAGCTCGCTGCGGCAGCGGCAGGCTTGGCAGGCTCTTCGGCCTTTTTATCGCAGCCGGCCAGCAAGGCGACGGCAAACAGTGGCAGCAGTAATTTTTTCATATCGGTTCCAGTTCCTTGGGTGTCTTGGGCAGTGTTGAAACAAAGGAGAACTTCTCCAGGAACTGCTGCGCGCGTGCGGTTTGCGGGTTCGTAAAGAATGCCTCGGGGGTGTTTTGCTCGAGGATGTGACCGGCCTCCATGAACACCACGCGGTCGGCGACGGCGCGGGCAAAGGCCATTTCGTGAGTGACGATCAGCAGGGTCATGCCATCGCGGGCCAGGCCCTGGATCACTTCCAGCACCTCCTTGACCATTTCCGGATCAAGGGCGGCGGTGACTTCGTCGAAGAGCATGACCTGGGGGTTCATGCACAACGAGCGCACGATGGCGATGCGTTGCTGCTGGCCGCCAGAGAGCTGGCGCGGGAAGGCATCGCGCTTGTCGGCCAGGCCCACCCGCGCCAGCAGTTTTTCGGCCTGGGCACGGGCCTCGCCAGGGTCACGTTTTTGCACTTTCAGCGGGCCGAGCAGGATGTTGTCGAGCACGCTCATGTGCGGAAACAGGTGGTAGCTCTGGAACACCATGCCGATGTCCTGGCGCACCTGGCGCCAGTCGGTTTTTTTATCCAGCAGCTCATTGCCGGCAAACCGCAGGCTGCCGCTGTGGGCCACTTCCAAACCGTTGAGGCAACGCAGCAAGGTGCTTTTGCCGCAACCGCTGGGGCCGAGGATCACCAGCACTTCGCCGCTGTGCACCCGCAGGTCGATGCCCTTGAGCACCTGATGTTCGCCAAAAAACTTGTTGAAACCCTGGAACTCGATCAATGCGCTCATGCTTGGGCCCAGCGCCGTTCCAGCACCTTGGAGGCGGCCGACAACGGGTAGCAGATAAAGAAGAAAAACAGGAACAGCACGCCGTAGATCAACACCGACTCATAGGTGCGCTCGATGATTTGCTGGCCGACCTTGATCACGTCCACCACGCCGATCAGCACCGCCAGCGAGCTGGTCTTGATGATGCGCGTGTAGACGTTGATGGTCGGCGGCGTCATGCGCTTGAGAGCCTGGGGTAGCAGCACGTAACCGTAGAGCTGCGGATCGGACAGCCCAATCGACAACCCCGCCTCGCGCTGGCCACGGGGCAGCGAGTGCAAGGCGCCGCGCACCACTTCGCCCACTTCACTGGAACCCCACAACGACAACACCAGCACGGCGCACCAGAAGCTCGGGATGCTCAAACCGAAGAAAATCGGCAGGCCGAAGAACAGCAGGTACAGCCACACCAGCACCGGGATCGCGCGGAACAGCTCCAGGTACACCCGCAACACGGCATTGATCAACCGGTTGTTCAACGTACGCAGTACGCCATACAACACGCCGCCGACCGTGCTGAAAGCGATGCTCAGGAAGGAAATCGACAGGGTTTGCGCAGCGCCCTTGCCCAATTGCGGCAACGACACCCACAACAACTCAAGACCCGAACTGGCCATGCTGGAGCCTCCTTTCCAGGCGGCTGAGCAGCAGCGACAACGGCAGGAACAGCAGCACGCAAATCAGCGTCAGTACGGCGAGCATTTCGTAGGTCTTGTAGTAGAGCGCGATGTAGCTCTTGGTGGTGTAGAGAATTTCCGGCACCGCCACGGCGGAGACCACGGTGGTCTCCTTGAGCAGGAAGATGAAGTTGGCGAACAACGCCGGCAGGCTGAGGATGCCGGCCTGGGGCAGGATCACGTGGCGCAGCAATTGCCAATCCGACAGGCCGATGGACTTGCCCGACTCGATCTGCGCCAGCGGCACCGCCTCCACACCGGCGCGCAGCACTTCGGTGAGGTAGGCGCCTCCGAGGAACGTCATGGTGATGATCGCCGCCCAGAACCCGGAGATATTGAAACCCAGGGCCGGCAGCGCGAAGTACACGAAGAACAGTTGGATCAGCAGCGGTGTGTTGCGCGCCAACTCCACATACAGCGCCACCAGGCGCGACAGGTACGGTGTGCGAAACACCAGTAATGCAGCATTGAGCAAGGCCACCAACAGTGAGGTGGCGATGGCGATCAGGCCCACTTGCAGCGTCACCCCCACGGCGCTGAGAAACGCCGGCAAGGTGCTGAGGATAAAAGCGAAATCGAAGGTCATTGACAGTCCATGACGCCGCAGGGGTAATGCAGCGAGCGCAATCCGGGCCGACGTGGATAACGTCGGGTAGCGCGAACTTTAAAGGTATAAAAAATAAAATTTAAATACCGAAATAGCATATTGATATCACCCAAAAAGATAACCGCCGGATTCGCGGGTCGGGTCGGTGACGGCTATGGTTGAGGGGTCTGGAATTCGAGGGATTGAACGATGAACGAAGGAAAAGCGATGGACCCGCAGGAACTGGTGAAGTGGTTGATGGCGTTGCGCAGGGCGATCAATAGCCGTTGAGCCATGATCGTTCCCACGCTCCGCGTGGGAATGCAGCCGGGGGCGCTCTGCGTCCCAAAGCGTGACGCGGAGCGTCACAAGAGGCATTCCCACGCAGAGCGTGGGAACGAGAATAAAAAACGCCGATGCCAAACAAGCCATCGGCGTTGAAACCTTGAAGGGGGTTTTGGCTTACATCAGAACGCCGGCACGACCGCGCCGTTGTACTTCTTCTCGATGAAGGCTTTGACTTCCGGGCTGGTCAGGGCCTTGGACAGTTTCTGCAGGGCGTCGCTGTCCTTGTTGTCCGGACGAGCCACCAGGAAGTTCACGTACGGTGACTTCGCGTCTTCGATGATCAGCGCGTCTTTCGCTGGGTTGAGGCCAGCTTCCAGCGCGTAGTTGGTGTTGATCAGGTCCAGGTCGACCTGATCCAGCACGCGTGGCAGCAGGGCCGATTCCAGCTCCTTGAATTTCAGGTGCTTGGGGTTGTCCTTGATGTCTTTTGGCGTAGCCAGCGCATTGCTCGGGTCTTTCAGGGTGATCACACCGGCTTTTTGCAGCAGCAACAGGGCGCGGCCACTGTTGGAGCCTTCGTTCGGAATGGCTACGGTGGCGCCGTCTTTGAGTTCAGAAATGTTCTTGATCTTCTTCGAGTAGCCGCCGAAGGGTTCAACGTGCACACCGACCACAGTCACCAGGTTGGTGCCCTTGCCCTTGTTGAAGTTTTCCAGGTACGGCAGGGTCTGGAAGTAGTTGGCGTCCAGACGCTTCTCGGCCACTTGCACGTTCGGTTGCACGTAGTCGGTGAAGACTTTGATTTCCAGATCCACGCCTTCTTTGGCCAGGGTCGGCTTGACCAGTTCGAGGATCTCGGCGTGCGGGATCGGCGTGGCGGCCACCACCAGTTTCTCGTTGGCCTGGGCGAAGCTTGCAGTCAGGGCAGCCGCCAGTGCGGTGAACAACAGAACCTTTTTCATGCAGTGTCCTTATCGAAATTCCGGGGCGTCTCTGACGACCGTTTTTATAGGGGGTGCCAGCGAAATGCTATCGCGGCATGGGGGTGACAATACCTAGATTTTTTATTCCCGAACAATATCTTTTCTTCACGTTGATATTCCATTTTCTTCAAGCAGGAATTTCCGCAACAGCGCCTGCTCGGTCGGGCTGGCACGCTGAAAAATCCGCTGTACCTGCTCCAGGGGTGAACCCGCCACCGGCAAATTCAAATGCTCGGGCAAAATCTCGTCGCCGCTGCTCACCAGCAATGCGAAGTGAATGACGTTTTCCAACTCGCGGGTATTACCCGGCCAGCTGTGCTGCTCCAGCACCTGCTGGGCGGTTTCGCTGATCAACGGCACCGGCAGGTCCAGGCGCTGGCTGTAGATGCCGAGGAAATATTCAGCCAAGGACAGGATGTCGCCCACACGCTCGCGCAACGCCGGCAATTCCAACTGGCCCTCGCTCAGGTAATGGAACAACCGCTCGTGAAACTTGCCCGCCGCCACCGCCTGGGCCAGGTCGATGCTGGTGGCCGCCACCAAACGTACATCCACCGGGCTGGGCTGATGGGCACCGACCCGGGTGACTTCATGATTTTCCAGCGCGGCAAGCAACTTGACCTGGATCGGCAACGGCAAGTCGCCAATCTCATCCAGGTATAGGGTGCCGCCATTGGCCGAACCAAACCACCCGGCGCGGCTGCTGGCTGCGCCGCTGTGGGCCCCGGCGGCATAGCCGAACAGTTCGGCATCGGCATACGTGGGGCTGATCGCGCCGCAATTGACCGAGACAAACAAACCGGTGCGGTCGCTGCCCCGGTGGATGTGCCGCGCCAGCAATTCCTTGCCGCTGCCGGTTTCGCCACGAATCAATACGGGCAAGGCACGGGGCGCAAGGTTTTCCAGGTCTTCACGCAGTTGACGGGAACGGGGGTCGACGAACACCAAGGCCTTGGCGCGAATGCTCAGCGGGCTTTTTTCGGCGTCGGGGAAGGTCAGCAAGGGCTGGCCGTAGGTTTCATGCAGACTCATGGCAGGCTCCCGCCCCAGATCCACTCAAGGGACGGGGCGTTGAAAGATGTTTTAGGCACTGCGCCGAGCGTGGTGCTCGAGGCGATTTTGCAGGCGATAGAGGTAGGCGAAGCCCTGCTCCCAGCGCTGGTGGCCGGATTTCACATTGATATGGCCGGCGCCTGCGAGGATGCCGGCTTCAGCGCCCCAGTTACGCGCCAGTTCCAGGGCCCGGGGGGCACTGACGGCGCTGTCGTTATCGGAACTGACCACCTGACTGGGAAACGGCAACAGGTCAGTGGGAATCGGCGCAAAGTTGCGCAGGGCGGGGGCACAGGCCGGGCGTTCGACATCGGCGGGCGCCACCAGCAAGGCACCGCGCACCTGACGCAGAAACTGCACCGGCGCGGTGGCGGCCCAGTGCGCCACCGTGATGCAACCCAGGCTATGGGCGATGAGAATCACAGGGGTGCTGTCGGCCGCGATGGCCTCGGCCAGCGCCGCAACCCAGTCTTCGCGACGGGGCGTCAGCCAATCGGCCTGCTCGACGCGGGCGCTGTTGGGCAGGCTGTTCTGCCAATGGCTTTGCCAATGATCTTCTGGCGATCCTTGCCAGCCCGGCACGATCAGATAACGAATCGACTTGCTGTGCATGGGTGTGCCCTCCTGCAGCGTTTAACGTTGCTGACCAGTATAGGGACGGGGTTTATATTCGTTAAGGAATAAGAAGCTATTTATTAATAACCAAAAACCCAATCTTCTTTACTCACTCCGCCACCCACTGGTGCAGCTTGCGCGAACCCGGCACCTGAGTGCTGGAGGCAAAAATCCCGAAGATGCACGCCGACTCAACGGGAATGGCGCATGGAATGCTCTGCTCCGATATCGACTCCAAATTTCCGATCCATGGGCAGGTAGTATTCCTGTGCTTGCTGCAGCTTTCGGATGTAGCCATCGGGCGCTATAAGCCGCCCACTCAGTACCTCAGACAAATCGTCGAGAACAGGGAGAAGCCCATATTTTTCTTGTTTGAGGACGTCATTGAACATGACAGGACCTGTCACCTCAAAAATTTTCTTCTCATATGCCTTGTACGCATCCAACTCGGCCTCAGTCGGATTTTCTCCGATGAAGGGCCGATTGGCATCCAACCAAATTTTATTGGCTTTAAAACGCCGATCGATTTCCTCGAGTATTTTGTCAAAGACAGAATTATTCGCGTGGCTCGCAAAGTTGCTGGTATTTAGCCCGGAAAAATCAGCCTGTGCGTAAGTAACAGGAGAACTTAACAAAACATCATTGGGTGTAGCTGAGAGAGCGATTTCACCTACGCCATGGGTGAGTGCATCGTCCGTATCCAAATAAATACCACCGTAGCGTTTTATCAATACCGCACGCATGACATCTGACGACGCGGCCAGATTCTGCCCTTGCCCTGATCGAAAATATTGATACAGCTCAGCATATTTCCCGGCGTTTAACTCACGAAAAACTTCATCGGCTTTCATGTCGTGCACTTCAAGACCACCCACCTTGTGATCGAGGGCGTCTTTCACCGCGGAAAAAACACTTTGATTATTGGCATCGACATGCACAATTGATTTGTAACCCGGACTTTTACGAGCGTTCTCCATTATATTTTTCACGAGGTGATCGGGCATTTCATTTCCGGCCCAAAAATAATGTATTACCTTGGGTATTTCCGTAGAGCTCGACGGCACTGACGGCAACACAGGCAACGTTACAACTTTTTTCTTAACCGACGGCAGCCTCTTCTCGGCATTGGCCAACATCTGCGCTTTTGTACCCGACGTCCATTCTCCCTTGACTTCTCGCCAATAAAAAATATCCGCCGCATTACCGTCTAAATCGACACCTCGCCATGCGCCGGCCTCCAAGTCATAAATCGCGGGTGCCAAGTACCCATTTACAGCCACCGAGTACGTTGCCAATGGTGAAACCATCACATCATCCATTGGTATATCAAAGCTTTTAAATAAAGCAGGTGCTTCAACAGGCCCCATCGGATAGCCAATCTGACCGTTGACACGTTGTGGCGCCCTGAGAAATGGCTGCGCCGTTTCATCGATGGGGATTGAATGGGCAACCGCCGTGCTTTCCGGTTTCAATGCCCTGGCAAGCGCGCCGCCTCCATGCGCCACCACTGGTGGTACCGCGTTCAATACGCCAAACACAATACGGTCGGCTCCCGTGGATTTACCCTTGGCTACATCGTCAATGCCAATAGTTGTTTCGGTGATACCCGCCCCCAGGTAGAACGCATCCATCGCCAGCGCAACCTCCGGCATGGCGAGCGCCAATGGCGTCATGAAAAGCGCCACTTTCGCGGCTTCCTCCAAGCCTTGGGTTATCTTCGCCTTTGTATAGTCGCTGTCACTCACAATCGCATTGTCTGCGTCCGAGAAAGACCGCGCCTTTTGCAGAGTCATCACCTCCTGAAACGGGTCGCCGCTCAACGGAGAAACGTTGATGTATTGTTCGGGCAACCAAGCATTGATCTTGGAAGGGCTGAACGCTTGCGCTTCCTGCGCCGTGGACCAGGCACCTAAGCCTTGCAAAGACTGATGCACGCCATCGGAAAAAGTCTTGTCTGCCTGGTCTTCAAGGGAGAAGTGCGTCATGAGCGCAACGCGCTTGTTCGGGTCGGCGGCTTGCTTGGCCAACCACACCCCCATTTGCTGAGGATTATCAAAACGGTGCAGGGGCGAAGAGTTGCCGGGCACATACAACAATGTCAGCTGTGTTTTCTTGTCCGTCACACACAGCAAATCTGTCGACTTCATACCGTTTACGCTGACAAGGCCGATATCCAGGTCCGGGTCCTGCAACGTGCGTTTCTCAAAGTCTTGAACACTCAGTTCAGTCCATGGCTTCTTGGCAAAGGGCCCTATTGCACGCTGGGCCAGTTCTACCGCCTCCGGCCCCAGGCTCCCCTCCAGACTCTGAAATTTGATGGCCTTGACGAAAGCCATCCGACTCAGGGTCGTATAGGCGTCGGATTGCTTCTCCCAAAAAGTGGTGAGCGCATTTTTGTATAGCTGGGGCCGGTCTGTATCCCATACCAGGGTTTTAAAGTCGGCGACAGGTATGTCGACACGCGTGGACTCGCTGTAGGGCTGAACCGCTGCAGATGCCGGGTCATGATAGATGCCTTGTTCGGCGCGCGCAGATTCAACCACCTCCTCCACTTTATTGTAAGCAAATATCAGGGGTGAAACGTATTGGCCAAACTTCTGAAGCCAGTTCTTATTATCTTCGACCGGAACCCCCTGGAGATTTTTCAACGCTGCCTGAGTCAACGTCACTTTTTCTACAACATTTTTCTCAGTACGCGCTGAATCCTCGAATGTCACCAGGTATGTTTTATCCGGATCAGTATTTAAACCCCAACGTTGATTTATTTTACTTGCCAGGATTTTTGAAACTTCGCTTTCTGGTGTTATTTGCCTGAAAGCATGCGACTTCAGATAAGACTCGATTTGGTCGTTTTTCCCCAACAGCGGTTGGTCGGGCACTGTCGAGAAGGATATCTGACCGGGCGCTTCAGAAGAGGGGATCGCATCTTCATGGCTGGGGGGATTGTTGGTTTTTTTGTCTTCAATGACGGGCTTGTTCAATATACTGACAAGATCAACGGGAAACCGAATGGCCATCTGATTTATCCTTCTATGAAATCACTATTTACTCCTCCGAAAAATAATAAAACCTCCGACAATTAGCACGCTCGGAAACACTAAAAAACAACAGTAAATTTTACAGACATCACAGTATCTACATACATCCATACATACATTTCGAGAATAAAAAAAGGCCGCACCCTGCCAAGGAGACGGCCAAAAAATTGTCGAGGCATTTGCAACTCAACGTGCGGTAATCACCGACAGCTTGGTAATGCCCGCGCGCTCGATAGACGCCATGGCTCGCGCCACTTCGCCGTAGTTCGCTCCATCGTCAGCCTGCAGTTGCACCCGCACATCGGGGTCCTTGGCCTTGGCCGCCTGCAGGTTGAATTCCAGCAGGTCCGGCTGGATTTCGTCCTTGTTGATAAACAGTTTGCCGGCGCCGTCGATGCTCACCACCAGCGGGTCTTTCTGCTCCACCGGGGCCACGGCCTGGGTCTTGGGCAGGTTGATCGGTATGGCGTTGGTCAGCAGCGGCGCGGTGACGATAAACACCACCAGCAGCACCAGCATCACGTCCACCAGGGGCGTCACGTTGATCTCGCTCAGCACCTCATCGCTGTCTTGCGTGGAGAAGGCCATCTCAGGACGCCTCCTTCACTTTTTGCGGGTTGCCGGCAGTTGCCTTGCTCAAGGTTGGGTGCAGCAGCACGCGGAACGAGTTTTTCTGCGCCAGGCTGTAGAAGTCGTGGGCGAAGTCATCCAGGTCGGCGGCGGTCAGCTTCAGGCGGCGCAGGAAGTAGTTGTAGACCAGCACCGCAGGCACGGCGACAGCGATGCCCACGCCAGTGGCAACCAATGCGGCACCAATCGGGCCGGCCACGGTTTCCAGGCTGGCGGAACCGGCGGCGCTGATCCCCTTCAGCGCTTCCATGATGCCCCACACGGTGCCGAACAGACCGATGAACGGCGAGGTGCTGCCGATACTGGCGACCACGGCCAGGCCGGTTTCCAAAGAGCGACGTTCACGCACGATCTGCTGGCGCAGGGCACGTTCGAGACGGTCCTGGTGATTGATGGCCTGGCTCAAATCCGCAGCATGTGGCGCTTCACCCACCTGGATCGCGGCGTATCCGGCCTGGGCCACGCGGGCCGCCGCACCGGGCTGGGTTTCGGCCAGCTCGGCGGCAGAGTCCAGGCTGGACGCCGCCCAGAACTGTTTATGGAACTTGCGATCCTGCGCCTTGAGGCGACCGAACTGCACGCCCTTGAGCAGGGCCAGGCCCCAGGTGGCGACCGAAAAAGCCACCAGCAGCCAGATCACCGCGCTTTCGATGGATTCAAGTGGAGATGCTAATGCCATGATGTTTTCCCTCTGTGCAGGTCGCGGCGTGTGCAACACACCGCAGCCGAATAGTTAGTGAATCTTGAAGTCGATCGGCACGCTGACCCAGCCGTCCTGGGCTACGTCGCCCTGCTTGGCCGGCACGAAACTCCAGCGCTTCACGGCGGCCAGTGCGGCGTCGTCGAGCTGTTGGCGACCACTGCTTTTCTGGATCTGGATCTCACCCGGCTTGCCGCTGGCCAACACATGCACCCTGAGCAACACCGTGCCTTCCCAACCCCGGCGCTGGGCCAGTGACGGGTATTCCGGCGCCGGGTTCTTCAGGTACGCGGCGTTGGCCGAAGCCGGTGTCACAGGGGCCGGCGACGGCGGTGCGGCCGGCGCAGGTGGAGCCGGTGGCGCTGGCGTCGGCGACGCAGGAGGCTGCTCGACCGGTTTCGGCGCGGGCTTGGGCTCAGGTTTCGGCACTGGCTTCGGCTTGGGTTTGGGAATCGGTTTGGGCGCAGGTTTGGCGGCCAATTCGTCCACCACCGGCGGCGGAGGCTCGATCACGGGCGGCGGCGGTGGTGGCGGTACCGGCGGTGGCGGCTCAACCACAGGCGGCGCCGGTTGGGAGAATTCGATGGTCATCGGCGGGATTTCCGGCGGCACCACGGGCAACACCGGGGTCGGCTTCTGGCTCACCCAATAGATCACCGCGCCGTGCAAGGCCAGCACCAGCAGCCCCAGCAGCAGCCCTTCGCGCCGGCTCGAAAAACGCTTGGGGGTTTTCTGCAAGCGCAACTGCCCCAACGGCGCGCGGTGCGGCCGGCCAAGGTCGACCAACTCACCACCCGGTGCCTGGCGCCACGGCGCCTCGTGTGCACTGGCGGCGGTCTGGACATTGCCCATTGATTCACTCCCTACGGTTTTGAAACAAAAAAACCGACAGGCCTGCGTGGGAGGCCGTCGAGGGCTGAATCATCGGGGCCAGACGCTTATCTCTTAAAGTAATCTTTAAAGTTATACATAGATTAAAAACGAATAAATGGTATATCCCGAAACACCAAAGCCACGTCCTCCGCGGCCTGGCGCGCAGGTGCTATTTTTCGATGCTTTTACGGCATAAAAAATATTCGGCAAAGGCATCGCTCAGGCCGGGCTGTTTGCGCACAAATCGAGCAATTGGCGTTGCAAGGTCTGTCCCGCCGGGCCCAGGCCACTGCGGGCATACAGGGCCAGTCGCACGCCCTGTACGGCGGGCAAACCGCTGTCTGGCCCCAGCACCACATGCCCCGCCTGCACGACCCTTTCGGGCAGCAGGCTGATGCCCAGCCCTGCGGCCACCGCCGAACACACGCTGGCCAGGCTGGCGCTGGAATAGCCGATACGCCACCGCCAGCCGCCCACTTCCAGGTGTTGCAGCATTTCGTTGCGGTACAGCCCCCCCACTGGAAACGCCACCAACGGCAACGGGTCGCGCCCCAGGGACGGCGTGCTGCGGCTATCGACCCAGCACAAGGGTTCCGGCCAGGACGCAAGGCAGTCATCGCTCTCCCCCATCTGCTTCACCAACAGCACATCGAATTCACCGCCACGGTACTGGCGCTGCAGTTCCGGCCCCAAGCCACTGGTGACCTCCAGGCGCACCCGGGGATGCGCGACCACAAACGCCGACAGCAACGGCATCAGGCGTTCGGCCGCGAAGTCCTCCGGTACTCCCAGGCGCAACACGCCGTCGCTCTGCTGATTGATCAACACGTCGGCGGCCTCTTCATGCAGCGCCAGGATGCGTCGCGCGTAAGCCAGCAAGCGTTCCCCTTCGGCGGTGGCGACCACCCGGCGCTGGTCGCGGTCGAGCAGTTGGCACGCCACGGCGTCCTCCAGACGGCGGATCTGCTGGCTGACGGTGGACTGGGTCAAATGCAGGCGCTCGGCGGCGCGGGTGAAATTGCCGCAGTCCACAACGGCGACAAAGCTGCGCAGCAACACGGGATCGAACATGGGTATCACCATTCCATTTGCCACTGATTGGCATGGTTATATTTAATTTCAGAATACCTTCAGGGCTACCCATACTGCACCTTTGATCCTGCCCGGGAGGCTTCCATGACCGACGATCTCCAGCACTTGCAACGCGCTGTCGCCTTGGCCCACGCCAACGTCGCCGACGGCGGCCGACCGTTTGGCGCGGTACTCACACATAACGGCAACGTGCTGGTGGAAGCCGTGAATGAAATCCACCTGACCCAGGACCCCACCGCCCACGCCGAGCTGTTGGCGATCCGCGCCGCCAGCCGGCAACTCGGCACACGTCTGGAAGGCTGTGTGATCTACGCCAGCGGTCAACCCTGCCCGATGTGCCTGAGCGCCCTGTACCTGTGCGGCGTGGAGCGGGTGGTGTTTGCGGCCAGCAACGCCATGGCCGAGCCGTTCGGCTTGTCGACGGCGGCAATTGGGCAACAGGTCGGCTTGCCGCTGGAGGAGCAACGCCTGCCGATCCGGCACCTGCCAGACCCGGCCATGACCACCCTCTACCATCAGTGGAAAACCCTGCATGCCCCTCACTAAATCCTTCGCCGGCTGGGGACTGCTGGTGGTGCTGGGGCTGAATCTGCGGCCGATTCTCAGCTCCATCAGCCCGCTGCTGGGCGAGATCCGCCTGGCCACCGGCTTGAGTTTCCAGAGCAGCGCCCTGCTCACCAGCCTGCCCGTGGTGTGCATGGGGCTGGTGGCCCTGGTCGGTGTGCGCGTGGAAGCCCGATTGGGCGAGCGGCGCGGTATCGCCCTGGGCTTGATGATGATTCTGCTGGCGTGCCTGGCGCGCTGGCTGATGGGCCAGGGCTCGGCGCTGCTGGTCACGGCCCTGCTGGGGGGCGCCGGGGTGGCGCTGATCCAGGCGTTGGTGCCGGCGATGATCAAGCGCGAGTTTCATCACCGCGTGCCGGTGGCGATGGGCGTGTACTCGGCGTCGCTGATGGCCGGCGGCGGGCTGGCCGCCTTGCTCAGCCCGGTGGTGGCCACGCACTTCCAGCAGTGGCAGGCGGGGCTCGGGATCTGGCTGTTGCCGGCGCTGGCCGCATTGCTGCTCTGGGCGTTCGTGCCGCTGGGTGCGCCCAGAAGCGCCTCTGTGATGCCTGCCTTCAAGGGCTTGCGCAACCGCCGCGCATGGCTGCTGGCGCTGTATTTCGGCCTGGTGAATTGCGGCTACATGAGCATGGTGGCGTGGCTGCCCGCGTACTACCAGCAACTGGGCTGGGGCGTGTTGCCGAGCGGTTCGCTGCTGGCGTTCATGACCATCTTCCAGGTGATCGCGGCGTTGCTGATGCCGGTGCTGGCCCAGCGCGGCGTCGACCGTCGCCCCTTGCTCGGCATCAGCCTGCTGGCGCAGACCGTGGGTTACCTCGGCTTGCTGATGGCCCCCCAACAGCTCCCCCACCTGTGGGTTGCGTTGATCGGCTTCGGCCTGGGCGCGTGTTTCGCCCTGAGCCTGCTGTTGACCCTCGACCACCATCGCGACCCGCGCCAAGCCGGGCAACTGGCGGCGTTCGTGCAGGGCGTGGGCTTTTTGATCAATGCGGTTTCGCCGTGGATGACCGGCTGGTTGCGTGAGCTGACCGGCAGCTTTGTCAGCGCCTGGGCGGTGTTGACGGTGACCGTGGTGGCCATGCTGCTGGTGACGCGGGTTTTCAGCCCGGCCACCTACCGCACGGTGCCTGCTCTATAGATATGCATTTAAGGTCTAGATAAAACAAACAAGCTTCATTGACGGAATAAGCAAGCCCCTTAAAATCCCGGTTTCCCTCTTGGACGCCGGGCGCCCCATGGATCTCCGTCAGCTGCGTTATTTCATTGCGCTCAACGAGCACCGCAGTTTTGTGCGCGCCGCCGACGCCATGGGCATCACGCAGCCGGCATTCAGCCGCAGTATCCAGGGCCTGGAACAGGAATTCGGCTGCGTACTGGTGGACCGCGCCCACAAGGACCTGCGGCCCACCCCCGAAGGCCAGGTGGTGCTGCAACATGCCTTGAGCCTGGTCCAGGGCGCCGCGCTGCTGAGCCATGAGGTCACGCGCATGACCAAGCTCGACGCCGGCGAAGTGCGTCTGGGCAGCGACGCCGTGGCGGCCGTCAACCTGGTGCCCCAGGCGATGGCGCGGTTCGTCACCACCTATCCCAAAGTGCGCACCGCGTTGCAGGTGGATAACTGGGAAAAACTCGGGCGCAGCCTGAGCCGCGAAGAGATCGAATTCTTTATCGCTGACGTGCGCCACTTCGAGGCCGATCCCAACTTCCAGATCCAGGCCCTGACGCCCCGGCGCAGCGTATTTTTCTGCCGGGTCGGGCACCCGCTGCTGGCCAAGGACAGCCTGTCCACCAACGACCTGTTCGGCTTCCCGCTGGCCACGCCGCTGATTGCACCGGGCATTCGCAAACTGCTCGCCAACCTCAGCGGGCGTATCGATTTTGCGCCTGCCATCGAGCTTGAGCAGTTTTCGACGCTGGCCACCATCGTGCGCCAGTCCGACGCCATTGGCCTGGGCGCCGAAGAAGCCTTTGTCGATGAGCTGGCCAGCGGTGCGCTGAAGGTGCTGCACTGGCGCAACGTGCCCCACAGCCTGGACAGCCTGAACAACCGCTGCGGGATCATCAGCCGGACGGGGTTTCGGCTGTCACCTGCGGCGAAGGCGATGATCGAGACACTGTTGGCGGTGGAAAACCAGGCCGATTGGCATTGGAAGGGAATGACGCCGGAGCAGTCCAGCGACGGGCTGCGCTAGAGTCTGTATGAGTCGGGCCCCTTCAGGTGTGCGCCGCCCCACGCAACCGTTGCAGATCCAGCACTTCAATCTCACCGTAGCCCAGACGCACGATGCCCTGGGCCTGCAAATCCTTGAGCAAGGCGTTGGTGGTCTGGCGCGACAGGCTCAACATCGCCGCCAGGTCTTCCTGGGGCAGTTGCAGTACCTTGCGTGAGTGCTCCATGTCGCCATAGCCCTCACTGATCATCAACAGGCGATGGGCCAGGCGGACGGAAGCGGGCATCAGGCTGAGCTGTTCAAGGCCGATGAAACTCAGGCGCAGTTTCTGGCTCATCAACAGCGCCAGGTCACGCCAGTACCGGGGCGTTTCATCCAGCAGCTTGAGCATCGCCTGTTGCGGCACCTGCAACAGCGTGCACGGCCCGACCGCGCAGGCGTCGTGAGTGCGGGGCAGACCGTCGAACAGGCAGATTTCGCCAAACCAGTACGGCAACTCCACCAGGCTCAACACCGCTTCTTTGCCCTGCTCATTCACCGCGCTGATGCGCAGCGTGCCTTCCAGCACCGCATACAGCCCGCAGGGCGGGTCGCCGCGCTTGAACAGGTATTGCCCCGCCGTCAGCTGCCGCAACCGGGCGCTGGCCAGCAAACTATGCTGAAACGGAACAGGCAAGTGGCTGAACCAGTAACCGGTGGCCAGCCGGGGCAGCCATTTCTCTGTGTCCATGAGAACTCCGAAGATTGTCGCCCAGCTGACAGTTGCTCAAAGGCTGACAGGGCATGATCAAACATCCTACAGGAGGAACAACAATGAAAAGCCTCGTCGACCACCTCAGTCAATACGCCGCCTACCACCGCGACCCGCGCAATATCGCCAGCCACTTTATCGGCATTCCGCTGATTGTCGTCGCGGTGGCCGTGCTGTTGTCACGTCCCGAATGGGTGGTGGGCGGCCTGTGGATTTCACCAGCGGTGATTGTCGCGCTGATGGCGGCGTGGTTTTACCTGCGCCTGGAACTGGCGCTGGGCGTGCTGATGAGCGCGCTGATGGCTCTGTCGGTGTGGGCCGGACACGCGCTGGCGGCGCAAAGCACGATGGTGTGGCTTGGCAGCGGCATCGGGATGTTTGTGGTGGGCTGGGTGATTCAGTTTGTCGGGCACTATTACGAAGGCAGGAAGCCGGCGTTCGTGGATGACGTCTCGGGACTGATCGTCGGGCCGTTGTTTGTAGTGGCGGAACTGGCGTTTCTGGTGGGGTTGCGCCATGACCTGAAGCAGCAGATCGAGGAGCGCTCGGGGCCTGTGACCCGCCGTGATCTGAAGCCGAGCAAGATCTGAATGTGGGAGCTGGCTTGCCAGCTCCCACACAAGCCCAGCTCCCTCAGGGTGTATGGGCTGGGCTTAGGCTTTCTGCCAGACCTTGGGTTTGAAGAACAACGTTTCGCCACGCGCCAGACCGGTGAGGCTGTCGTGGTCTTTCACCACTTCGGCTTCGATCAGCTCGCTCTGGCCTTCCACTTTCAACGTCACGCGGGTGGTCGCGCCCAATGGGCGGATGTCGCGTACTTCGGCGGCGTGATGGTCTTCCAGTTCATGGCGCGACAGCGACACTTCGTGGGGGCGGAACAGCACGTGGTTGTCTTCGCCCAGGTGCAGGCGGTTGGAGTCACCGAGGAAGTGGTAAACGAAATCGCTGGCCGGGTTTTCATAGACTTCGCCCGGTGAGCCGATCTGCTCGATCACACCCTTGTTCATCACCACGATGCGGTCGGCGACTTCCATGGCTTCTTCCTGGTCGTGGGTCACGAACACCGAGGTCAGGTTGATGTCTTCGTGCAGGCGCGCCAGCCAGCGGCGCAGCTCTTTACGCACCTTGGCGTCGAGGGCGCCGAAAGGCTCATCCAGCAGCAGCACTTTCGGTTCCACCGCCAGGGCACGGGCCAGAGCGATACGCTGGCGCTGGCCACCGGAGAGTTGTTCCGGGTAGCGGTCCGACAGCCAATCCAATTGCACCATGTTCAGCAGCTCATGCACCTTGCTGGCGATCTGGCTTTCGCTCGGGCGCTGGTTCTTTGGCTTCATGCGCAGGCCGAACGCGACGTTATCGAACACGGTCATGTGGCGGAACAACGCATAGTGCTGGAACACGAACCCGACGTTGCGATCACGCACGTCGTGACCGGACACGTCTTCACCGTGGAACACGATGTTGCCGTCATCCGGGGTTTCGAGACCGGCGATGATGCGCAACAAGGTGGTCTTGCCGCAGCCGGACGGGCCAAGCAACGCCACCAGCTCGCCACTCTGGATGTCCAGATTGATGCTGTTCAGGGCCTTGAAGGCGTTGAAGTTCTTGCTGACATTACGGACTTCGATCGACATGACTTATTCCTCACCGGCACTTTTGCGCAGGCGGTTGATACGGTTCTCGCTCCACTGCTTGAGCAGCAGGATGAAGAGCGCCAGGATCAGCAGCAGGCTGGCCACCGCAAACGCGGCGACATGGTTGTATTCGTTATAGAGAATCTCGACGTGCAGCGGCAGGGTATTGGTTACGCCACGGATGTGGCCGGACACCACCGACACCGCACCGAACTCACCCATGGCCCGCGCGGTACACAGCACCACGCCGTAGATCAGGCCCCATTTGATGTTCGGTACGGTCACGTGCCAGAACATCTGCCAGCCGTTGGCCCCCAGCAGGCGCGCGGCTTCTTCTTCCTGGGTGCCCTGCTCCTGCATCAGCGGGATCAGCTCACGGGCCACGAACGGCACGGTGACGAAGATGGTCGCCAGCACGATGCCCGGCAGGGCGAACACGATCTGGATGTCATGGTCGGCAAGCCAGGGCCCGAAAAAGCCCTGGGCACCGAACATCAACACGTAGACCAGGCCCGCGATCACCGGCGACACCGAGAACGGCAGGTCGATCAGCGTCACCAGGATGCTCTTGCCACGGAACGAGTATTTGCTCACGCACCAGGCGGCGCTGACGCCGAACACCACGTTGAGCGGCACCGAAATCACCACGGCGATCACCGTGAGTTTCAGCGCCGACAGCGCGTCCGGCTCAAGGATCGCGGTGAAGAACGCGCCGAGGCCGTTCTTCAAGCCCTGGGTCACCACGATCAACAGCGGCAACAGCAGGAACAGTGCGAACACCAGCCAGCCAAGGCCGATCAGGATACGTCGCGATGCGGCGCTGCCACGGCGGGCAGCATTGGCCGAAGACGCGGCGGAAATAGACGATTGGGACATGTTCCGCGCCTCCTTATGGACGTTCGATGCGCCGCTGCAACAAGTTGATCAGCAGCAGCAGGACAAAGGAAACCACCAGCATCAGCACACCGATGGAGGTGGCACCGCGGTAGTCGTATTGATCGAGCTTGACCATGATCAGCAACGGCAGGATCTCGGTCTTCATCGGCATGTTGCCGGCGATGAAGATCACCGAACCGTACTCACCCACGCCACGGGCGAACGCCAACGCGAAACCGGTCAACCAGGCAGGCAGCAACGCCGGCACGAGGATATGACGGAACACTTGCAGCGGCTTGGCGCCCAGGCAGGCGGCGGCTTCTTCGACTTCCCGCGGAATGTCGGCCAGCACCGGCTGCACGGTACGCACCACGAACGGCAGCGTGACGAAGGTCAGCGCCAGCGTAATGCCCAGCGGTGTGTAGGCGATCTTGAAGCCCAGGTCAGCCGCGAACTGGCCGACGAAACCGTTGGGTGTGTACAGCGCAGTCAGCGCGATACCGGCCACGGCCGTGGGCAGCGCGAACGGCAGGTCGATCATCGCGTCGATGACCTTGCGCCCGGGGAAGGTGTAGCGCACCAGCACCCAGGCGAGCAGCGTGCCGATCACGCCATTGATCAACGCGGCATACAGCGCGGTGCTGAAGCTCAGTTGCAACGCCGCCAGCACGCGCGGTGCGGAGATGATGTTCCAGAACTGATCCCAGGTGAGTTGAGCGGCATGTACGAACATCGCCGCAAGGGGGATGAGTACGATCAGGCTGAGGTACACCACGGTGTAGCCCAGCGTCAGCCCGAAGCCGGGTATGACGGGGGAGATACGACGCGACATAAGAGTCCTTGGTCAAGGGAACTGACACACAAAACCCGCAGGTGAATGCGGGCTCTGTGGGCGGGTTGTTGCTCGGCTTACTGCGCGGTGTAAATCTGGTCGAACACGCCGCCGTCGTTAAAGAATTTCGGTTGGGCAGTTTTCCAGCCGCCGAAGTCTTTGTCGATAGTCACCAGGTCCAGTTTCGGGAACTGCTGGGCGTATTTGGCGGCCACTTTTTCATCACGCGGGCGGTAGAAGTTCTTCGCCGCAATTTCCTGGCCAGCCGGGCTGTACAGGTGCTTCAGGTATTCGGTGGCGATTTCGGTGTTGCCCTTTTTCTCGGCGTTCTTGTCGACCACGGCCACCGGCGGTTCGGCGAGGATCGACAGCGAAGGCACGACGATATCGAACTTGTCGGCACCGCCGTCTTCTTTCAGCGCCAGGAAGGCTTCGTTTTCCCACGCCAGCAACACGTCGCCCTGACCGTTGTTGACGAAGGTGATGGTCGAACCGCGAGCGCCGGTGTCCAGCACAGGCACGTGCTTGAACAACTCTTTCACGTACTCCTGGGCCTTGGCTTCGCTACCGCCGGATTTGAGGCCGTAGGCCCATGCGGCGAGGAAGTTCCAGCGGGCACCGCCGGAGGTTTTCGGGTTGGGCGTGATCACGGACACGTCTTTCTTGATCAGGTCGCCCCAATCCTTGATGCCTTTAGGGTTGCCCTTGCGCACCAGGAACACGATGGTCGAGGTGTACGGGGTGCTGGCTTCCGGCAGGCGGGTTTGCCAGTTTTCCGGCAGGGTCTTGCCCAATTTGGCGATTTCGTCGATGTCACCGGCCAGGGCCAGGGTGACCACGTCGGCGCGCAAGCCGTCGATCACGGCGCGGCCTTGCTTGCCCGAGCCACCGTGGGATTGCTGGATCTTGACGTTGTCGCCCGGGTGGGACTGTTTCCAGAACGTGGTGAACTCAGCGTTGTAGTCCTGGTACAGCTCACGCGTAGGGTCGTACGAGACGTTGAGCAACTCGTAGTCCTTGGCCACGGCAGAACCTGCAAACACGGCGCTGGCCAGGGCGGCCAGGGCGTAACGGCGAATCGACGACATAGAAGCTCCTGAAAATTCTGGGGTGTTGGCTTTTTTCTTATGGTTGCGGGTCTATCGCCGTGGCTGCTTAGCTCGGTTTGTTGCCCGGGTTCTGCAGACGGAATTTTTCCTTGCGTTCAATCTGTACCACTTGAGCGTTGTGCACAGTGATTTCCACCGCGCCAAACCGCAGATCGCGCAACGCGCTCTGGATCTCACGCAAAATGGCTGCTTCGTCCTGGCCGTCGACGCTACGTAGAGATGCGCTCATGGTCTCGCTCCTGAAATGAATAGTGCCCGGCAGTGGCGGCACTGCTTGCGGCGTGAGGGCGATAGTAGATAAGCGCGGATATTCTTAAAAATACTATTTAAGAATGTTTATATAACTGGAAAGAATTTTCTGACGGGGCGTGGGGTTGCAAGGGTTTCAAGCATGAAAATACTGTTGTCAGGACGCTGCTGAACCCTGTGGGAGCCGGGCTTGCCCGCGATAGAGTTGTGTCAGGCCCCCAATATTTCGAATGCAAGACCGCCATCGCGGGCAAGCCCGGCTCCCACATTGACCGCGTTATGCCTGCCGAATTGCGGGGGCTCGCAGCCAATCAACGTCCCCTGCCGGCACCGGCCGACCAAACCAGTACCCCTGCCCCATGTCGCAGCCGTGGTCCAGCAGGAACAGTGCCTGCTCCCGCTGTTCGATGCCTTCGGCGTGCACCTGCATGCCCATGCTTTTGGCCAGGGCGATGACTACGCGCACGATGGCGGCATCGTCTTCATCCCACGGCAACCCGGCCACGAACCCCTGGTCGATCTTGAGTTTCTGCACCGGCAGGCGTTTGAGGCGCAACAAGGACGAATAGCCGGTGCCAAAGTCATCGATGGCCAGGCGCAAGCCCAGCTCGCGCAGGCGGTGCAGTTGCTCCAGCGCCACCTCGGGGTCATCCATTACCGCACTTTCGGTGACTTCCAGTTCCAGAAACGCAGGGTCCAGGCCGGTGTCATGCAGCACCTGCGCCACTTGCTCGTACAATTCGCGCCGAGCGAACAGGCGGCTGGAAACATTCACCGCGATAAAGCTCAACGACACACCCTCCGCCAGCCACCGGACCATCTGACGGCAGGCCTGGTCCATGACCCAGGCGTCGATATCGGCGATCAGCCCGGTACGTTCGGCGATGGGGATAAATTCGCCGGGCGGCACCAGCCCGCGTTCCGGGTGCTGCCAACGCACCAACGCTTCGACACCGATCAGACAGCTGCCCTCCAGGCCGTACACGGGCTGGTAATGAAGGCGCAGCTCATGCTGGTCGAGGGCGCGGCGCAGTTCACTGGCGATTTCCACGCGATGCTGGGCGTGGGCGGTAAGTTCTTCGGTGTACAGCGCGTAGCCTTCGCGACCGGCGCTCTTGGCTTTGAACAGCGCGGAGTCGGCGTTGCGCAACAATTGCTCGGCACTCAGGGCATCGCTGGGGAACAGGCTGATGCCAATGCTGGCGCTGATAAATAGCTGGTGGCCATCAAACACGAACGGCTGCTTCATCGCCTCCAGAATGCGCTGGGCCAGAGCCGCGGCTTGCGCCACCTGCGAACAGCTTTCCGCCAGCACGGCGAACTCATCACCCCCCAAACGCGCCAGGGTCATGCCGGGACCGAACAGGCCCTTGAGCCGCTCACCCACGACCTTGAGCAATTGGTCGCCGACGTTATGGCCCAGGCTGTCGTTGATGATCTTGAAATGGTCCAGGTCCAGCAGCAGCAGGGCACAACCGCGCTTGTGCACTTGCGCGGAAGCCAGTGCCTGCTCGGCGCGGTCGCTGAACAACAGACGGTTGGGCAAGTCAGTCAGTGGGTCGTGATGGGCCAGGCGAGCCAGTTCATGTTCGGAGTCCTTGATGGCGCTGATGTCGGAAAATACGGCGACGTAGTGGCTGATCTGCCCCTGATCGTCCCGGATCGCGCGAATGGTTTGCCACTGCGGGTAAATTTCGCCGCTTTTACGCCGGTTCCAGATCTCGCCGCTCCACTCGCCCTCGCGCGCGAGGGTCTGGAACATCTGCTGGTAAAAATGCGACGAATGGCGCCCGGATTTGAACAGGCTCGGCTGCTCGCCCATGACGTCTTCACGCCGATAGCCGGTGATCGCCATAAAGGCCCGGTTGACATGCACGATCAGGCCGTTGGCGTCCGTGACCAACACCCCTTCGCGGGTGCAGTCGAACACGGCGGCGGCCTGACGCAAACGCTCGCGGTTTTCCTTCAGGGGTTGCTGCAACCGAGTGGTCCGCGCAGAACGGGCGCAAATCAGGTAAATGAACGCAGCGCTCAAGACCACCCAGGCATAGCTGCTTACCTGCAGCCAGCGGTTCAGTTGAGCCGGGTCATCGAGAAACTTGATCAATACGTGATCAGTGAGCCCGATCCAGGCACTCGAAACCAGCAGGTATACCAGCCCCGCACACAGGGCACCTCGGTACGAAAACAGCATACGGTCAGTAATCCTTACCAAAAACACAGAATCGCCCTACAAAGGCTGCGGATTATAGATTAAGAAACATCCAGTCACTCCTATCTGAAACGTCGGCTGGTTTTCTGTGTGTGCTGAGTGATAATGCGTGCGTTGTTTTTCTTTATCTGAGGGCCATACAGCCTATGTGGTACAACGGTTTTCTTGACTTGTCGGCCTGGCAACTGGTGGCAGTCACTCTGTTGATGACCCACGTGACCATCGTTTCGGTCACGGTTTATCTGCATCGTTATTCGGCCCACCGCTCCCTGGAGCTCAACGGTGGCCTCAAACACGTCTTCCGCTTCTGGCTGTGGTTGACCACTGGCCAGAACACCCGCGAATGGACCGCCATCCATCGTAAACACCACGCCAAGTGCGAAACCATCGACGACCCGCACAGCCCGGTGATCAAGGGCCTCTCCACAGTCATGCGCAAGGGCGCCGAACTGTACCGCGCCGAGGCCGAGAACCCGGAAACCCTGCGCATCTACGGCAAGAACTGCCCCGAAGACTGGATCGAGCGCAAACTCTATACGCCCTACCCGCTGCTGGGCGTGGCGATCATGGGCGTGATCGACCTGCTGCTGTTCGGCACCATCGGCATCACCATCTGGGCCATCCAGATGATGTGGATTCCGTTCTGGGCCGCCGGCGTGATCAACGGCCTGGGGCATGCGTTCGGCTATCGCAATTTCGAATGCCGTGACGCGGCGACCAACCTGATCCCGTGGGGCATCATCGTTGGCGGCGAAGAGCTGCATAACAACCATCACACCTACCCCAACTCCGCCAAGCTGTCGGTGAAAAAATGGGAGTTCGACATGGGCTGGGCGTGGATCAAGGTGTTCAGTTTCCTGCGCCTGGCCAAGGTGCAGCGTGTGGCGCCGATTGCCCACCGCGTCGAAGGCAAGGGCCATCTGGACATGGACACCGCCATGGCGATTCTCAACAACCGCTTCCAGATCATGGCCCAGTACCGCAAGCTGGTGATCGGCCCGCTGGTCAAGCAGGAGCTGGAGAAAGTCGATCACTCGGTGCGCCACCAGTTCCATCGCGCCAAGCGCTTGCTGTCGCGGGAAACCAGCCTGCTGGATGACCGTCACCATGTGCGCATCCAGGGCATGCTGGAACACAGCCAGGCCCTGAAAGTAATCTACGAAAAGCGCCTGGCCCTGCAACAGATCTGGCTCAAGACCAGTGCCAACGGCCATGACATGCTGGCGGCCATCAAGGAATGGGTGCACGAAGCGGAGGCCAGCGGCATTCAGTCCCTGCGGGATTTTGCCCACCAATTGAAGACCTATTCGCTGCGCCCTGCGGCGGTCTGATACAGCTGTGCGGGCGTGCTTCGGCAAGTCCGCATACCCTCGAATTTTCCCTGTCTCCGCTTTCTGACGTCATTTCTTAGTCGGCCCGTCGACGGAACTTCACCGCGATTCCTCTCTCTCAAAGAACACTTCGCCATCATGGTGGCCCCTTGTAGCGACCGCTGTTCCATCCTGCGGCGCGCCCAGAGAGAGTTGTGCCGATGGTCCATGACACCCCCTATTCAGCCGAACCCCCTGCCGTGGGGCATCCTCGCCCGGCAGCGGCGGCCACCCTGCTGGCGCTGATGCATGCCCAGGGTGAAGTCGAGCGCCTGAGTGAGCGTGAGCAACTGCTGAGTTCGCTGCTGGTTAGTGTGAACGCCGTGCTCTGGGCCATCGATTGGGATACACGTCGCGTGCTATACGTCAGCCCGGCTTACGAGCGGGTGTTCGGACGCCCCGCCGGCCTGTTGCTGGCAGACCATCGCGAATGGCGCAACAGCATCCATCCCGAAGACCTCGACTACGCCGAGCACAGCCTGGCCCGCGTGCTGGAACAAGGCGCAGTGGAAGACCGCGAGTACCGCATCATCACTGCCAACGGACAGATCCGCTGGCTGAGCGACAAGTGCTACATCAACCAACAGGCCTCACCCGGTGAGCCGGTGATCGTGGTGGGCATGGCCGAGGACATCACCGAGAAAAAAGCCCTTGAGCTTGAGCTACAACGCCTGGCCACCACCGACGCGCTGACCCAGAGCAGTAACCGCCGCCATTTTTTCGAGTGCGCCAACCAGGCGTTCGATACCGCCTGCGCCCAGGGCGCGCCGTTGGCCTTCCTGCTGCTAGACATCGATGACTTCAAAGACATCAACGACTCCTACGGCCATCTGGAGGGCGACCAGGTGCTGCGACGCATCGCCGAGAGCGGTCGAGGGGTTTTGCGCCGTGGCGATCTGTTCGGGCGCATTGGCGGCGAAGAATTCGCCGCCGTACTGCCAGGCTGCGTGCCGGAAATGGCTTTGCAGGTAGCCGAACGCCTGGGCAGGGAGATTCAGGAACTGGGTTTCAGCTACGAAGGCCAGGCGTTCACCGTGACGGTCAGCCAGGGCCTGGCAAGCCTGCGTGAAGAGGACTCGACCCTGGACAGCCTGTTCGCACGGGCGGACGCCGCGATGTACGAAGCCAAGCGCCAGGGCAAGAACCGCGTCATAGCGGGCTGAAATCTGCCGCAAACCATAAACCATGTGGGAGCGGGCTTGCCCGCGAAAGCAGTGGCTGAGCGACACATGTATCGACTGACACGGCGCTTTCGCGGGCAAGCCCGCTCCCACATTTGGACGTTGTCGCTTTCTAGGCCTTGCGCACCCGCGTGAGCTCCGACAAGCCCACCTTGAGCAGTCGCGCCGTCTTGCCCGCCGCCAGCGCCTCCAGCCCCTCATGCTCGGTCAAACGCGCCATCTGCGCGGCCAGGTTCACCACCAGCGCATCCCGCGCATACACGCCGCCCTCCAGGGAATAGATCGCTGCGATCAACTGACGCAGCTCCAACGGCAGACGCCAACGCGCACGCAACGCTGAACCGTAGGCGGCGCCAAAGGTGTAGAGGGATTCGCCGATCGTTTCGTCATCCAGCGCCCCGCCGCCCTGGCGCCAGTCCTCCAGGCAACGCAGCAGCGCCAGGTCGCCCAGCCGATGCAGGATGCCGGCGCTGTAGCAGCGCTCGTGGTCCAGATCCAGCATGCGTGCCAGGCGCTGCGCGTAGTCGGCGGTGTCCTGGGACACCTGCCAGTGACGCTCGGCATAGGCCACCAGGGCCGGATCGCCCAAGACCACGTTGTGTTTCAGCGCCAGGCCGAGGATCAGGTTCATGCTTTGCCCGGCGGCGAGCTTGTGCAACGCCTGCGTCAGGGTCTGGACCGGTGTGCCGTGATGGCCGGCGCTGTTGGCGGCGGCAATCAGCACCGCGGTGATTTGCGGGTCCATGCGCACCTGGTCTTCGAGGCGCTTGAGGTCCAGGCCCTCGGCCCCCAGGCTGTGTTGCACGGCGGCTTTCACATCGACCCGCAACGGTGCGCCATCGGAGGCCTCGCGGCGGCGCTCGAGGAACACCGGCAGGGTTATGCCGGGCGCCAGCGGCGGCACTTCGCAATACACGGTCTCGCCTTCGTTGAGCAGCAGGTCTTGCAGCCGCTGGGTCAGGCCTTCCATGTTCAAGGGTTTGGTGAGATACGCCGTGGGCGCCAGGGGCAAGGCTTCGCGCACGCTGGCGCTGTCGTTGCGACTGCTCAACAGAATGAACGGCAGCGCGGGGGAGCGACGCTGCTGGCGCAGGGTGCGCAGCAGGTTCAGGCCATCGATGCCCGGCAGTTCCCAGTCCGCGAGGATCAGGTCGTAGGTCTTGGCTTTCAACAGCGTGGCCGCCTGGTGCCCATCGGCACACACATCCAGCCGCGCATCACAGCGCACATTCAACAACACTTGCTTGAGCAGATCCCGCGACCAAGGGTCCGCCTCGGCAATCAACACTCTGGGTACAGCCGGCAAATCAACAGCAGTCATCCTGCACGCTCCATCGGGCAATGCTTGCAACCTTAGACAATGCGGCTGGCTACGTACAATGAACAACGCTGGAAAGTGCTGCAGCGCCCATAAAAAAACCCGCCGAAGCGGGTTTTTCCGTCGATACACCAGCCCGCTTACAGCTCTGCGAAGCACTCTTCGATGATCGCCAGGCCTTTGTCCAGTTGCTCGTCCGGCGAGGTCAGCGGGACCAGCACGCGCAATACGTTGCCGTAGGTGCCGCAGCTCAGCAGGATCAGGCCCTTCTCACGCGCCTTGGCCACCACGGAGGCAACGGCCGCCGCGTTCGGCTTGTGGGTGTCGCCGTCGTCGAACAGCTCGACTGCGATCATTGCGCCCAGGGCACGCACTTCGCCGATGATCGGGTACTTGGCCTGGATGGCCTTGAGGCCAGTCACGAGACGCTCGCCAACCGCCTTGCAGCGGTCCAGCAGGTGCTCTTCTTCGAACACTTCCATCACCGCCAGCGCGGCTGCGCAAGCGATCGGGCTACCGGCATAGGTGCCGCCCAGGCCGCCCGGAGCAATGGCGTCCATGTACTCGGCCTTGCCGCACACACCGGCCAGCGGGAAGCCGCCTGCGATGGATTTGGCGAAGGTGGTCAGGTCGGCGGCAACGCCCATCTGTTCCATGGCGAAGAAGGTGCCGGTACGGCCCGCACCGGTTTGCACTTCGTCGGCGATCAGCAGGATGCCGTGCTTGTCGCACAGTTCGCGCAGGCGCTTCATGAAGGCTTTGGGCGCGACGTAGAAACCGCCTTCACCCTGCACCGGCTCGATGATGATGGCGGCGATGTCACGCGGCTCGGCATCGTTCTTGAAGATGCGTTCGATGCTGGCGATGGAGTCGTCGATGCTCACACCGTGCAGTTCGTTCGGGTACAGCGCGCGGAACACGCCGCCGGGCATCAGGCCCATGCCGGCCGAGTAAGGCACGACTTTACCGGTGAGGCCCAGGGTCATCATGGTGCGACCGTGATAAGCGCCGGTAAAGGCGATCACACCAGCACGGCCAGTGGCGGCGCGGGCGATCTTCACGGCGTTTTCAACGGCTTCGGAGCCGGTGGTGACCAGCAAGGTCTTCTTGGCGAAGTCGCCAGGGACCTTGGCGTTCACTTTTTCGCACAGTTCCACGTAAGGCTCGTAGGCCAGGACCTGGAAGCAAGTGTGGGTCAGCTTGTTCAGTTGCTCGGTCACGGCCGCGATGATTTTCGGGTGCACGTGGCCGGTGTTCAGCACCGCGATGCCGCCGGCGAAGTCGATGAACTCGCGACCTTCAACGTCGGTCACGGTGGCGTTCTTCGCGCTGTCGGCGAAGATCGGGTGAATTTGGCCAACACCGCGGGGTACAGCGGCTTCGCGGCGTTTCATCAGGGAAGCGTTGGTCTTGCTCATAAAGTCCTCATTCGCCACTCATCGGGTGGCGTTGCTCAAGGAATACGTGGCGGGGAGGCAACTACGGCAGCATGCGATGATCGACTGCCACAGCTTTCCCGGCCACTGCGAATAACGAACGTAAAACACGCAAAGGGTCAGCGCTCTCGTGCCCTTTGCGTTTACCGCCTGCTCCGCCGGACCTTAGATGCCCAGGCAGAGGTATTTGATTTCCAGGTAATCCTCGATCCCGTACTTGGAGCCTTCACGGCCCAGGCCCGAGGCCTTGATACCGCCGAACGGCGCCACTTCGTTGGAGATCAGCCCGGTGTTGACGCCGACCATACCGTATTCCAGGGCCTCGGCCACACGGAACACACGGCCCAGGTCGCGCGCATAGAAGTACGAGGCCAGACCGAATTCGGTGTCGTTGGACATGGCGATCACTTCGGCTTCGTCTTTGAAGCGAAACAGCGGCGCCAGCGGGCCGAACGTTTCTTCCTTGGCCACGGCGGCGTCTTTGGGTACGTCCACCAGGATAGTCGGTTCGAAGAAGTTGCCCTCGATGAGCTTGCCGCCGGTCAGCAGCTTGGCGCCCTTGTTCACCGCGTCGTTGATGTGCTCCTGGACCTTGGCCACGGCTTTTTCGTCGATCAGCGGGCCGGTGGTGGTGCCTTCTTCCAGACCGTTGCCGATCTTGAGCTTGGCCACCGCCACCTTGAGTTTTTCGGCGAATGCGTCGTACACCGAGTCCTGGATGTACAAACGGTTGGCGCAGACGCAGGTCTGGCCGTTGTTGCGGTACTTGGAGATGATCGCGCCTTCGACGGCCTTATCCAGATCGGCGTCGTCGAACACGATGAACGGCGCGTTGCCGCCCAGTTCCAGGGAGACTTTCTTGATGTCCTTGGCGCATTCGGCCATCAGCTGACGACCGATTTCGGTGGAGCCGGTGAAGGACAATTTGCGCACGGTCGGGTTGCTGGTCAGCTCGCCGCCGATGTCGCCGGCGCTGCCGGTGACCACGCTCAGCACGCCTTTCGGGATACCGGCACGGTGAGCCAGCTCAACCAGGGCCAGGGCCGAGAACGGGGTTTGCGAGGCCGGCTTGATGACCATGGTGCAACCGGCGGCCAGGGCCGGGCCGGCCTTGCGGGTGATCATCGCCGCAGGGAAGTTCCACGGGGTGATGGCGGCGGTCACGCCGATGGGCTGCTTGATCACGATCAGGCGCTTGTCGGGCTGATGGCCGGGGATCACGTCACCGTAGATGCGCTTGGCTTCTTCGGCGAACCATTCGATGAAGGAGGCGGCGTAAGCGATTTCGCCCTTGGCTTCGGCCAGCGGCTTGCCTTGTTCGAGGGTCATCAGGCGGCCGAGGTCGTCCTGGTTTTCGATCAGCAGTTCGAACCAGCGGCGCAGCTTGGTGGCGCGTTCTTTGGCAGTCAGCGCGCGCCAGGCCGGCAGGGCCTTGTCGGCGGCTTCGATGGCGCGGCGGGTTTCGGCAGCGCCCATCTTCGGCACGGTGCCGAGAATTTCGCCCGTGGCCGGGTTGTTGACCTTGATGGTCTGACCATTGTCTGCATCGACCCAAGCGCCATCGATAAAGGCTTGCTGGCGGAACAACTGGGTATCTTTGAGCTGCATGTCGGGTTTCCTTAACAGCACCGCGCGCACGCGGAGCGAATTAGAGTTGTTGAAAGGCGCCTTGTGGGCTGCCGTCAGGGAAATCAGCCCCAGCACGCGAAAGACGATAAATAGCGCGCGGGAGACAGAGCGTTTGAAATCTCAAACGAATCCTAGGATCAATGGGGGGGCAGGGCAATAGTCTGTTCGAAAAAAAGAACGAAAACGGCGCATTTGTCTGGTCTTTCGGATCAACGTACAAACGACAACACCCCCGGCGCCGGGTGGGCGACGGGGGTGTTGGGGGACCTGCGGGTTACGACTGGAACGATTTGAGGATGGTCAACAGGCTGGTCAGGTTGTCGGCCACGCCGCCTTGGGCGACTTTCTCGGTGGCGGCGGCACCGGCGGTGGTGTCGACGCTGTAGATCTGCATTACGCCCTGGTTGGTCGCGGCCTGGGCCAGGGTGTTTTGCTGTTGCTGGGCCGAAACCGCGTTCTGGAACAGAATCGCCGTGGCCTGGCCAAGGGACTGGTAGATCGTCCCCATGGCAATGGCCGGAGCTTCGGCGACCACTTTGACGTTGGATTGGGTGACTGCGTCGGTGATTTGCGGGCTGACTGTACTCATGGTTGGAACTCCTGGTTTTCGATAAAAGAACAACATCCGTCAACGCTCAGCCGATCAAGGCTGGAACGACTTCAGCACGGTCAACAGGCTGGTGAGGTTGTCCGAGACGCCGCCCTGGGCGACCTTCTCGGTAGCGGCGGCACCCGCGGTGGTGTCGACGCTGTAGATCTGCATCACGCCCTGGTTGGTCGCGGCCTGGGCCAGCGTGTTTTGTTGCTGCTGGGCCGAAACCGCGTTCTGGAACAGGATCGCCGTAGCCTGGGCCATCGACTGATAGATGGTGCTCATCGCCATGGCGGGCGATTCGGCCACTACCTTGACGTTGGTCTGGGTGACCGCGTCCGTGATTTGCTCGTTTACAGTTGCCATGATCAATTTCCTTATTTGGTACACGGAGCATTCCGTGTTCATCAATGAACGTAGCAGCCGGCGGGCTGTGAACAACGACCGCTCAACCGCCGTTGCCACTACCGCCCGGCTGGCCCAGCGCCGCCTCGATCTTTGCGATCAGCCCGTTGAGCTGCTCGTCGATCGCCGCCTTGACCTCCGTCTGGATCAACGTCTTCACATCAGTCGACACCCCCGGCGCTTGCGGTTGCGCTTGCTGTGCCTTGAGCCATTGCTGGATCAGGGCTTCGCGCTGCGCGGCGCTTTGTTTCAGTGCGTTTTCACTGGCCTTGGCCTGGTCCAGTACCTCATTGGCCCGCGTACGCTCCTGATCGATCAGTTGGCGAGTCTGCTCACGCGCCTGGTCGATAACCGCCTGTGTGGTACCGGAAATACCGTGCGGCTGGCTGCGCAGCAGGGCTTCCAGGACTTGGCGGTCGCCGGGGGAAAGCGGCAGGTTGAGGGCTTCGGCCAGGCGATAGATATCCGCCACGGGGTTTTGCTCGGGTTGGGCCATGTCGGTCTCCTGATCCATGGACGGGCCGCTAAAGCCGCACCTCGGCACTGTCCTGCCAAAAGCCGGCGAAGAAGAACTTGCCGTCGCCGTCGCAGAACGAAGCAAGATCCCAGGGCGTGGTCGCCGTCGGGCGAATGTCGAATACCGGCGGTGGCGGCGGTACCAGATTGGCGTCGGTGTACAGGTTGCCGACTTCGTAGGCATTGGCCACGAACTGCGAGCAGAACGACGAATTGCCGATGGACACCGATTCGTTGATCCGGGCTTGCAAGCCCGGCGAATAGCTGGAGCGGCGGAACAGCGACAGAAACGCCTTCCAGACGCTGTAGCTGCCCTTGATATCGGTGCCCACCACATCCCTGTTGAACTGCGCGGCAGCCGTGGCGGCACCTTCGGCCAGCAAGGCGTCGTCGCAGGAAAACACGATGGCGACCCGTGGCGGAGTCTCCGTGGAAAGGTCCGTCACCTGGATGCCGCTGCCGACACTCTCGATGACACGGTTCTCATCGATGGCGATCGCGGCGTGTACCACCGGGACGTTGGGTGAAGCCTCCGCGAACGCCTTGGCCTTGACGTATTGCCCGGCACGAATGAACGCACGGGGAACACTGGTGGATAACGGATCGGTCCCTTGTGCCACTGAAAAAACAATATCTCCAGGCTGCATGATGTCGCTCCTCAATAAAGAAAAGTTGCTTTCCGGTTGCTCTTGCACAGCGCCAGGCGGCCCTGGCGCTCGATGCTCATGGCCGTGAGGCGTGAACTCAGGCGGCGGGCGCCGCGCGATTGGCCAGGGTGCTGCTGTACTTGGCGATGCTCTGGTCGATCTTGTCGATGGCCACGCTTGCGGCCTCGGCCTCCATCGCCCCGGCAGCGGCGGCAACGGCAGCGGCTGCTCCCACCAGCAAGTCGGTGGCCAGTGCGCCCAAGGCGTCTTCGGCCGCCTGTACGGGCTTGTCGGCGACGATGTTTTTGGTCATCTGCTCCAGCAATACCGCCTGCGCGGCCAGGGCGATCTTGCTGACGCCGTCGAAGTAGCTCGCCGCCGACTGCGCCACAAGACCGGCGGCCTGGCTGATCATCATGTCGGCGGGCACGGCGATCTGGGACGGCGCGTAGGACGCGGTCTGGGCATTGGTAAATTGCACGGCCTGCACGATCTGGCTGTTGAGTGCATCCGTGCTGTCGGTGGGTGGCGTACTGGCCTGGGCCAGCACATGCTCGTTCATCCGCTCCATGATCGACGGCCGGGCGGGCGCCGCCGGGCTGGCCGCAGCGGTGGGAGCATCGTCGGCGGCGGGCGGAGTAGCGGGTTTCTTTTTACTGAACCACGACATGGTCTATCCCCCGGAATCAGCCCTTCTCGCCGATCTGCATGATCAGGCTGACGGCCTTGGAGATCACGGCGTTGGAAATCTGATTCATCGCCTGCTGACTGCTGACCGCGTTCTGCAACGACAGGCCGGCGGAGCTGCTGGCCACCTGGTACAGCGACGCAATGGCCTGGGCCGGCGCTTCCGCAACCACCTTGACGTTGGTTTGGGTGACCGCGTCGGTGATCTGGCTGTTGACCTCTGTCATACATCTCTCCTTGATGAAGTGCACCCGGACGTGGGCGTATTGAGTGGCGGCGTGGCGTGCTCATAGAACTTGAACGCCCCCCGCCGACCGTTGTGAATAAAGTTCAGCGCAAGGCAATCCGCAGCAATTGCACACGCTTGCGCACCAACGGCAGTTTCACCTGCAACTCAGCGGCGATTTGCGGGTAAGGCAGCTCATCCACAAAGCGCATTTCGAACAGGCGCTGCTGTGAAACCGGCAACTGCGCCAGGTGCGCCTCGATCTGCTCCAATCGCTCATAACGCTCCACGCGCTCCAGCACCGAGGCGCAGGGAGCCGCGAGTTCGGCCAAGTGATCGTGCTCAAGCACCACCGAATCATCGAACACCCGCCCTTCGCGCTTGCTGCGCCGCAAGCTGTCAAAGAACACGTGGTCGAGTACCAGAAACAGAAACCCCTGGGGATCACGGATACGCTCCGGCGAACGCCGAAAAAACAGCAGGGCCTTGATGGCCGTCGCCGACAGCCATTCCTGGCCCTGATCCTGGTTCCCCTTGGCCCGCCGCAAGGCCCGGCGCTTGAGTTCCCCCTGTACCGCACGCCAACTCGCTTCGAACAACTGGTCGTCGGCCACAGCTACTTTATTGAACGGAAAAGTCATCCCCATCACGCGCACTCCCTTGCATTTTTGATGAGGGGCCAGTCTGAGAGGATTCAACGAAGCAACGCTGTTACCTGGGGAACACAGCACGAACTAATTCAACGAAAACGCCTTGCGCCGCAGATGCTCGAGGTCATTGATCACCATCCGCTCCAGGTTGCCGCTGATCAGGCCACTGCGGCGCCACAGTTGCAGTTGCACGTTCAGCTTGGGGCGACTGGTGTTGAGCATGGACGCCAGCACCCCCTGGCTGGCCGGCAACGACACGCTGGGCATGGCCAGGGCCAGGTCGATGTCGTCCATGTTCGCCAACAGAAACCGTGCCAGCCGCGACTCCAGCCGATGCAGGCTGACCAACTCCAGCAGCTCGATGACTTGCAGCAGACGCATCATCATCAACATCAGCAGGCGCCGCAGAAACACCGGCTCCTCGAACAACGCAGCAAAATGGCGGCTGCCCAACTGCAACAACCGCGTCTGGCCGCTGGCAAAGGTCGATGACTCGCGCCCGTGCCCCTTGATCAAGGCAGTCTCCCCCACCACCTGCCCGGCACCGACGCTGCCGATAATCTGCTCCCGGCCATCGGGGCCCTGCATCACCGAATAAATCCGCCCCTCCACCACCAGCGCGATGAATTCGAGGGTGTCGTCCTTGAAATAGAGCATTTCACGATCATCCAGCGTGCGCTCCACCATATGGGTCGCGACGTGGTGCAACAGGTGTTCCGGCATACCCCGAAACAAATCGGAACGGGCCAGCAGGGTTTGTCGCAACGGGAGATCGAGCATCACGGTTCCTTTGGAATGCATGCGTTCACCTGGTCTGACGGGAAAATGCTGCGCGCACGGCGCAGAGAGGCGCTTTAAAGCCAACGGAGCAAAGCAAACAAAGGGACGTCCGGCCGGCGGACTTGTGAATGCAGGGAAAACGCCAGCATTGGCGACACAAAACACCAGCGTGGACGCCTTGAACCGACATGGGTATGATGTCGCCCGCACAAGCATCCGTAGCTCAGCTGGATAGAGTACTGCCCTCCGAAGGCAGGGGTCGTGGGTTCGAATCCCGCCGGGTGCACCAGATACACACAAAAACGCCCCAAGTCGAAAGACTTGGGGCGTTTTGTTTGCGTGTGGGTAACGCAGAGCCTCCCCGGCGGCATTCCCACACGGAGCGTGGGAATGATCAGCGCGCGGGGTCAGGGTTTGTGCAAGGCTTCCAGCAGTGCGGGCAAGTCTTCCTGCGGGAAGCGTTTGTACAACGCCAGCAGTTGCTCATCCGCCTGTCGGGCCTGGCCGGCTTCCCGCAGCCTCACAATCTCCTGCAACCCCTGCTCCAGCGAAGGCAGTATCGGTGGGGCGCGTTTGCTGGCTTTGGCGGCGGACTCGTCCGCCAGCGACCCCATGATCTGCGCCTGGGCCGGTGCTCTTTCGGCCTTGGGTGCGATGGCCAGCCGGGCGACCGGGGCGGGGGCGGACATTGGGGGTGGAGCGGGCCGGGCGACGTCTTCGCGCAGCGCGGAGAAGGTCGCGGTGGAGATTTCCGGTTGTGGCACGGGCGAGCGCATGACCACGCCGATCATCAGCGCCAGGCCGGCCACGGTGGCGAATGCCATTTGCCAGCGCGGGCGCTGACAGGCGTGCAGCCAGCGTTGCCACAGGCTGGGTTGCGGCGCCGGGGCTTCGCGGCGGGCGGTAGCCAGGATAAAGGCGTCGAGGGACGCGGGCGGCTCGCCGGTGCTGTGTTGACGGAAATGCTCGATCAGCAAGTCGTCGGCATCGGGGATGTGTCGGGAGTCGGTCATGCGGGTATCTCCTCGGCCAGCAGGCGGCGCAGTTTCTGCTGGGCGTAACGCAGGCGGCTTTTGACGGTTTCCAGCGGGGCGCCGGTGAGCGCCGCGATTTGCGGGACTTCAAGGTCGCCGTGCAAGCGCAACAGGAAGACTTCGCGCTGGTCCTCGGGCAAGTCCTGCAGCGCGGCCTCGAGCCGCGCCTGATCGCGGCTCAGGCTCAGTTGCTGTTCGGGGCCCGCCGTGTCGTCGGCCTGGGCGTGCAGGTGCTCATCGTAGCTGTCGTGCAGCGGGTTATGCACGCCATGCTTGCGCCAGTGATCGATCAGACGGTTGCGGGCAATCTGGAACAACCATGTGCGAAAACTCGCGCGCCCCTGTGGCTGAGTGCTGCTGCGGATCAGGCTGAGCCAGGTTTCCTGATACACCTCCTCCGCCAGTTCGGCCTTGTTGCTCAAGGACACCAGAAACCGGTACAGGCCCTGGCGATGCCGCGCATACAAGGCTTCGAACGCAGCACCGTCGCCGGTTCGGTAGCGGGCCAGCAACGCCTCGTCGCTGGGTGAAACGTCTGGAGCGAGCATATCGATGGCAAACTCCTTGTTCAGTGTGTGGCCGGTGTCTTGAGACTCTGCGCCAGCTCCACCAGTTGCACGAACTCATTGCGCAGCCCGAACGGGTCATCCCCACGGGCCGAGCGCGCCAGCGCGGCGGTGTCTTGCAAGGTCATGCTGCCAGTGTAGCGGCCATCCCCCTTGAGCTGCTGGGCAAACGCGGCCACCGCGGCAGAGAAACGCAAGTCGTCGCTGGCCCGGGCGACGGCATTGCCGATGGGGCGCTCGATCAAGCGACTGTCCCCGCCCGCCGCAGGTTTGTAGCGCACACGCAACAGGGCCAGCTCATTGACCTTGCTGTCCGCTGAAGGTGCCGTGGCATAACGCAGCGGCTCCAGCCAGCCCGGCTCGCCTTTCGGAACAATTTCGTACAGCGCCGTCACCGTATGGCCCGCGCCGATTTCACCGGCGTCGACCTTGTCGTTGTTGAAATCCTCACGCTTCAAGGCGCGGTTTTCATAGCCGAGCAAACGGTACTCGCTGACCTGGGCGGGGTTGAATTCCACCTGCAACTTTACATCCCGCGCCACCACCGCCAGGGTCGAACTCAACTGGTCCACCAGCACTTTGCGCGCCTCACGCAGGTTGTCGATGTAGGCGTAGTTGCCGTCCCCTGCGTCGGCCAGTTGCTCCATCAGGTGTTCGTTGTAGTTGTCCACGCCAAACCCGAGGGTGGTCAGGGAAACCCCGCTTTTGCGCTGCCGGGCGGCCATCTGCTTGAGGCTGTCGAAGTCGCTGACCCCCACGTTGAAGTCGCCGTCGGTGGCCAGCAGAATGCGGTTGATACCCTTGTCGATAAACCCTTCGCGCGCCATCTGATAGGCCAGTTCGATACCGGACGCACCCGCTGTGGAACCGCCGGCGGTCAGTTGATCGATGGCGTTGCGGATCACGGCCTTTTCGCGACCCGAGGTGGGTTTGAGCACTACCCGCGATTCGCCGGCATACACCACCAGCGACACGCGGTCCTGGTCGCGCAGTTGATCCACCAGCAATTTCAGGGTGCTTTTCACCAGCGGCAAGCCTTCGCGACGATCCATGGAGCCGGACACATCCACCAGGAACACCAGATTGGCCGGTGCCAGGTCGGCCACGGCACGGTCGGAAGCCTTGATGCCAATGCGCAGCAGCCGGGTGTGCGGGTTCCAGGGCGTGGCGGCGACTTCGGTGGTCACGCCAAAGGGCGAGCCGTCGGTGGGCAATGCGTAGTGGTAGGGAAAGTAGTTGACCATTTCCTCCAGTCGCACAGCACCGTCAGGCGGCAGGCTGCCTTGGTTGAGGAAGCGTCTGACGTTGGCGTAGCTGCCGGTGTCGACATCCACGCTGAAGGTCGACACCGGCGTTTCGGCAACGCGATGAACCGGGTTGTCCGGCAGGTTTTCGTATTGCTCGCGAGGTTCGCTGCGATAGTCCATCGCCACCGAGTCCTGCGCCATCAGGCGCGCGGTCATCGGTGCAGGCATCGCCGTGCGCTTGGCCAGTGCGCCTTGCACTGGCACGCTGCTGAGTTCGTAGAGAGGCGCGGCAGGGGCCGGTTCGGCGGGCTTGGCTACATCGCGGGAAGATGACAGCCCGCAACCGGTGAGCGCCACGAGCAAACTAACGGCAAAGCCCTGGACGGCAGGACGCAGGAAGAGCAAGGAACGGGACATGGGCTGAACCTCGTGAATGAAGAGTCTGTTCATGGGTTCAGACGGAGGACGCTAAGACGGCGGGTTAACCGCGTGGATTTTTTCTGGTCAATGTCCGAGAAAAGCTCAGGCACTGTCGGACAGAAGAAAGAACCTTTCAAAACATAAGCAAGCCCATATTTCATGAGCGCCTGGCACTACCGCTCAATACACAGCCGTTGGAGGAAGCGGCCACACGATGAACATTCCAGCGTCACATCAAAAAATTTCCACACCCTGCCGGTTTTTGCCTGAAAAACCTTTGTCGTTGCAGGCCCGAAGCTCGGGATGCCAGCCTTTCAACCCTGCAAACGGAGCTTGCCTGCACGACACCAACACAAGGAATGCCACGCTAAAAACAAAAGGACAATCCTCGTATGTTCATACCCTTTCGGGCCTTCACGCCGTTTCTGCCCATCCTGCAACCCTTCATCCGACCGTTTATCAGCCATCCGGTCTTCCGGCCCTTTATTCAGCCGTTTATCAGTCCCCCCTTTGTTCGCCCGCTCGTTCAACCTACAGCCGAGCGATTTAAAAGGGACATCAGTGCCGATCAACCGGCAGAGCGCAACTGGGACGGCCGAGACATCACCCTGCGCCCCGACGACCCGCACATCACCAAAGCCAACCGCAGGTCCTTCGATGAAGAGGGCGCAATCAGGCAGCTCTCGCCGTCACGCACCAAATGGCAGGACCACAATGGTGACGGCAAAACGAGCATTGCTTACTCGTTCCGCAACGGCGGTTTCAACCCTGAACAGCAACGGCAGGCACGCCTGACGATGCAGTCATGGGCGGACGTGGCCAACCTTGAATTCAGTGAAGGGAATGGGCGCGGTGAAGGCCGTCTGTCATTCGGTATTTCCAGAGGGGTGCGTTCTGCCCACGGATATGGGCCGACCGGCTCCAATCCAGGCGCTACCGTCTACAACCCCGACCGCGTCACCCGCCACGACATGGCCCATGAAATCGGCCATTCCCTGGGCCTGGCTCACCCGGGACACTACGACGGTTGGGCTAACGATAACGCCCGCGTCTACGCCCAGGACTCCGTCGCCCATACCGTCATGAGTTATTTCGACGCTGAAGCCAGCGGAAAACAATGCGGACGGGGCTGGTCAAAACCGGCGGCGCCCATGATGGACGACATCGCCGCCATCCAGCGGCTGTACGGCATCAACAAGCAAACCCGCAACGGCGACACCACTTACGGCTTCAATTCCAATACCGAGCGCGACTTTCTCTCGCTCAAAAGCCACCAGGACCGGGCATTCTTTTGCGTGTGGGACGGCGGCGGCAACGACACCCTGGACTTCTCCGGCTACCACGCCAACCAGACCATCAACCTGAGGGCCGGCTCGTTCTCCGACGTGGGCGGGCTTGAAGGGAATGTATCCATCGCCAGGGGCGTGACGCTGGAAAACGCAATCGGCGGCAAAGGCAACGACGCGCTGATCGGCAATGAAGCGAATAACCGGCTAACGGGCGGTGGCGGCGCCGATCGATTACGCGGCGGCGGCGGCGCCGACACCTTCATCTATGAACAGGCCAGCGACTCGACGCCCGACAAGCCCGACACCCTCATGGACTTCACCAGCGGCACCGACAAGATCGATGTGTCGGGCGCGATGCAGCGCGCCAATACGTCCACCCTCACCTTCACTCAAGCACTGAGCGGCAAGGCCGGTGAAAGTGTGCTGGCCTTTGACGCAAGTACCGGGCGCGGCAGCCTGTCCATCGACCTCACCGGAAACGGCCAGGCCGACCTGCTGATCCACACCCACGGGGAGGTGAAGGCCGAGGATATCATCCAGGCCAAACCCGCCTACATGCGGCCTCAAAGCAGCTATCGATTGAAACGCCACTGGTGGGCCTGAAAGGCTGACCCGCTTTTCGACGGTCAGGGCTGGGGGCGCAAGCCCGCCTTAGCTGGCATCCTTGTTGCGATCCGGGCCTGGGACCAGGGTCAAACCGGGTTTCTCCACGTCGCGGGACACATGGGATTTCACCTCCGCCACGCCGCCCTCCTCGTCGTTGTGGATGACCAGCACACCCGGGCGGCGCAGTTGTTCAAGGTCGCCCTCACCCAGGCTGAAGCTTTCACTCAGGTGCTTGTCGCTGAGCGCCTTGGCCTCGGCACGCCGCTGGGCGAACTTGCGTCCCCGGCGTTGCTGGTAGCGTGCCCAGCTCACCAGGATCACGGCGTTGAGCAGCGCGATCCACAGGTACACCTGCAGGGTATTGAGCGCGGCGAAGATCGGCGCTTCGATGCGCGGGCCACCATGGGTTTCCAGCATCGAACCGATCCCGCGTACCAGCAGCCAGATGAGCCCGGCCCAGGCCATCAGGGTCAACAGCACGTCGATGAGCCACATCACCTTACGTTGGCGAGTTCTGACCAGTTTCATGATCACGCGTCCTCTTCAGCAGGTTTGATGCCACGGTCGGGGCTGACCCAGCGCGCGCGTTTCTGATGCTGGTTGAACAGCACCTTGGGAAAACTGACCAGGGTGGTAAACAGGCTGACCAGCCAGAACACCATCGGATACCACACGGTCCAGAACAGGGTTTTCCACAGGTCCTTTTCGTAACGCCGGTCAATCAGGATGCTCACCGCGAACTGCACCAGGCACACCATCGCCAACACCAAACCGGTGAACGCCGGCGGCACCAGCGAGTCCACGGCAATCGCCTGGGGCAGCGGGATGAATTTGCCCACGCCCCAGAAAATCACCGACAGCAGGAACGTGAAGGCCCACCCGGTGGACAGGCAGTATTCGAACAGCAGCGGCCACAGGTAACGGTGACGCCACTGCCAGATACCGCGAATGTTCTTGAACAGCACTTCGGCGCCGCCCTGGGCCCAGCGCAGGCGCTGTTTCCACAGGCCGCCGACGGTTTCCGGCATCAGGATCCAGCACAGGGCGCGCGGCTCATAGAAGATCGCCCAGTGATCGAGCTGCAGCTTCCAACTGACATCGATGTCCTCGGTGATCATGTCGGTGCTCCAGTAGTCGATGCGGTCCAGCGCCTTTTTACGGAACGCCACCACCACACCGGACACCGTGAAGATCCGCCCGAACACCCGCTGGGTACGCTTGATCAAGCCGATGATCGACGAGAATTCACCCACCTGCACCCGGCCGATCAGGGTCGAGCGCGTGCGGATGCGCGGGTTGCCGGTCACGGCGCCGAGGCGCGGGTTATCGAGCATCGGCGCGACCATATAAGCCGCCGCGTTTTTATCCAGCAACGCATCGCCATCGATGCACACCAGGTACTCGCTGCGCGCCGCCACCGCGCCCATGCGCAGGGCTACCGCCTTGCCCTGGTTCTGCGCCAGGTGCAACACGCGCAGGCGCGGATTCTCCAGCGCCAGGGCATCGAGTACCGCGGCGGTGTTGTCCTTGGAGCCGTCGTTCACCGCGATCACTTCGACGTTCGGGTACAGCTGGCCCAGCGCTGCATGGATGGTGTCGGCGGCGTTATCGCCCTCGTTGTAGCAAGGGATGATGATCGAGATCAGCGGGTTGCCGGCCAGGGTCGGCGCCGGGGTGTCTTCTTTCCAGGGCCAGTGGCGCTCCCAGTGCAGCCAGAAGTACAGGCCACCGGCAATCCACAGCGCCGACATGAACAACGGGTAGAAAAACACGAAGTCCATCAGGAACTGCCCGGTCACCAGGAAGATCAGGCCCAGCGGCACACCCAACACCAGGGCCAACACGAATAAAGCCAGGATTCTGTCGAACATGGTCATGGGTTCCATTGGTTGGAAAGGGCCGGACGCACTGTCTTCAGGTCCGGGGAATTTTCCAGGAAGTTATCCGGGTAGTAGCCGAAACTCCTGACCCCCTGGCGTTTGAGCACACCCATCCATTCAGCCATTTGCCTGGCATCGATATCCGGCGCCGCTTGGGTCCGCCAGTCTTTGGCTTGCAGTTCGAAGACCGTACGTTCCATCGCGCCCGGACGCTGTTTGACCGTCGCCACCAGGCGCTCCAGCCAGGCATTGGAGTTGCTGTACTCCTGACCTTCCATCAGCGGCATGGCCATGGGCGCGGTCCAGTCGTAGGTCTGGAGGAAATCATCCAGGTTCTGCGCGAACCAGGTTTCGCTGCCGGGGTTGAGCATCGGCTCGGCGAAGATATTGCGCGCCGTCTGCACCTGCGGCCCACCGATGGCGCGGACCTTGGCGGTCAGCTCATTGGTGAAGTCGATCAGGTAGCGACTCTTGAAGCGGGTCCAGCGTTGCATCACGGCCGGGTCAGCGCGCAGGGCCTCGATGGTGCTCGGCAGGCCGTTGGCGGCATAGGCCTTGAGCGCCGCCGGGCTGGCATCTTCAAAGTCATTGAACACCGCATCGTCGTGGTACAGCACTCCGTCGATGGCGTTGTTGCGGGCCAGGTCCTCGTAGATCTCGCCGATGATCTTGCGCACCTGCGGATCAAACGGTGACAGGCGTTTGTACTGGTCCGGGTCGAGGCCGACCTGGCCGGTCTGCGGGTCCCAGCGCGTCACGCGTGGCAGCTTGGGGTCGAGGGCGAAACTGAGCACCGGCATCCAGGCATACACCGCAGCATGGGCGCGGGTGTGCAATTGCCAGGAGACGCGGTTGAACAGGTCGGCGCGTACCGGCAGATGGCGGTTGGGGAAGTACAGTTCATGCACCAGGCCATCCCCCTTGGGGTCGGCGAAGGCTTGCAGGAACACGGTGCCCGCGCCCATGTCCACCACGCGCTGCACCAGTACGTCCAGGTTGCGCGCCTGTTGGGCCGGGTCCGGATCGTAGACGTTGTCCAGGTCCACATGCAGCACGCGCAACGGGGCCTTGGCCTGTACCGCCACCATGCTGTTGGCGAAATGCTCGCCATCCGGGTCGGAGGCCACCAGGAAGCGTGGGCTGTTCATCAGGTCACTGGAACTGTCGAGGCCGTCTTCCAGGGTCAGGGCCATCTGGTAGCCCTGCTCGCCCACGATCGCCAGCGACGTGCCCTTGGCGGCGCCGTAAGGCCATACCCACACGCGGGGTTTCTTGCCAGTGACGTTCTGGATTTTTTGAGTGATCGCTGCCACGTCGGCACGCATCCGCGCATCGAACTGGGCCTGGCTTTCATAGCGTCCCGTGGCCGGGTCAAACCGCAGCGACGTCGCCGCCGGTTCCAGGTTGCCCTGGGGGTTGGCCAGGATGCCGGTGTGACTGGCATCGGTGTGCGCGGCGATTTCCACCAGGCCCGACTGAGACACCTCGCGGATCTGCTGCCAGGTCAGGAACTCGCCACGGGGCCGAGGCTGGCCGGCGAAGTCCACGGGTTTGTTCAGGGGCGTGTCGATCCAGTATCCCACCGGCGCCAGCAAGGCCGGCCAGTGGTAGGCGCGCAGGATCGGCATCACCCGGGTGTAGAAGCTCGAATAGCCGTCGTCGAAGCTGAGCATGATGGCTTTGGGCGGCAGCGCCGGACCACCGTTGCGGGCCGCCAGGATCTGGTCGACGCTGACCGCCTGGTAGCCGTTTTCGCGCAACCAGGCCAGTTGCTCGATCAGACGCTCGGTGCGCACCGCCACCACCGCCTGATCGGGGTCGCGATCCTCGACGTCGTGGTAGGCAATGCCCAGGAAATGGTTTTTCGGCCACGCCAGTTCGTTGGCCGGTGTGGGCCGCTCGGCGGGAGGCGTGAAAGGCGCGGGCTGCTGGGCACAGGCACTGGCCAGCAATACGCCCAGAATCAACAAGCAACGGCTGAGGACGGTCATGGTCAGGCTCTTCTAGAAACGGTAAGTGAGGTCGACGAGCAGGCGCAGATCGCGTTCGCGATCACCGTCGTAGGGTCGGCTGATCAGGCTCAGGTTGGCGCCGGCTTCCAGTACATCGTTCCACCGCAAGCGCTGGCCGTAGCCCACCAGGCCAATGCCGCCCGTGGAGTAATCCTGCTGGCTATACGTCCCCGCGCCGATCTGGAACTGCTGACTCCACTGGGTCTCGTAGCGGTGATAAAGCACATGGTTGACGTTGATCACGGGCAGCACGGTGAAGTCCGACTTCGGATTGAAGTACACCGTGTCTTCCTTGCTGTTGCGGCTAGCCCCCACTTCCAGGCCCAGGTCCACCTGGACTTTCGGCGAGCTGTAGAGGCCCTCGCGGCCACTGAGCAGGGCTTCGAAGCGGTCGTTGCCGTCACTGAAATGGGAGGGGCTGAGGGTCAGTTTCCACTCGCGGCTTTCGTTGGCGCGCCAGCGGATGAAACCGCTGCCGCCGTTGGCCGTGACACCGTCATTCAACGCCCGCAGCGGTGTTGTGGACAGCAGGTAGCCAAGGCTGCCGCCGTATTGCCAGTTGTCGTTGATGTCGCGGGCAATCGACACCGCAGCGCCTTGTTTGGAGCCATCGCCATAGGAGTGGTTGGACACCTCGGCTTCAATGGTCATGTCGCGGGTGCGCCGCTCCACGCCCACCGTCTGCCAACGGTGCTGGCCGGTGCCTTCTTCGAAATCGGCACGGGCATAACCGGCGCCGGCGAACAGGCGCCAGTCTTCGTCGATGGGCGGCGTGTAGATCCGGCTTTCGATGCCCCAGTCGCGGCTGCCCGAGACAGCGCCCGCATCGCCATTGTTGCCACCGCCGAAGCTTTTGCCGGTGTAGGCCTCGACACGCAGCTCAGCCATGTCGTGCACGTCGCGCAGACGGCTGAGGCGCTGCACCTGGCGGTTGTCCGGGTTGCGGGCGAGCACGTCATCGGTGAGCAGGTCGAGTTGGCGCCACTCCTGCAGGTCCATGGCGGTGTAGGCCTGGTTCACTTCCAGGCCGATATCGCGCGGGGCCTGGGCTTCGGTTTCCTTGAGCACACCTTCGGCGCGCCGTGGCCAATCGCGGGCGCGGTACATGTCGGCCTGGGCCAGGCGCAGGCCAACGTTACCCGGGGCCTTTTGCACCAGCGCCTCCAGCCCCGCTTCGCTGGCGGGCAGGTCGGCGCCATAGGTGCCGGCCTGGGCGGCCAGTTGTTGGGCGTCCATCCAGTTGTCATTCGGGTTGCCGATGGGCAGGCCCTTGAGTTCGACGCGGGGTTGCTGCTCCTTGGCCAAATTGTTGGCCACTTCACGGGCCTGCTCCACCTTGTCGCTCTCCAGCAAGGCGTAGAACAACGCCGTGCTGTCATCGACCCGGTAACTGGCGTCGGCATCCGGCGCGGTCAGCACCTGGCGGTACAGCGGCTCGGCTTTTTCCGGTTGGCGCTGGTCCAGATAGGACGCCGCCACCCAGCGCAAGGCGTACGTGGGCAATTGCACGCCTTCGCCGTTGAGGGTCTGGTACTCGCGAATCACCTCGGCGGTGCGCGCCCGCGCCTTGAGGGCGCCCAGGCGGTCGATGCGCCAGCGCACCACGTCGTCATGGGCGCTGGGGTCCGGGGTCCAGCGGGCGAGCAGCTTGTCGTAGTCTTGCAGGGCGCGGTCGGCGATCACATAGCGCTCCTGCTCGGTGCGCGTGGCGAACTCGGCCATGCGCACACGCTCGGCCGCCAGGTCGCCTTCCAGGCGGCGCTGGGTGACCGCATCCAGCAGGCCCGGGCGCTTGGCCGACAGGCGCAGCGCCGGTTCCGGCAGGCGGGCCTTTTGCAGCGCGACGATGTATTCACGGGCCACTTCGGGTTTATCACCGGCCCGGATGAAGGCCTGGTCGAATTCGAACAGCGCGTCATAGTTCAGGCCCGCGCGGGTCAGGGCGTAGCCCAGGGCCATGCGCCGGTTGGGGTCGTTCGGGTTGGCCGCCACCAGCGCACGGGTGCGTTGCACGGCTTCATTGGCCTGGCCGCCGTCGGCCTGCGTGAGGGCCAGGCCCAGTTGCAGGTCGACATTGTTCGGTTCACGCAACAGCGCCTGACGATAGACCGCCGAGGCCTGGGCCCACTGCTTCTGGTTGCGATAGGTACGCGCGACCGTGGCAAGCGCCTGGGTGCTCAAATTGCGATGTTTACCCTGGGCCTCGTACACCTTCAGCACTTCGGCGTCCTGGCCCGCCCAGCCGGCAATCACCAGATGATCGCTGATCTGGCCGGGCGTCTGGCGGTCCGGGGAGAGCTGGCGCAGTTGGGTCAGCGCGGGGGTGTAGTTGCCGTTGCGCGCCTGAATGATCAGGGCGTCATAGGCGGGATCGGCCGAAGCGAAGGCGGGCATCAGCAGCTGGCTGCACAAGGCTGCCCCGATGAGCAGTCGTAACCGGCCTGTCGCACTGAGTGGTAGGTTTCGCAGCATCGTGAGCTTCCTTACACACGGAAAGCTGTAACGATAGGTGGTCCTGAGCGATTTGCATCAGGGCGTCGGCGTCTCGTGACCCGACCCAGCTTTCCTGTAGGAACTATCCCCGATGAGCGTGCGAAAAAGGTCAATTCAGAACAATTGTTCAGAATTGACCAGCCGGACGAAAAAACCAATGCGGGAGCGCAGTTGCCGGCGATAACGGGGCTGCAACCGACGGCCTCGTCGGTTACTTGACCCTTATCGCAGGCAGCTGCGCTCCCGCATTATCTATTTCCGGAAGATGGCGAAATCCTTACTGCGCGCCGCCCACCGCACCCGCCTTGGCCATGACAAACCCGATGAATTGCTCCACGGTCATCTTCTGGCCGTTGAACGTCACCTCATTGTTGGCGTAGTGAAGTTTGGAGACGACATCGTTGCCGACCACGGTGGCCAACTGCGTGCCCACGGCAACACCGCTGACCATTTCACTGGCCATCTTCGATTGCTGTTCGATGGCTTTAGGGTCGGTGACGCCACCGGCCTGCGCTTGCAGGGCCGCCACGTCGGCGATCATCGGTTTGGACAGGGTCAGGTTGGCATCCAGCAACGCGATGACCTGCTTGCCCAGCTCGACCGGAGGCAGTTCCATGGTCGCCGGCTTGGTCAGGTCCACCACCAGGTTGAACTTGCTTTCACCGTGGGCGGTTTTCAGCGACAGGTTTTCCAGGTTCACCTGCGGCTTGGCGGCCAACAACTGGTTGATATTGGTCTCGGCCAGGGTCTGCTCGGCTTCGGTCAACTGCAATTCCGGCACCGGCTGACCCGCAGCGGCAGCGGCTTGCACCGGCTGCATCTTGTCCTGATAAAGCTTGGTCAGCACCAGGCCCGAGGGCACATCGATGTTCTTCACGCTGACCGACAGGGCGGCCGACCCGACCGGCTTGCCCTGGTAACCGATCTCGTCGATCTTGTAGTCGACGCGGCCAGCCATGGCGTTGTCTTTGGTTTCGCTGGAGTCCTTCTGTTCGAAGCCCTTGAGCGAAATCACGTCTTGCTTCACGCCGACGGTGAATTTGGCGTCGGTGAGTTCAACGGTGTTCTGCCCGGTGTAGAAGCCGAAGGTGGATTTTTCCAGGTTGCTGGCGATGGTCAGGCCGGCCAGGTCTGCGGCGAACGGCACACCTTCAGCATCGACCGCGCTCACTTTGAGGTTGTTCATGTAGCCGTCGGCCTTGACCTTCTGGCCTTCGGCGGTGCTGTCGAAGTCCAGGTTGGCGCCGGAGAAGCTCACGCTGGACTTGTCGTCCTTGAACTCCAGCGGCAGCAGTTCAACATTGCCGGTGACCGAGCGGCTGTAGCCGATATTGGCCACGCCCTTGAGCGGCGACACGTCTTTGCTGGCGGCGAACCATTTTTCGGTGGTGGCGTTCTTTTCCAGCGAATAGTGACTGGTAGCCATGACCGGCAGCCACTTCAGCGACACCAGACGCGAGAACGGCAGCGGACCGTGCTCGATATGGTCGACGAACAGCAGTTCCGGGTTCGGGTTATCTGCGCCGAACACCGACCCTTGCGCCTTCACCCGGTAGTGGGCAGTGCTGCTGAACAGGCCACGGTCCAGGGACACCAGCTCCAGGGTCACGCGGCCGTCGACACCGGCCATGGAGCGTTGCAACTCCTTGTTGGCATCCTGAACCGCGTTTTGCAGTACCGGTTCCAGCTGCTTGCCGGTGTACCAGGCACCGCCTGCACTGACGACGCCCACGGCGACAACAAAACCCAAGAGAACAACGGCTGGCTTATTCATGAAGTGACCTGATCAAATCCTGTGAGAAGTGGGCTGTCTTCCTTGAACCCCCGAGGAGGTTGGCTCAAGCCCGCCAAAAGCGGAGGAAGATTAGCACTGGCAGCCGCGAACGGCCCAGCTTTTCAGAGGGGTCAGGTCTACCGTTGGTTCACGAGTATTCCAATTCGATTTCATCGAGCTGGTGATCGAAACTCTTCAGGCGCGCCGTCCAGGTGTACACCAGCACCTCAAACTCGCGGTGTATCACGGCATTGCCCGGGGTATCGGCCTTGGGATCGCAGAAGTCGAGTTGATAGCGCTCGCGGGCCATTTGCGTGGCAACGTCAGACAACTCCCGCGCGTTATTCAGCCAATGCCTGCCGTCGGCGACTTGCTGGTCCAGGGCCACGCATTGTTTTTTCAGGGCTTCGAGACTCTTTTCCAGGGGCGTGCCGGTGAGCTCGCCCATGACTTCCTGGAAGGTGCGCCCAGGCTGCCAGTAACTGCCCCAGAAATAGCGGTCGAACACGGTTTCGACACGGCGCAGCGCAACCTTGGTGTCCCAGATTGCCACCCGCGTCTTGCCTTGTTCGAGGAGTTTTTTCTTCACCCGTTGGTTTTGGTACGACGCCCAGGCCACCACACCGATGGACAGGGTGCCGATCACTGCGCAGGCGCTGTCGAGAAACACCATCGCCTTGTCGATTTGATGCGCCAGCATGACGCCGTAGAAATAAGTCGCCGACAACAACACCAGTGCGAAGAACACGCACCAGAAAGCGGGAGCATAAGGGTTTTTCATTATTGGAATCCCCATGAGCAAACGCGAACGTTGACCGACGGGCCATCACGGGAGCCCGCCAGTCAAAGCATAGCCATTTGCTCAGGGTTTGCTGGCCGGTGCGGGTGGCGTTCGTCCGCTTTCCCAACCGCCGCCCAGGGCGAGGAATAAATCGATCTGGCTCATGGCGACCTGGGTGTTGGCCGCCGCCAGTTGCGCCCGCATGCTGGTGTGGGTGCCGGTGGCTTGCAGGTCGGCCAGGAATGAGGCGCGACCCGCCTGGTAGAAGCGGTGCGTCTGCTCGGAAGCCTGCTCGGCGGATGCTTCGGCCTCGGCCAATGCATCGCGGCGCTGCAACAATGCGCTGTATTGCGCCAGGCCGGTCTGGGTCTCGCGGATCGCGTTGAGCACCACCCCGTCGAAATGCGCCAGGGCGCCCTGGGTCGCGGCTTCGGCCTCGTGGATGCGCGCGCGGGCGCCGTTGGTCGGCACCGACCAACTGATCAGCGGGCCAAAGCCCCAGCGATTGGTCGGCGCAGTGCCCAGGTCATCGAGAATACCGACGGTCGCCACCGTGGCGCCGATGCTGATGTCCGGGTACAGCGCGCCGGTGGCTACGCCAATGCGCGCGGTGGCGGCGGCGAGCTGGCGTTCGGCCTGGCGCACGTCGGGGCGACGCTTGAGCAACGCGGCACCGTCGCCCACCGGCAGCAATTGAGCGATGTGGGGCAATTCGGCACACGCCCCGGTGCCCGCCGGCAACTGATCCACCGGCTTGGCCAGCAGCATCGACAAACGGAACAAGCCGGCCTGGCGCTCGGCTTCGTAGCGCGGCATATCGGCAAGCAGGGATTTGTATTGGGTCTGCGAGCGGGTGACCTGGGTTTCATCGCCCCGCCCGGCATCGCGCAGGCGCTGGGTGAGGCGCGTGCTTTCGGCTTGCAGGTCCAGGGAGTGCTGGGCGATGGCCCGCTCTTCGTTGGCCGCGCACACCTGGGTGTAGGCGCGTACGACATCCGCCACCAGGGTGATACGCGCTGTATCGGCGGCAGCCTGGGTCGCATCGGCACTCGCCTGAGCGCCTTCGATACCGCGCTGCAAGGTGCCGAACAGATCGAACTGATAGGAGGTGGTGATACCGGCGCTGCCAATGTTGGTGACCGGGACTTTTTCCGAAAGCAAAAACGCCTCGCCGGATTCCTGCAGGCGCTGCACTTCGGCCTTGGCACCGGCGCTCCAGCCGCCGGCGGACTCGGCCTGCTGCACTTGGTAACGCGCGCGTTGCAGGTTGGCGGCGGCCACACGCAGGTCGGTGTTGGACGCCAAGGCCTGGCGCACCAGTTCATCCACACGCGGGTCGTTGTAAAGCTTCCACCAGTCCGCCGGGACCGGCGCCGACACCACGTTTTTGCCGTCGACCGTCAGTTGCCCTTGCAGGTCGCCGCGCTTCACGGCGGCCTGCTGCGGCAACTGATAGTCCGGGCCGACCACTTGGCACGCCGACAATAACAACCCCAGCGCGGCGGTTGCCCAGAGTTGTTTCATGGCTGGGCTCCGTCGTTGGCCTTGTCGCCGATGATCGACACGGTGGCCGTGCGCCCGGCAATCATGCGGAAGTCTGCCGGCACGTCGTCGAATGCAATGCGCACCGGAATCCGCTGGGCCAGGCGCACCCAACTGAACGCCGGGTTGACGTTGGGCAGCAGGTTGGAACCGCTGCTGCGGTCGCGGTCTTCGATGCCGGCGACGATGCTTTGTACGTGGCCGCGCAGGCGGGCATTGTCACCGATCACGCGGATATCCACGGCCATGCCGACGTGAATGCCGTCGAGCTTGGTTTCTTCGAAATAGCCGTCGATATGGAAGGAGTTGCTGTCCACCACCGACAGCACCGGGTGCCCGGCGGTGACGAACTCCTGGGCGCGCGGCGCACGATCGTTGACATAACCGTCCACGGGGCTGCGGATCACCGAGCGGTCGAGGTTGAGTTGGGCGGAATCCACAGTCACCTGGGCTTCGGCCAGGGCCGATTGTGCGCGGGCAACCCGCGACTGGCTTTCTTCCAGTTGCTCACTGGGCACCAGGTTGCCCAGGCCCCGGTTGCGCTTGTACTCACGCTGGGCCTGGGCCAGGGTTTCCTGGCGATCGGCCACGGCAGCCTGGGCCTGACGCAGCGCCAGCTTGAAGCGGTCCTGGTCGACGGCGAACAGCACCTGGCCCTTGGTCACCGGCTGGTTGTCGCGCACGTCCACTTGCTGGATCAGCCCGGACACGTCCGGGGCGATTTGCACGATGTCGGCACGGATGTGCCCGTCACGGGTCCAGGGCGCGAACATGTAGTACATGACCATGCGCCACACCACGACCACCGCAAAGATCACGATCAGCAGCGTGAGGACCACACGGCCGATGGTCAAAAAAGGTTTTTTCATGTCATCAGGTATCGACTGAGTGAGTCCACGGCGCCCAGCAACAGCGCGTAGAGCCCCACATTGAACAATGCCCGGTGCCAGACCAGGCGGTAGAAGTGGACGCGGTTCAACAACCCGTGCACCACCAGGAACAACACGTACGTAATGCCCATCAGCACCAGCAGCGTGGGCAGGAACACCCCGCTGATATCCAGATCACCGATCATAAAGGCGCTCCATCGGGTAGCGGCGCTTGCACCTCGGCGCCGCCAATGAACTCCACGCCCGGCAACAACGACAGGCGCAAACCGGCCAGCGCGTGCAGCAGGTGCAGGCGGGTATCGTCTTCGTCTTGCAGGCCCTGGCCGTTGAGGGCGCGGCGTGTGCGGTCCAGGGTCATCAGCAGACCGCCAGGCGCGGGCAAGCGTTCGCCCGCCTTGAGGCACGCCTTGAAGTAGCCGCCCACCCCTTCCACCACCTGGTTGAGCAACACCCGGGGCACACCGAGGATGCGAGGCGAGTAGGCCAGCAGGTCGAGCAGGTTCAGCGCCACGCGCAAATCGCGCAGGGCGGTGCCGGTGTCCTGGTTGATAAGGGCCAGGCGCGGCAAATGCTGCATCAGGCGGTCGAGCATCTGCGCGGCCAGGTGCCGGTGTTCGGCCAGGGTCGCAGGCTCGGTGAGGCCGACGATGTCGTGCCAGCTGAACCGGGTCAGGCGCTTGGCCGCCAGTTCGGCGCCGAAGGGCCGTGCGATGAGTGTCCACACGAAGGCGAACAACAGGCCCACCGGCCCGGCCAGGTTGACGTTGGCGAAGTTGAGGAAGTCCGCGTCATAGGCGCCCTGGATGCTGATGAACGACGAGGTGTTCACCAGCGTCAGCAGCATGCCCAGGTAAAAACGCGGCTGTACCGTGAGCGTGCCGATACAGATGAACGGCACGGCGAACACCAGCACCAGCATCGGGAAATCGTGCAGGTTGGGCAGCACCAGGAACAGATACAGACTGGCGAATACCACTGACATCGCGGTCCAGAAAAAGAACCGGTAGATCTGCGGCGCGGGGTCGTCCATGGTCGCGAAAAAACTGCAGGCGATGGCGGCGAGGATCACGGCGCTGCCGCCGTCGGTCCAGCCCAACAGAATCCACAGCACCGAGGCGACGATGATGGCGCTGACCGTGGAGAACGCCGAATAGAACATCAGGCCACGGTCGAGAAACGGCGTGAGCCGGCCCAGCCGCCAGTGGCGATACACCGCGCGCCAGGTGTCCTGGCTTTCGCACTGGATGGCGGCTTGCAGGCTGCGGCAGTCCTGCCACAGGTCGATCCATTCGCCCAGGCGATAGAGCGCATTGGAGAACAACAGCGTGTGGCGATCATCCAGCGCCTCGCCCTCGGGTTGCAGGGCATCGACCTGGTCACGCAGGGCGCGCCAGCGCTCCAGAGGTGCTTGTTCAGTGGTGCTTTCCAGCCATTGGGCGGTCGCTTCCAGCAGCGGCGTGATCCGCTCCAGGAACTCCGGCGCGCGGTGCTCGATGGCGAACAGCGCATCGTCGAGCGCATCCACTACCGGCAGCAGGTGGATCATGCGCCCGCGCAGCTCCTTGGTGTTGCGTACCGTCTGGGGCCGCGCGCCTTCGTGGGGCAACTGGCCGATCATCAATTCGAGGGTGTTGAAGGTCGCGACCATGCCGCTGCGCAAGGTGCTGATCTCTTCGGGCGCCACATTGCGCGTGATGAAGCGTTGGCTGTAGACCTGGGCGTCGGCAAACCACTTGGTCACCGAGTCGTCGAACACCGGCATCAGGCGGCGCGGCCAGAACATCGCACCGACCACCGCCGCCACGGCGATGCCGAGGAAGATTTCTTCGGTACGTGCTTCGGCCACATCCCACACAGCCAACGGGTTATCCACCACCGGCAAGGCAATCAGCGGCAAGGTGTAACCCGCCAGCATCAGGGCGTAGTTGTTGGCGGTGCGCAGGTGCATCGACAGGAACAGCAGGATGCCCGTCCACAACGCAATCACCACCACCAGCACGTAGGGCGACTGCACGAACATCGGCACGAAAAGCACCGCCGCCGCCGCGCCCATCAAGGTGCCGGCGGCGCGGTACAGCGCCTTGGAACTGGTGGGCCCGACAAACGGGCTGGAGACGATGTACACGGTGGCCATCGCCCAATACGGACGCGGCATTTGCATGAGCAGGGCGATGTACAACGCGATCATCGACGCGGCGAATGTACGTACCCCGTAGAACCAGTCGCGGGCTGGCGGCATGCCGGTAAAAAATCCGTTCACAGCGTTGCCGCCTCGAACGCACGCAACACACGCAGAGCGGCTTCCAGATCGGCAGGTGCGATGTCCGCCAGGACGTCCTTGCGCAGGCGCACCAGCTGCACTTCCACCGCCTGCACCAACTCACGGCCACGTTCGGTGAGGCTCAAGGCCTTGGCGCGACGGTCGTGGATATCTTCGGTGCGGCACACGTAGCCGCCGGCGCAGAGCTGATCCAGCAGACGCACCAGCGACGGGCTTTCCATCCCCGACGCCTGCGCCACTTTCACCTGATGCACACCGTCGCCCAGGCGGCCGATCATCAACAACGGCACGGCGCAGGCTTCGGAGATGCCATAGCTCACCAGCGTGGTCTGGCAGATTTTGCGCCAGTTACGGGCGCCCACCACCATGCTGCTGCTGAGGTTCATCTGGAGTTGTTCGAGGGTCTGAGGCACTGGATAGTTCGCATACAGTTAGTTTGCTAACTATCAATATGGTGCATGGATCCAATGCCGTCAAGTTTTGAAACAAATTTGCGGATGGGTGGCTCGAGTGTAGAAAACGATTGGGCATCACGCCTTTTGTTCGCCAATCACTCGTGTGGCCTCACGCTCGATAAACTCAAAAACGTCTTGCGCCACGCTGTACTGAAACTGCTTGCGTCGGTGTTTCGAAACCTTGCCGTCGTTATCCAGGCACATCATCACCAGCTTCGACAGATCACTGCCGCGCACGTCATAGCTCTGGTTAACGGCCTTGATCACACGGTCGTAGCGGTCGAGAAATTCGGTTTCTTCACGCAGTTCCACTTCCAGCGCCCGGCGGGCCATTTGCAGAGTGAATTCGACGCAGCGGGTCGCATCCCAGTAGCGATAGATCGACGGATGGCCAGTGAAGTCGAACGCCATCTGATCGCCGTCCAGCCAAGTGACGTCCCAGAAATCCCGGGTCGGGCGAGAGAACGCCTTGAGCGTTTCCAGATAGGCCGGTTCTTCGTGTTTCATCGCAACCGAAACCGGTAGCAGCAGGCCGTTCGCCAAGGCGCCGTGATGGCAGAGCGTCTGATGGATCAGGAAACGCGACAGGCGCCCGTTGCCATCCATGAACGGGTGCAGGAACACAAAGCCGAAAGCAGTGACAGCTGCGGCAACAAGAGGGTCTATTTCCCGCTCCGGTTGATTGGCGAAAGCCATCAGCTCTTCCATCAATTCCTGACACAACTCGGGCGCCGGCGGTACGTAGCTGACGCCTGCCGCGCCACGCAGGCCATTGCGCAGATGGTTTTGCTCATGGCGGAACGCGACGGCCTTGTCGAAGGGATTGGAGACGGTACTGTTTTGTAGCTCGACCAGATAGTCCTCGGTCAACAAGCGGCCTTCGTGTGCCTGACGCAGCAGCTGGACGAACCGACGGGACTTTTCCTCACTAGGCTGTTCTTTTTCGATGGCAAATGAATCGCGGGTTTCGTGAAGGTAGGCCCACTGGATGGCACGGTCCATCATTTCGGGTGGGAGGGTGGCCATGAAGGATTTGGCGCGGCCCAGAATATCCAGGTTCAACAGAGCATCGATTTCAGGGGTTCGCTCGACGGTCGCGCAATACGCCAAAGAACCTAACCCGTTGAAGTCGATACGCCAACGGGAATTACGAGTAGACGGCCCCGTGACGTAGCGTTGGGGATCAAACAGGGGTGAAACGCGACTGTTGATCGGCTTGTTGTAGTCCAACCTTTGAAGGGTCAAACCCTCCCATAGATAGCAAACCTTGCGGATGAATAGGCCGTTCGGAGCATTTTCCAGTTCTTTTAGCAGGTCCTCCGCGCTGACCGCTTCAAGTGCCGGAGCCAGAATGCCGAGATTGATACCTTCGTGTTTGAGTGCGAAAAGAATATGGTCGAGTACTGAATGGGCCGAAGGCGCAACGGCCTGAGGAACCGCCAGGCAGTCACCAATCATCGAGACTCGCGTCACAGGCTTGACCATGGCAGCCCGAACAGGAGGAATCGCTTTCAAGCCAAGAGATTGGTGGAGATAGGCATAACCAACCAGGGACATCGCGCCACCTCAGAAAAAGTTCACTTGCGCGATTAAAGCCCAGTTTTTTTCAACCAACATCTGTTTTTTTCAACTTTTCCCGTTTTTCCTAATTTTTTTGCACCCCTCTCCCGCTGTGCAGCAGGAGGTTCAACTCATCGACCACTTTAGCCCAATCCGCATCTTCCAGAATTTCATTACGCAAAAACTTCTTCTGGTTCTCTGTCCAAAAAAACGCATCAGCCAATTTCAGGTCAGGTTTGAGGGGCGAATGAACGGCCACAAACTTCTCGATGCTCACCGGGTCATCCGGCAGCCCAAGCTGTTTGAACAAGGAGGACAGGCTGTGCACAGGCGATTCCATGGCGGGCTCCTAAGAGGGCGAGTCCTCCGAGTCTAGACCAGGCGTCAGCCAGGCCAATAACCGCTCGACGCTCTGTTGCGCCGACAGCTCACCGGTGTCCAGTACCAGCGAAGCCTGGGGTGGCGGTTCGTAGGGTGAGCCGATGCCGGTAAAACCCGGCAGCTCACCGCGCCGCGCGCGGGCGTAATGGCCCTTGGGATCGCGCCGTTCGCACACGGCCAAGGAGGCATTGCACCAGACTTCCCGATAGTCGGCGCCCAGGCGCTCGGCAAACATCGCGCGCAGCTCGACCAGCGGCGCGATCATCGCCAGGATCACGATTTGCCCGTTCTGCACCAGCAGCGCCGCCAGTTCGCCGGCGCGGCGGATGTTTTCCTGGCGGTCGCCGTCGGCAAACCCCAGGTCGCTGTTCAAGCCGCCGCGCAGGGCGTCGCCGTCGAGCACGATGCTCTGCCGGCCTTGCTCGAACAACGCGGCTTGCAGGCCCTGGGCCAGGGTCGACTTGCCGGACGCCGGCAAGCCCGTGAGCAGAATCGCCACCCCTCGATGCCCGTTACGCGCCTCACGTTGACGGCGCGTGACGCTCGCCGTCGGCGCGACCAGATTACTGGGCAACGGCACGGGGCGCAGGCGTCGCGATATTGCCGGCAGCCCACGCCGATTCGCGGCTGGCCAACGCGGTGGCGATGGACTGCACACGGTCCGAATCCACTTGCTCGGGCAGCGGGTCGAGCCCGGCGCTGGCGAAGATCTGGCCGTAGGCATTACGCAAATCGGCATAGGCCAGGTCACGGCGCAGGTCGGCTTGCAGGGTATTGAGTTCGCCCTGGATCAAGTCCAGTTCGCCCAGGCCCGCCGCCTGATGGCGGTTGCGCAATTGGGTGAGGATTTGCCCGTCGATGTTGGCCAACTGCTCGTTGGTCTTGAACTGACGCACAGCGTCCTGGTAATTGGCGTTGGCCACGTAGATCTGTGCCAGCACCGCAATCGACATCGCCTGGCGGCGTGCGGTGGCGACTTCTTCACCGGCCTTGGCCACGTCGATGGCGGCAGGGGCGGAGATCACGTTGAACAGGTTCCAGGTGATCTTGGCGCCGTAATCGGCCCAGCGGTTGTCCACCAGGAACGAGTTGCTGTCGTAGTGCCCGCCGGCCGAAAACTCCAGGCCCGGCAGCAGGCGCAACATGGCCTTGCGGGTTTCGGCGGCGCTGATGCGGGTCTGGTAGTCCTGCTCACGCAGTTCCGGACGGTTGGCCAGGGCCTCCTGTTCCAGGCTGGCGAGGTTGACCTTCAGCTGCGGCACCGCGTAATCGTCCGACGTCGCCAACTTGAGGTCCGTGCCCATGGGCAGGTTGATCAGGGTGGCCAGTTCGGTCTTGGCCAGGGACAACGCTCGGCGCTGCTCCTGCAACTGACGCGTGGCTTCGATCAACGAACGCTGGTAACCCAGGGCCTGGACCGGATCGCCAATACGCTGCTCGCTCATGCTCTGGCTGTTGGTCTGGGCCTGGTCGACCCGCGCCATCAGACTGTCGATCTTGGTCAGCAGGCGTTCCGCCGCCACCGCGCGCCAATAGGCCGAGCGTACGTCCTGAACGATGGTGTTGATCACCTTGCGCCGACGCTCCTGCACGATCAGGCGCTGGTCGCCCTGCTGCTTGGCGCTGATGTAGCTCACGCCGAAATCGAGGACGTTCCACACCATGGTCAGGTCCGCCACGCGGCGGTCGCGGTCCTGGGACGTGGACGGTTCCAGGGACTGGTTGCCGCTGAGCACGCTCTGGCTGCTGGAGGCGTTGGTGTTGTTGCGCCCGGCGTAGCCGGCGGACAGCGCCATGCGCGGCAGCATGTCAAAACTGGCGAGGTCGAGTTGGCGCTTGGCCAAGGCCTCTTCCATGATTTTCAAACGACCTTCGAGGTTGTACTTCACCGCACGGGCCATGGCCTGGTGCAGGGTCAACGGACCGCTCAGAGGCTCCTGGTCCTTGTACATGCCCTGCAGATCGCTGCGTGCCCGCTGCTCACTGACACTGCGTTCAATCGGTTCGCTGGTGACCGCACAACCGCTGATCGCCAGCGCCAGCAAGCTGGCACCGAACAACTTCTGACCTGTTTTCATCCGTGGATCGCCCCTGTTACTGCGCCTTGATTTAAGTGTGTTCAAGCCGGCATTTCGCTGATGCCGACCTGTTGCAGTGCCTGCGCCAGCGCGACGACCTGGCGCTGTTCCGTTTCGTTGATCTGTTGCAATTGCTGGCCAAGGCTGGGTGCGCCGAACACGCCGCGCAGCCCCTGGGCCGGATCGCCCACACCTTTGATCGAGTGGCTGTCGAACGCCTTGAGGCCGGTGTCTTCTCCCGGTGCACGATCGAACAGGCTCGACAGGGTACTGGCGCCGAACACACCGCCGTCGCCCCCACCAAACCCCAGGAAGCCCTTGCCACTGCCATCGCCGCTGTCGCTGTTGAACACCTGGGCGATGAAGCTGGGCGACAGGGCGCCGTTGTTGATGAAGATGCTGCCGACCGGCGGCAGCCCGCCGCCCACTTCACGCGGCGCAAACAGCGGCGGGAAGCTCAACGGTGAGCCCAGGTCGCCACTTGGCTGACCGTGGATGATCGGTTGCAGCGGTACGTTCGAGACAACCTTGGGCACCACCGGGTCGGTGACGCGGAACAGCGGATCGCCGGTCAACGAGATCGTGCTGATCGCGTAATTGTTGGAGTTGGCAAACCCGCTGCCGGCGTTGCCGGCCAGGTCGGTGACCAGGCTGGTATCGAGGGTGATGAAGTTGCTCGGATCATTCAGGTTGGCCGTAGGCGTGAGTGTGGCGGTCCAGGTCTTGCCGCCATCGCTGCTGGCAAGGTTGGACAAGGTGCCGTTGGCCACGCTCAAGTCAGACAGGTCGAAACCGGTGACCTTCTCGCTGAAGGTGAACGTCACGGTGGTGGTCTGGCCCGCGCTCAGGTTGGGGTTGGCCACCGAGATGGTCGCGGTGGGCCGGTCGGCGTCCACGCCATAGTTGTTGGAAATGGCAATGCCCGAACCGCTGTTGCTCGCCAGGTCGTTGACCAGGCTGGTATCGAGCACGATCAGGTTGGTCGGGTCGGTGAGGCCGGCGGTCGGGGTCAGCGTGGCGGTCCAGGTTTTGCCGCCGTCGCTGCTGGTCAGGTTGGACAAGGTGGCATTGGCCACGCTCAGGTCCGACAGGTCGAACCCCGTCACCGCTTCGCTGAAGGCGATAGTCACGGTGGTGGTCTGGCCGATGCCCAGGTTCGGGTTGGCCACCGTGATCGTCGCGGTCGGGCGCTGGGTGTCGATGCTGTAGTTGTTGGAGCTGGTCGTACCACTGCCGGTGTTGCCCGAGGCGTTCTGCACCCCGGTGTTATCCAGGACGATCACGTTGCTGGTGTCGCTGATGTTGTTGGTCGGCGTGAACGTCGCGGTCCAGGTGATACCGCCGTCGCTGCTGCTCACCGCACTGAGCGTACCGTTGGCGATGGTCAGGTCGGCATTGGTGAAGCCGGTCACCGCTTCGCTGAAGGTGATGGTCACCTGCGAAGTCGCACCGACGTTCAGCGTGGGGCTGGCGACCACGATGGTCGCCGTGGGCTGCATCGTATCGATGGTGAAGTTGGCCGAGTTGGTCGTACCCGTCCCCGTGTTGCCTGCAAGGTCGGTATAGCCGGTGTTGTTGAGGATGATCAGGTTGCTGCTGTCCTGCACGTTGATATTGGGCGTGTATGTGCCGGTCCAGGTGATCCCGCCGTCGCTGCTGCTCAGGGTGCTGAGCGTGCCGTTGGGCACGGTCAGGTCACCGTTGTTAAATCCGGTCACCGCTTCGCTGAAGGTGATGGTCACGGTGGCCGTCTCGCCAACGGTGAGGTTGGGGTCCGAGATCACGATGGTCGCGGTTGGACGCTGGCTGTCGATGACGTAGGCATTGGAGGTGGTGGTGCCCGAGCCGCTGTTGCCGGCCACGTCGTCCACCCCGGTGTTGTCCAGCACGATGTGATTGTTGCCCTGGGAAATCCCGGCCGCCGGGGTCAGGGTGGCAGTCCAGGTGATGTTGTCGCTGGTGGTCAGGTTGCTCAACGTGCCGTTGTCGGTGGTCAGGTCAGCCAGGCTGAATCCGGTCACCGCTTCGCTGAACGTAATGGTGACCAGCGAGCTGCCGCCCACGCCCAACTGCGGGTTGCTCACCGAGATGGTCGCGGTCGGCCGCTGAGTGTCGATGGCGTAGTTGTTGGACACGCTGCTGCCGCTGCCCGCGTTGCCGGAAGACACGGCCTGCACGCCGCTGTTGTCCAGGGTGATCTGGTTGGTAGGGTCGGCGAGGCCGTTGGTCGGGGTAAACGTGGCGGTCCAGGTGATGCCGCCGTCGCTGCTGCTGAGCCCGCTCAGCGTGCCGTTGGCCACCGTCAGGTCGGCATTGGTGAAACCGGTCACCGCCTCGTTGAAGGTAAAGGTCACCTGGGACGTGCCATTGATGTTCAGTGCCGGGTTCGCCACCACGATGGTCGCGGTAGGCAGCACGGTATTGATGACGAAGTTAGCCGAGCTGGTACTGCCCGCGCCCGCGTTGCCGGCGATGTCGGCAATGCCGGTGTTGGCCAGGGTGATCACGTTGGTCGCGCTGTTGGTGTTGGCGCCCGGGGTGAACGTGGCGGTCCAGGTGATACCGCCGTCGCTGCTGCTGAGCCCGCTCAGGCTGCCGTGGCTCGCGCTCAGGTCGGCCAGGGTGAAGCCGGTGATGGCCTCGCTGAAGGTAATGGTCACCAGCGAGGTTTCACCGGCGGTCAGCACCGGGTCGGCGACCACGATGGTCGCGGTGGGGCGCTGGGTGTCGATCGCGTAGTTGTTGGAGTCGGTGGTGCCCGTGCCGGTATTGCCGCTCAGGTCGGTGTAGCCGGTGTTGTTCAGGGTGATGAGGTTGGTGGTGTCGGTGACATTCGCCAACGGTGTGAAGGTGCCGGTCCAGGTCACGCCGCCATCGCTGCTGGTCATGGCGCTCAGCGTGCCGTTGGCGACGGTCAGGTCGGTGTTGCTGAAGCCGGTCACCGGCTCGCTGAAGGTCACCGTCACCAGCGACGTCTGGCCCAGCGCCAGGGAGGTGTTGGCGACGACCACCGTGGCGGTTGGGCGCACGCCATCGATGGCGACGTTGTTGGAGTCCGTCGTGCCGCTGCCGGCGTTGCCCGCCGCATCCTGCACGCCGGTGTTGTCCAGGGTGATGTGGTTGCTGGCGCTGACGATGCCCGCCGTCGGGGTGAACGTGGCAGTCCAGGTGATGCCGCCGTCACTGCTGCTGAGGTTGCTCAGGGTACCGTTGCTCGCCGTGAAGTCGGTCAGCGTCAGGCCGGTCACCGCTTCGTTGAAGGTGATGGTCACGGTAGAGGTCTGGCCGATGCCCAGGTTGGTGTTGCCGAACACGATGGTCGCGTTGGGCCGCTGGGTATCGACGGAGTAGGTGTTGGAGTTGGTGCTGCCCGTGCCGGCGTTGCCCGCCGCGTCGCTGACCCCGGCGTTGTTCAGGGTGATGACATTGCCGGTATGGCTGATCCCGGCGGTCGCCGTCAGGGTGGCGGTCCAGGTGATATTGTCGCTGGTGGTCAGGTTGCTCAGGGTGCCATCGGCCACCGTCAGGTCAGCCGTGGTGAAACCGGTGACGGCCTCGCTGAAGGTGATGGTCACCAGGGACGTGCCGCCGATATTCAGCGCCGTGTTGCTGACAACGATGCTCGCAGTGGGCCGCACGGTATCGACCGAGTAGGTATTGGAGAGGGTCGTCCCGGTGCCGGCGTTGGTCGACGTATCGGTATAGAGCGTGTTGTCCAGCGTGATGACGTTGCCCGCGCTGTTGTTGCCCGCGGTGGCCGTGAGGGTCGCGGTGAAGTGGATGTTGTCGCTGGTGGTCAACCCGCTCAGGGTGCCATTGGACGCCGTCATGTCGCCCAGGCTGAAACCGGTGACCGCCTCGCTGAAGGTGATATGCACCTGGGACGTGCCGCTGATGCTCAGCGCCGGGCTGTCGACCACGATGCTGGCGGTCGGCCGAACGGTGTCGACGCTGTAAGTGTTGGACAAGGTGGTGCCGCTGCCTGCGGTGCCGGTCGCCGCGCTGTTGACCCCAGCGTTGTTCAGGATGATCTGGTTGGCGGCGCTGGTCACGCTGGCGTCCGGGGTGAACGTGGCGGTCCAGGTGATACCACCATCGCTGGTACTCACCGCGCTCAGGCTGCCATTGGCAATCGTCAAATCCGCATTGGTGAAGCCCGTGACCGCCTGGTTGAACGTAATGGTCACCACCGAGGTGCTGCCCAGGCGCTGGGTCGGGTTCGCCACCACGATGGTCGCGGTCGGCGCCGGGTTGTAGGCCGTGTTCAGCGTGCCGCCGTCGTTGTAGATGCCATCCACCGACGCCGGGGTCGTCCCCGCACCGCCGCCGCCCGCACCACCGATACCACTGGCGGCTTTGTTATTACCGCTGCCGAGTGCCGAGAAGTTGGCCGCAGTGATCAGCAAGGTGCCCTTGTTCCAGATCGCGCCGACGCCTTTGCCGCCCACGCCGCCCGGGTCGCCAGATGCCCCGGCACCACTGCCGCCGCCACCACTGCCGCCGCCACCGCCGCCGCCGCCACCGGCCGCAACGTTATTGGAGATGACCGAGTTGCCGACGATGGTCAGGGTGGCGTTGCTGGCGTTGTAGATACCGCCACTGGCCGCCGCGCCGCTGCGCCCGGTGCTGTCCCAGCCCGAACCGCCACCGCCGCCACCGATGGACAGGCTGCCGTTGTTCGCCGTGCCGCCGGCGCCACCGTTGCTGTAGCCAAACGCACCTGCCGCACCCGCACCGCCGGTGGTGCTGCCACCCCGGCCACCCATGACCGTGAGGTTGTAGCCGCCGCCGTTTCCACCGGTGTTGGCCGTGCCGTTTTTACCGGCGTAATAACCTTGGCCGTTGCCCGCGTCACCGCCGCGACCGCCGGCCTGCCCGCCCAACGCGCCACCGCCCCCGCCGCCCCCGCCGACGGTGCCCCCTCTGACACCGCCACCGCCGCCGCCGCCCGAGGCCGCGTTGCTGGTGACCGTCACATTGTTGAGGGTCAGGTTACCGGCGTTGACGATACCGCCGCCCATGGACGCCGCCGCGTCCGAACCGCCGTTGCCGCCCTGGCCGACGGCCAGGCCCTTGGTGATGACCAGGCCGTCGAGGGTCGCGGTGACCCCGGAATTCACCTTGAGCACTTGGGTTTTGTACTGCCCGCTGAGGGTGACGTCAGCCACACCGTCATTGTTCAGGTCGCCATCAATGGTGACGTTTTTGGCAATCACCAGCTGGGTGTTGAGGTTGATCGTCATGCCGGCGTTGAAGGTGACGGTATCCCCCGCCTGCGCCTGAACCAGGGCATCGCGCAAGCTGCCGCCGCCCGTGTCGCCGTTATTGAGAACCGTGATCGTGGCCAGCCCGTACTGGTAAGCCGACATCGCCTGGTACGACAGCGCTGTGTGGCTCTCGATGGAGCCGGTGGCGATTTCCAGGGTCCAGTCGCCGCCCGCGCCCGTACGGTTGGTGGACGCGGCGATATCGCGCCCGGTCAGTTGTGCCAGGCTGTCGACAAAGTTGATGCCCTTGTCGCCCGCCGCCGTGTTGCAGGCGTAGATCAGGATATCGCCGCCCACGTTCATGCCTTGGCCGATCTGTGCCAGCACTTCGCTGCGCGCGCCGATGTTGTCCGCCGACAGGTAGCTGTTGCCCAACCACAAATCGCCGGCGTTGCCATGGGCGATGATCTGCACGGAGCTCACGCCCTGGTGGCTGCTCAGGTAATCGGCAATCTGCTGCAAGCCGTCTTTGCTCGCATCGAGTTGCACCACCTGGGTGCCCGGTGCGGCGCCCTTGAGCAGCTCGGCGGAATCCTTCACCCGTGCGTCGACAAACACCACACTCTGCCCGGGCACGGCGACCGGTGCCGGGGTGGGCGGCGCATCGGATTGCGGGTGGCTTTCATTGCCGGCGCCCGCATGCTCGGTAGTGGGCGCCTTGGCATCGGCGGTGGGTGTGGCATGGCTGTCGGCTTGCGCCACATCGGCCACGGTGGCGGCGACCGCGCCGTCGAACAGCATGCGCGGCTCCAGAGGCATGATCATCGGCGTCGCCAGGGAGGTGGCGTGACTGGTTGTGTGCCGTGCCTTTGCTTTGCTCCACCACATGCTGCTCACCCGCTTGTCGAATGTTGATACCCGCAATGAAAAAAACCGCGATCAACTGATCGCGGCATCGGCTTTGGTGCGAATCACATTGGCGGCGCTCGAAGCGCCATCCCGCCAGAAATCCATGTGCGCGAACTGCTCGAACAGATCGGGCGGCAGGATCGTGCGCCGAGGTTGCAACGCTACACGCGGCTTGACCCGGTGCAGGCCGGTCACACCCAGCGCTTCGTCGAAATCGGGGGCGTCGTAGCTGAGGTTGTCGAAGTCATGCTCGAACCACGGCTCGCCGATGAATCCATAGACCAGACGCATCACCATCTCGGGGGCCTGGGACAGCAGGTCGTAGTCGACGACCAGCAGGTTGTCGGCGTTTTCGCCGTAGTAGGCTTCTTTGAGCGCCGACCAGGCGTAGCCCACCAGGCGGTTGCGCTGGGCCAGGGTCTCGACACGGCTGTACACCGTGTTGCGCTCGGCGCCATCGTTGAACAGCTTGGTGTTTTCGAAGGGGTTGGCACGGTACAGGCGCTCGACGCTGTCCATGATCCACGCCACGTTGCGCACGCAGGCGATGACTTTGGCCTGGGGAAACAGGTCGTGCAGCGCCGGCATGCGTGCGCACCACTGACGGTTGGTGTCGAACACCACCTGGGTGGACGTCTTGTCGGCGTAGTAGGCGTCAAACAGCCCGCGCAGCAGGCGCCGCCGGGTGCCGGGGTCGATGACCGAACCGAATTCGCTGCCGGCACTGCATTGCTCCAGCACGCCGTTGAACAGTGTGCCGACCGGGCTGCTCATGCCCGCGTGGAAACGGGGGTTCTGCAACAGGATTGCGGCCAGCAGGGTGGACCCGGAACGGGGCAAACCGGAAATAAAGTGATACTGCAATCCCTTCACCACTTGTAGGACAAAGATCCATTTGTGCCCGTAGCGTAGTTCAGGATTGCCGTGTGTACTAGTGGGCATTTGCCACTATTTTGATATTCGCCCAATACCGATTGGATATTAGCGGCAGCCCACGGCCTGCAAGGGCTCTGGCCCGTGGCACAGGACAAAAAGACGCGCCCGCGCCCCGCCGCCGTCCTGTTGCAGCAACAGTCGCCAACCGTCGGGTAACGGCGCGAAATCGTCCGGCGCTTCATTGCTGCTGATCAGCCACACGCGCCGCGTATCGGCGGGCAACGCCGACAAATGGTCGAGGTAAATGCGTCCACCGTCCTGGTCCACCAGGGTGCCGAACCCATAGGCGTTCGGTCGCGTCGGCGTGCCGTCGGGCCTGGGCGGGGTATAGAGCTGCAACTGGGCGTCGGTCTGGTCGTAATAGACGTAGCTGAGGTACCACATCATGTCGCTGAGGACGATGCGATCGTCTTCCTGGTAATTGCGGTTGACGAACTCCACCGGCACGTTGAACTGGTCCTGCTCGTCCACGGTGAAGTTGTTCTTCAGCCCCACCAGTTCCACGCCGGCGAACAGCACGAACAGCGCCGCCCCCAGCAGGGAAAAACGCGCGGGCAGGCGGTCGATCGCCAGGGCCACGAGCATCGGCAGGCCCAGGGCGTACACCGTGAGGTAGCGCTCGATGAAGACCGGCGAGATGAACGACACGCCGTACACCAACAGCAGCGGCAACAGAAAGAACAGCGCCAGCAGGCCCGCCGGGCGATAACGTTCGCGCTCGCGCCAGGCGGTCACCACCACCACGCCCACCAACAGTAAGGGGAACAGCCAGAACAGCGGGGGCCAGAAGCCCGTGCCTTCATCCTGGAGCATGAACTGCCAGATCATCGACGGCACCGACAGCCAACCGACTGGGTCTTCCCAGCCGATATCCCCGCCCACCTTGAGCTGTTCGACGTGCTGTACCAGGTCCAACAGACCCGGTAGCCAGGGCAGGTACAACAACACAATGACGGTATTGGCGGCCCACCAGGCCGGGCGCGTGATCAGGCGCTGGCCCGACGCCTGGGACGTGCACAAAAGCCCCAGGTAGGCCCAGTGCACCAGCACACACAGCGCGGTGAAGTAATGGGTATAGAAACCGGCGCTCATCAACAGCACATAGGCCACCAGGTAGCGTGTGCGTTCCGGCTGGCGCACCCAGTACACCAGCGCCAGGGTGGCGCCCACCAGCCACACGGCCAGCAGCGAGTACATGCGCACTTCCTGGCTGTACCGCACGGCGGACGGCAGCAACGCCAGCAGGATACCCGCGAGCAACGCTGCCCGTCGGGTGGACAACTGCCGCACCAGCCAGATGCCCAGGCCCACCGCGACCACGCCCGGAATGGCGCTCATGCCGCGAATCGACCAGATGCCGTCGCCAAAGATCTCGATCCACCCGCGCAGCATGAAAAAGTACAGCGGCGGATGCACATCATGGGCTGCGTGAAACCACAGGTCGGCCACGGCATATTCGCTGAGCAGCAGGCTGGAACCTTCGTCGCCCCAAATGGCGGCGGACGTCAGCCCGTAAAACCGCAAGGCCATGGCCAGCGCCAGGATCGGCACCCACCACAGCCGGCTCAGCCAAGCCGCGCCTTCCCAGGCCTGCGTGAGGCGGTTGACGGCGGGAAATGCCTCAACCTTGTCGTCTTGCTCTACCACAGACCGTCGCACCTCTGTTTCCTCACCACTGCCCGTTTCCCGGGCAAAACCTGCGCCTGCGCAAACAAGCGCCACTCTAGGCCAAAAGCCCTCGGTTCGCTCGCTGTTTCGCAACCGCCGGGCAACCCGCAAGACCTGCGTCTACGCTCTGCGATGACGTCGGATCGATTGGCGTCACACTCCGTATAGCCCATACAAGGATGAGCGATTCATGGAAGTATTCATCGGCACCATTCAACCCTTTGCATTTAACTTTGCCCCGCAGGGCTGGGCCTTGTGCGCCGGCCAGATCGTTTCCATCAGCCAGAACCAGGCGTTGTTCGCCCTGATCACCACCACCTACGGCGGCGATGGCGTGCAAACCTTCAAGTTGCCGGACCTGCAAAGCCGGCTGCCCGTCGGCCAAGGCAACGGCGCGGGCCTGACCCCGCGCGTCATCGGCGACTTTTCCGGCACCGAATCCGTGACCGCCACCCTGGTCAACCTGCCGGTCCATACCCACACCGCCACCGCGATCACCGCCACCACGGCCATTCAACTGACGAGCGCGACCAGCAACCCGGTGACAATACCCACCGCCACCAACTCCTTTATCGGCGCCTCCGGCAGCGGGCCGGGCAGCGCTACGATCTACTCGGACCAACAGGGCACCAACCCGGTGCCGCTCCAGGGTGTAACCACCACGGTGACAAGCCCGACAATCGGCCCGGCCGGGCAGGGCCAACCCATGGCGTCCATGAACCCCTTCCTGGCGATCAACTTCAGCATTGCCCTCAACGGCATCTTTCCGTCACGCGGCTGACGCACTGCCTTGGCCGAGGCTCGCGAGCCTCGGCACTTCTGACGTGGAGCTTTCCTATGCTGAACCTGGTCACCCTCGAACACTTCCGACCTTTGCTGGCGCGCACCAGCGTGCTGTACCTGCCGGACGGCTCGGCGCTGCCGATCCAGGTCCAGAGCCTGTGCGAAACACCGGACGCCACCTTGCCGGGCAGCCCGCGCGAGGCGTTCAGTGTGCAACTCAACAGCCTGGGCCCGACGGACTTCGTCGATGGCTTATGCCGCCTGCCGCTGCCCGGCGCCACCCTGGAACAGGTGTTCGTCTCCCGCGAACCCGCCATGGGCCGCGACAGCGAGCGCGGCTACTTCTGCATCGTGTTCAACTGAGACGGGTACCACACCAGCCGTTGCGCGGCGGGTGTCTGCTCTTGCACTTGAAACCCCAGCGCCAGGTAATGCTGGCGCGCATGGGGGTTGCTCGCCCACACCACCGTCGCCACCGGGCACTGCACCTGCGCCGCCGCCTGCTGCACCCCTTGCAACACCGCGCGCCCAAAACCCTTGCCGCGCGCAGCGGGAATGAACGCCAGGTACAGCACGCGAATCTCGTTGGCACCGAAGTCGGCACTCAAGGCGCCGATGGCCGTGCCCAGTTTCTCGATCACGTAATGCAGGGCGCCGGGGAAGTGTTCGTCCATGCCCTTTTCCTGCACCTGGAACTGCTGGGCAATCACCTCTTCCACCAGCGCCCGCTCACCGTCGATCCACTGTAAATCCGCACGCGCCGAGTGATACAGCGCCTGCAAAAACGGCTTGTCGCTGTCCCGTGACGGGCGCACCACCAACCCCTGCGCCAGGGCGCCTTCCTTGTTCAACATCGCGTTCAACTCCTGTCAGAACCCGCTTTCACGCACCCCCAGCGCCGCCGCCCGGCGCCAGGTCACACCCAGCACCGACTCGCTGCGCCCCTGCAACACCACCACGCCGCGCAGCGGCTGACGGGGCGTCGGGATCGGTTGCACACTGTTCAATCGCGCGCCGTACTGCGCCTGCACCGGTTCCGGCCGCTGGTTTTCGTCGCGACGCACGGCAATCGGCCCATGGTGATCAGAGGTCAGCGCCTCCTGATCCAGGTAGGCCACACCGTTGGCATCGATCTCCGTCAGTTCCACCGGGATGGCCGCATGCATCGGATCGTCAGCGATAAACCGCCCGGTCGCGCCCGGAGCCACGCGCCACAGCTCGGCTTCGGCCAGGTAGCCACGCAGCCGCGCGCCGTCTTCGACGATGCGCGCCAGCGATTCCCTGGGTGACACCCAGCGCCCCGCGCTCAGTTGCGGCGACAGATCACGCACGGTGCCGGCATGGGGCGCGCGCAGCAGCAGTCGCTCACGCTGGGCGGCCAGGCCACGGTATTCGGCCAGGGCCTGGGACAGGCGCTGGTCATTGATGCCGGCATCCGCCGCCGTCTCGCTGCGCCCGGCCTGGCGGCGCATCTGCAACTGCAGGATCTCCACTTCACGACGCACGATGCCTTGCCGCGCGGCCAGGTCAGGGGATTCGAGTTCGATCAACACCTGTCCCTGGGTCACCACCTGACCGTCGACCACGCGTAGCTGCTGGATGCGCGCCGCCACTGGCGCATGCAACGCACTGGAGCGCCCCGCCTCCAGCATGGCCGGCAACTCCACGGCGCTGCGCCACGGCACCACCAGCGCCAACAGGATCAGCACCAGCCCCAGGCCACTGAGCCATACGCGGGGGGCATACGCCTGGCTGCGTCGGCTCCACCACTCACGCCATTCCTTGAAGATCGGCAGGAAGATGAACCACACCAGTTCCACCAGCATCAGGAAGATCCCCAGTAGCTTGAAGAACAGGTGATACACCGCCAGCGCGATCCCTAGGAACAACGCCGCGCGCCACAGCCACGCCAGGTAGCCCCACCCCAGCAAGCGCCGCTGCATGACCGGCGACCACGGCTCCGGTGCAGGCTCGCCATAACCGAACAGGGCCTCGCGCAAGCGCCAGCGACACAGGGCAAAGGCGCGGCCTTGCAGGTTGTCGACGCCCCATAGATCACTGATCAGAAAATAACCATCAAAGCGCATGAACGGGTTGAGGTTGATCGCCAGGGTCGTCAGCCAGGTGGCACTGGCCAGCATGAACGCCGCCGTGCGTGCCGGGCCGTCCGGCAACAGCGACCAGGCCAGCAACGCCAGGCAGGCCAGCAGCAGTTCGGCCATCACCCCGCCGGCACCGATCATCAGCCGCGCGCGGCGATCATTCACGCGCCAGGCGTCACTCACATCGGTGTAGAACATGGGCAGCAGCACCATGAATGCCACCCCCATGCTCTGCACCCGGCAGCCGGCGCGCTTGGCCATGAACGCATGGCCGAACTCATGGCACAGCTTGGCGAAGAACAGCGCGGTGCCAAACGCCAGCGCGCCCCCCAGGCTGAACAGGTGCGGGAAGGTCGCCAGAAAACGCTGCCAGTCCCGCGCCACCAGAAACACCCCCAGGCCCAGCACCAGCGGCAGACCATAGCGCAGCAATCGCGGCCCGAACCGCGCCAGCCACGGCCAGGTGCGATTGAGGAACGCGTCGGGCCGCCACAGCGGGATGCGGAAAAACAGGTATTGGTGCAGCAGGACTGTCCACAGCCCCTGCTTCTGGGCGCGGGCCTTGTAGAGGTAGCTGGCGCGCTGCTGAGGGTCCAGCGCCGCGATCAGGTCGTGGGTGCGCAAAAAGCCCAGCAGTTCCTCCACTTCGCGCTCGCCCAGTGGCAGGCCCGGCTCGCGGTTGGCCGCTTGCAATACTTTTTGCGGGTCGCCCAGGGACCAGTGGCGCAGCAAGCGGATCGCGGTGGCGCCCAGTTTGAAATAGCGCCCGCGCACCGGGTCGGCCAGGGTCCAGCGCGGCGAGCCGTCCAGTGCCGCGCCGGCGCTGGACAGTTGCAAGTCTTCACGCAGCCCGGGCAGGTTCATCACAGACCCACGCTTTGGCGCAGGCCCGCCAATGGCCGACGCAGCAGGTACAGGGCCAGCGGCGCGCGTTCGCCGAAGATTTTTGCGGTGCCCCGCAGCCCGATGCGCGGGGGGGGCTCATTGAACTGCGCGTCGAGGCGATACGCCAGTTGGCCGCCCGGCGTGGGCTGCGCCTCGTAGGCGACGCGTTGCAGGGTGGCGAGATGACGCTTCAACGGGTCGCTGTCGAGGAACAACGCCACCTGGGCATCGGGCTCCAGGGCGATGGCGTCGCCCACCGCCAGCTCGATGCGTAATTCGGCCTGGCCGGGGTCGGCGATCTGCAACAGGCGCTCGCCGGTCTGCACGGGCTTGCCGGTCCAGCGCTCGGCGTCGGCGAACACCGCAATGCCGTCACGTTCGGCGCGCACCTCGCTGCGTTTGAGCAGTTCCCGGGCGTAATCCCGTTCGGCGCGCTTTTGCTCGACGCGGGCGGCCAGCAAATCGATGCGCGAGTTCGACTCGGCGTCGGCAAACGCACGCTGCGCATTGGCCTTGAGTTCGGCTTCGGCAACGCCCAGGGCGCGCGCGGCCACATCGGCCTGGGCCGTGAGGGTGGTGCTTTCAAAACGCAGCAGCAGGTCGCCGGTTTTTACCGTCTGGTTGGGCTTGACCAGAAACTCGGCAATCACCCCGTCCAGGGGCGCGGCCACCACTTGCCCGGCCAGCGGCACCACTTCGGCGGGCGCCAGCACCGATTGACGCACCGGAATCAACAGCATCAGCAGCAAGGCGACCACCGCCAGCACCTGGCGCTTGCGGGTCAAGCGCAGTCGCCACGGCTGGCGCGGTTGCAGGGCCCGCCAGGCATGGCTGTAGGTATCGCCCAATTGGGCCAGCAGTACCTGTTCGGGAGGGTTCCACGGGGTCTCGCGCGCCAGCCATAAACCACCGAACACACGGCCCTGGGGATCGATCAGCGGCAACCAGAACACCTGCCCAGCCGACAGGCTTTGCCAGTCAGCCTGCACCTGGTCGCTCAGTGACTCGGTCGACACCACGCGTGCCGTCTGCGCCAACGACTGTTTGTGCAGTTGCGCCACCGCCTGCTCGACGAACGCTACGAACGGCGCATTCGGGTCAACGCTGCTCACCGCCGTCACCGCCTGCACCTTGCCGGCGATCAGCAAAGCGGCATGGCGATAACCGAACAGCGACTGTCCGTCATTGACCAGGCTGTAGGCCAGTTGCTCAGTGCTGCGCGCGGCGCGGGTCTGGCGCTCCAGGTCGAGAAACTGCGCGAACACTCGTTCTGTGTTGCCCAGCAGCGGCGCGTTCATTGCAGTTGCGCGAAGTGGGCGGTGCCGCTCATGCCGGCCATCAGCCCGGAGGCGTTGGACACGGTGGCGACCAGCAGCAGCGTCTGGCTGCCTTCATCGATACGCGCACCCAGGCGCTTGACCGTGGCATTGAACGCCTGACCGGTTTCATCCGGGGTGAAATTGAAGGTCTGGCCCGGCTTGAGCTTGCTCATCCAGCGCGAAGGCACCAGCAGGTGGATCTCCAGGCTGCGGTTGTCGACGATCTCCAGCAAAGGCGTGCCGACCGAAACGCTTTCGTAGCGCTGGACCTTGCGCTGCACCACTTGGCCGTCATACGGCGCCAGCACGCTGCACCGCTTGACCTGCACCTGATAGACCTGGGACTGGGCCTGGGTTTCGGTGAGCTTGGCTTCAGCCCGCGCCACTTCAAAACGCCCGACCGAGTTCAACGCCGCCAGTTGTTTGTTGTGGGACAGTTCCTCGCCGGCGCCCCGGCTGGCCGCCTGAGCGGCATTGAGTTGGGCCTGATAGGCCGAGCAATCGAAACGCGCCAGGGTGTCGCCCTTTTTGAACGACTCGCCCTCGCTGAACGGCAGGTCGACGATCCGCCCCGACAATTCGCTGGCCAGCACTGCCTGGTCGCGGGCGCGCAAGACGCCACGCGCCTCGCCTTCGCTGCTGGTGGTGGCTGAGGGTGGGTGGTCCAGCAACGGGTCATCCGCCAGTACCGGCGGCGCCATTGCCATCAGGCAGGAAACTCCGAAAATCCATTCACGTAACTGCTTCATACGACCTCCCTGACGATGGCTCAGTCTAGGGCAGCGGAGTTAAATTGCCACTACCCTCAATCGGACAAATCGGTAATTTGTGTGGGCCTTCACCTACGCCCCGGCGGGATCACGCTATGATTGGCGCCTTCCAAGGACTCAGGATCAAGGACACGTCATGCGCATCGGTTTTCTGCCGCCCCTGGCACTGGCATTGCTCGCCGGCACCTCCCTTCAGGCCCAGGCCAGCTCCGACGACTTCTGCTTTCCCGACTGGAGGGTTTCGCGTGACACCCTCGACACGTGCAACAACCTGCCGTTCCTGAGTCCCGGCAACGACAGCCGCACCAACCTGCGCCTGTTGCTGGCCGACCAGAAAGCCGCGCCCCTGAGCCCTGCTGCGCTGGATGAAGATGACCTGGCCCAGGGTTTCGGCCCGGTGCCCTTCCCGGTCTATCGCCTGGCCCGTCACGCCGATTCGAACACCGAGCCCGACAACGGCGCCGACGACTCGCGTACCGCCGAACTCGATACCCTGCTCAAGCCCCTTGGCATCCAGCGCGAGGAATACAAAACCGCCGGCGAAGCCTTTCTCAGCGGCGAAGGCAGCCGTTGCCGCAGCAACGACGATGACAGTGCCACCGCGTTTGTCCGCCAGGTGGTCAAGGCCGACATGCCGACGCCCGAGCGCGAGCTGCTGGTGAAGGCGCGGCTACAGTTGCTCACCACCTGTAGCTGGGAAGGGCCGATCGTGGCAGACCCGCAGCAGATCCAGTCCAGCGACGGCCAACTGTTTCGTACCTACCTGCAAGCCGCCGCCGATTTCTACAGCGGTCGTTTTGCCGAGGCCGGACGTGGCTTTGCCGCCGCCGACGCCTCCAACGTGCCGTGGCTGAAGGAAACCGCGCTGTACATGACCGCGCGAAACGCGCTCAACCAGGCGCAGGCCAACACCTATGACGACTACGGCGTGCCGCAACTGGAGCGCGTGGACAAGCCCGCATTGGCCGAGGCCCAACAGGCTTTCGACCACTACCTGAAGGCTTATCCACAAGGCGAATACACCGCCTCTGCGCGCGGCCTGCTACGGCGCGTGTACTGGCTGGCGGACGACAACCCCAAACTCGCCGAAGCCTATGCCCGGGAGCTGACACAAACCGCCGACGCCCAGCGCAACGTGTCCGTGGACGAACTGGTGGAAGAAGCCGACACCAAGCTGCTGATGGTCAGCACTGGCGCCATCGACACGCCGATGCTTCAACTGGTCAGCGACCTGATGCTGATGCGCGCACACACGCCCCCTTCCCTCACCCGCGAAGCACTCGACAAGCGCAAAGCGGTGTTCGCCAACAACCCCGCGCAATACGACTACCTGCGCGCGGTGTATGCCCTGTACGTGGAGCATCAGCCGGACAGCGCCTTGAAGCTTCTGCCCCAGGAAGTGCCGGCGAACCTGGACTACTTTGCCTTCAGCCAACAGACCCTGCGGGCGTTGGCACTGGAAGATAAAAAGGACTGGCAAGGTGCCGAAGCCCTGTGGCTCAAGCTGTTGCCGCTGGCGAAACTGCCGTTGCAGCGAGACCAACTGGAGCTGGCCCTGGCGCTGAACTACGAGCGCAGCGGCCAGTTGGCCAAGGTGTTCGCCACCGACTCGCCGATCAGCGCCCCACAGGTGCGTTACATCCTGCTGCGCAATGTTGCCGGTCCGCAGCTGCTGCGCCAGCAGATCGCTCAGGCCCACGACCCGCTGGAACGCGAGACCGCGCAATTCGTGCTGCTGTACAAAGACCTGCTGCGGGGGCAGTTCGCCGCGTTCGCCGACGACCTCAAACAGCTGCCGACGCCAACCCCCGAGGACAAGCTCGGCACCAGCCTGGGGTATGTCTACAGTTCCAGCCAGACGCTGAAGCTATTCCAGTGGAACGGCGACAAGGCCGAATCCGGCTATGCCTGCCCGAGTATCGTGCAAACCGCCGCCACCTTGCAGGCTGAGCCAAAAAACCCGCAGGGTCTCAATTGCATCGGTGAATTCATCCTGCGCAACAACCTCGACGGCATGCCGCTTGAGCAGGCGCGCGCCGCCGGTAGCCTGGGCAGTACCGCGTCCAATTTCGAAGGTGACACCTTCTCGCGGCTCGACGGTTACAAACAGGTGATCGGCGATAGCAAGGCGCCGAAAAATGACAAGGCCTATGCGCTGTTTCGTGCTATCAACTGCTACGCGCCCGCCGGCTACAACAGTTGCGGCGGCGTCGAGGTGGAACCGGCCGTGCGCAAGGCCTGGTTCCGTCAGCTCAAAACCAGTTTCGCCGACACCCAGTGGGGCAAATCACTGCAGTACTACTGGTGAAACACCTGTGGCTCGGCGTGCTGTTGCTGGCAAGCCCGGCCTTCGGCGCCGTCGACGCCCGCGACTATGACGCGTTCTGGCTGTGGAGCGGCGTGACGCCGCAGCCGGTGCTCGAACAGGCGAAAACCCTGTACATCCTCCAGGGCCAGATCAACGCCAGCCGCCGCGCGCCGCAACAGGGCGTGCGGCTGATTGCCCAGGGCATGGGCGTGCCGCGCCTCACCCAGGGCGACGTGTGGGTGGTGTACCGCGCCCACACGCTGCGCTGGCCGGAACCGGTCTACACCCAACTGCTCGGCCAGGTGCAACGCTGGCGCGACGCGGGCAACCCGGTGGTCGGCATCCAGATCGATTTCGACGCCCGCACCCAATACCTGCACGAATACACCCACTTCCTGCGCGACCTGCGCCAACGCCTGCCCACCGACCTGCGCCTGAGCATCACCGGCCTGCTGGACTGGAGCAGCAACGCCGACCCGACCGCCATCGCCCAACTCAAAGGCGTGGTGGATGAAGTGGTGGTACAGACCTACCAGGGCCGGCACAGCATCCCGGACTATGCGGCATACCTGCCCCGGATGAACCGACTGGGCCTGCCGTTCAAGATCGGCTTGATACAGGGCGGCACGTGGGATGCACCGGCGTATTTGAAGGAAAGTGAGTGGTTTCGAGGGTATGTGGTGTTTTTGCAGAATCGTTGACATAGGTGTCAACTCTGTGCAAGAAAGTGTCCTCTGTCCGCGGACAGAGGACACTCGCTTTCGGAGCCCCATGAAAAGTCAAGATATCGTCATTCTGTTCAAACTGATCAGTCTGGAATTACAGGCCAAAGGGGATCGCATTAAAAAGCGCGTGTTCTCTGTGGAGAAGGAGAACGCCGCCCTTGGCTTTCAGAGCATTCCGGACTACAGCCAAAACTTCGAGACCGTGCGGCTTTCGTCAATTGATGACTGGCGGGGCTGGGATGACGTAGACGAAGAGTTTGAAGAGCGTCACTCACAGATTTATTCGGTGAGAGCCCTGTCCTCCGCACTGGGCCTTAGCAAAACCGAGGTGTCCTCATCCCTGCAGCGCTGCAAAGAAATTGGGCTGATTTATTCGAGCCCTATCGATGCAATACCTCAAGTAAGGAGCAAGGCGCTGCTGGATTTGGTCACGTACAGCATCCGCTATATTTTCCCCGCCAAACCCGGCCCTATCGTTCGTGGCATTCCAACAGCCTTCGCAGCACCAGTCCTGGCGGGCAAGCTGATGAGCGGCGGCGATCTCATTCCCGTCTGGCCGGACGCATACGGAAAAAGCAAAGGCCAGGAAGTCACGCCGCTTTATAAAACCGTTCCCGGCGCGGTCAAGAAGGATGAGCTGCTCTACCACTTCCTTGCCCTGGTTGACGCCATTCGCATCGGAGGCCCGCGCGAGGCCAAGGTGGCCGACGCCATGTTGCGGGAGTGGATCCTGTGACTCCAGCCGCAAAACGCTGTTCAACTGCATGAGCCACCGACGGGCACACGAGCCTCACGTTCAGTCCATGCCAATCGTCCAGGACACCACCCGGATACTGGCAACCGATGGATTCTGGGCCGAGCTCTCGATTCAGAAACAACTCGCGAGTCTCGCAACGCAGAGCCTTGATGGCGTCTCTACGGAAGACGACGTCACCTTCATGCTATTGCGAGCGTAGACACTCGACCCCTTTCATAAACGGCCATAACACTGTGTCGCTCAGCGATCCGCCGTTTGCAACGGATACACCGACTCCCACCCGCCACCCAGGGCGTTGTACAACCCGACCATGGCCAGCGACACGCCGGTGGAGCTTTCGACCCACTGTTCCTGAGTGGCCAGCAGCGCGCTTTGCACGGTGAGGACGTTGACGAAATCCACCACGCCTTCGACGTATTGATGCTGCGCGGTGGTCAGGGCGATCTGGTTCTGGCGTACGGCTTCGGCGAGGCTGTCGCGGCGCAGTTGGCTGGCGTTGTAGCGGGTGAGTTGGTCGTCGATTTCGTGCCAGGCGCGCAGCACGGTTTGCTGGTACGCGAGGGCCGCTTCCTGCTGTTGGGCCTCACGCAGGTTCAACATGCCTTGCAGGCGTCCGCCATTGAACAGCGGCAGGCTGAACTGCGGGCCGAAGGCCAATGTGCGGGAGCCCCAGGTGCCGAAATCCGACAGTTGCAAAGCCTGGGAACCCAGGCTGCCGGACAGGGTGATGCGCGGGTAGAAATCGCCCTTGGCCACGCCGATGCTGGCGGTGGCGGCATGCAGGCGGGCCTCGGCCTGGCGGATGTCCGGGCGGCGTTCGGCCAGCTCGGACGGCAGGCCGATCGCGACCTGGCGCCGGGTCTGCGGTACGGCGGCATCCTTGGACAATTGCGCGTGCAGGGCTTGGGGCGGCTCGCCCATCAACAGGCTGAGGGCGTTGATCAACTGGTCCTGGCGCTGTTGGAGGTCTGGCAGGCGCGCTTCGATGGCCGCGACCTGGGCGGCGGCCTCGGCTACGTCGAGGTCAGTGGCCACACCGTCGGCCAGGCGCAATTGCGAGAGTTTGAGGCTGTGGCGTGCAACGTCGAGGTTTTGCTCGGTGACGGCACGCGTGTTCTGCACGCCGCGCAATTGAATGTAGTCCTGGGCGGTCTCGGCCAGCACCGAGAGCAGTACCGCGCGACGATCGTTTTCGGCCACTTGCAGGGTGGCATCGGCGGCTTCGGTTTCGCGTTTGACCCGGCCCCAGAAGTCCAGCTCCCAGGACGCCGAGAAGCCCGCGTCCCATTGGTTGTACGCCGAGCGGCCATTCTCGCCGGACGGGTCGCTCAAGCCTTTGCCGCTGTTGCGCTGGCGCAGGTAGTCGCCGGTCGCGTTCACCGTGGGGTAACGCTCGGCGGTGGTCACCTGGCGTACCGCGCGGCTCTGTTGCAAGCGGCTGCTGGCCAACTTGAGGTCTAGGTTATCGCTGAGCGCACGCTGTGTGAGGGCCGTGAGTTGCGCATCGTGAAACACTTCCCACCAGCGCTCCTGCAAAGGGTCGCTGACGGCACGGCTGGCGGCTTGCCGGCCCTGGGGCTCACTCCAGCGGGTCACGTCCGGGTTTTGGGGCGTGTGGTAATCCGGGCCGACCGTGCAGGCACTCAGGCTGATAAGGCTCAGGGTGAGCCATGCCATGGGTTTCATTGCTGGGCCACCTCGCGCTGTTGCGCCACAGGCTGGGTGTCGACGCTGGCTTCCACCGACATGCCGACCCGCAGGCGCTCGGCCAGGGGCTGGCCCGGTTCCAGCACGATCTTCACCGGAATACGCTGCACTACCTTGGTGAAATTGCCGGTGGCGTTGTCGGGTCTGACCGCGGCGAAGGTCACGCCGGTGGCCGGTGCCAGGCTTTCCAGATGCCCCTGGAGCAGCTCGCCGTCGAGGCTGTCGACACGCACTTGCACAGCCTGCCCGGCGTGCATGTGGGAAAGCTGGGTCTCCTGGAAGTTGGCCACCACGTAGGCGTCGGTCAACGGCACCACGGCGAGCAGCTTGCTGCCCGGGGTCACATAGGCGCCGACGCGCACCGCGCGCTCGCCGACCATGCCATCCACCGGCGCCACGATGCGCGTGTACGACAGTTGATAACTGGCCAGCTCCAGCGCCGCCTGGGCACGTTTGAGCCCGCCCTCGGCCGCATCGCGCTGGGCGGTGAGGATTTCCACCTGCTTGCGCTCCGCCGCCAGCACGGCGCTGGCATTGGCCAGGCGCGCGGTGGCCTGGTCGATGCGCGTCTTGGCTTGCTGGGCGTTCTGCACGGTGCCGGCACCCACCCCGGCGAGGTGGTTGTAGCGATTCAATTCGTGTTCGGCGAAGGCCATCTCGGCGCGATCCGCCGCGACGGTGGCCTGGGCCTGGGCGATCACCGAGCTTTGCCGCTCCAGGGTGGCGTTGGCGTTCTTCAACTGGGCCTGGGCGACCAGGGCATCGGCGTCGGCGGCCTGGGCGGCGGCGCGGAAATCGCGGTCGTCGATCAGCGCCAGCAGCTGCCCGGCCTTGACGCGCTGGTTGTCGTCCACCAGCACGTCCTTGATAAAGCCCGCCACGCGCGGCGCCACCTGGGTGAAATCGGCGGTGACGAAGGCGTCGTTGGTGGTCTGGCGCTGGCTGCCCAGCAAGCCCGGTGCAGCCAGGTAGACCAGCGCGCCGACGGCAAACACCGCGATAACGGCGACGGCAATTTTGTCTTTGCGTTTCATGAGCAGTCCTTTTGGCTAGGTCGGTGCACGCGGTGGAAAGATCCGCGTCGGCATCCAGAAAATCAGCAGGATCAACGCCACCGCGACGGCGGCCATGACGAGATAGAGATCCGAAGAGGTGAGCACCACGGCCTGTTCGTGCAGGCGGTGGGCCAGGCCGGGCGTGTCGCCATCGATTTGCGGCGAGTTGCCCAGGCGGTCCACCAGCATGCTGGAGTGAAAATGCAGGCGCCGGGTGGTCAGCACATCGAGCACCGCGGTGGCGATCACGGCGGCCAGGCCCTTGATGGTGTTGAACCACGCCGAGGCGAACGGCCCGTCCATTGGCTGGATGCTGCCGGTAGAGAGCATCAACAACGGCAGCACGGCCATCGGCTGGCCGAAGATCTGTAGCAGGTACAGGCCGTAGAAATCATCGCGAATCCACACGGAGGTCAGGTGCGAACTGCCCACGCAGCACAGCACCAGCATGCCCAGGCCGATGCCGAGGACCCAGCGACAGTCGACCCAGCGCAGGTTGCACAGCGCCGCCACCAACGGCAGTGCGATCAACTGCGGCAGAGCCATCAACAACATCACCGGCGCGGTTTGCAGTGGACGATAACCCTGGATCTGGGCAAGGAAACTCGACGGAATGAGGATCACCGAGGTCAGCACCATCAGCACGCCGGCCAGCACGATCAAGGCAAACGACAAGTTGCGCAGGCCGAGCATTTCCAACTTGAAGAACGGGATCGGCTGCGACCATTCATTGAGCATGAACAGCACCAGTAACAGCATGCCGCCAACCAGCAAGCAGGTGATCAGGTCCGATTCGAACCAGTCCAGGCGATTGCCCTGCAGCAGGCCGATCACCAGCATGCAGATCGCCGGGAAACCCAGCAGCAGGCCGCGCCAGTTGAAGGTATTGAAGCGCTCCAGGCGTAGCGGGTCCTGCGGCAAACCGTAGGCCACCATCGCCATTGCCAACAGGCACGGGCCGACGATCTGCCAGAACGCCCATTGCCACCCGACGTATTCGGTCCACAGTGCCGCCAGCGGCGTGCCGAGGCTCGGACCGAAGGTGGCGGTGAGCGCGTAGCCGGCCAGGCCATAGAGCTTGACGTTGGCCGGCAGGAAACGCAGGGCCACGGTCATCAGCATCGGTGGCAGTGCCCCCCCGGCCAGTCCTTGCACGGTGCGCAGCACCAACAGGCTTTCGTAGTTCGGCGCAAACGGGCACAGGATGCCCAACAGGGTGAACAGACCGATGGCGCACAGGGTGAAGCGGCGCAGGGAAAACGTCACCGAACACCAGGGCGCGAACGCCATCGCCGCAACGGAAGTCGCGGTGTAGGCCGCGACCAGCCAGGTGCCTTCGTCAAATCCGATGAACAGCCCGCCGCGAATATCGGCAAGGGCAACTTTGGTCACCGTCTCGTTGAGACCTGAGACCAGCACCGCCAGTAGCACACCGACCAGGCCGATGATGATGCGTGGGCCAAAGGTGGGCGGGCTGATGCTGACGGGTTTGGCTGCGGCCTCAAGGGTGGGGGCAGCGAGGGAAGTCATGAACGGGAAACTCGGAAGAGGAAGTACCCGGGCAGTTTAATAAGCCCTAAACATGACAAAAAGTTACTTATTGACAGCTTATAATTACGCTGGACGCAACGATCAACCGTTTGATTGTTCCCACGCTCCGCGTCCGCTTTTTGAGGTCGTGACGCGGAGCGTCACAGGATGCGTTTCCACGCAGAGCGTGGGAACGATCGGCCATCAACACTTTGATTGCTAGACGGGCTGGGCTTCCAGCCAAGTGGCGTGGCAACTCTCGCGCATGGTCTCGCGCAGCCATCTGTGCGCCGGGTCTTTGTCGAAACGCGGGTGCCAGGATTGCGCCAGGATCAGGGTCGGCAGGGAAATTGGCAGCGCGAAGGCGCGCAGCGGCAGTTTCAGGCGGTTGGCACTCAACAGCGCTTCCTTGGGGACCGGCAGCAGTAAATCGGAGTCGGGCAGCATGAACATCGCACCGTGAAAACCCGGAGCGATCATCGCCACGCGGCGCTCCAGGCCGAGGGCATTCAGGGCCGTATCAATCGGCCCGCGCGCCTTGCCGCGCCGGGAAATGCTGATGTGGGAGTAGCTGGCGAAACGCGCCGGGGTGATTTCCTCATCGAACAACGGATGGTCTTCGCGGGCCAGGCCGACAAACGTGGTGGAGAACAACGTCTGCACCTTCACTTCCGGGCTCGGCGGCATCGTGTTGCTGACCCGCAGGTCCAGCCGGCCTTCACGCAGGGCATCGTCGTCGGTGTCGGCTTCGGGTACGAAACACAGTTCGCACAACGGCGCCATGCGCTCCATGGTGTCGAACATGCGACCGCCATACACACCGATGAAAAAGTCGTTGGCGCGCACGCTGAAACGGCGGCGCAACGTGCTCAGGTCAACCTGGTCGGCCGAACGAAACAGCAACGCCGCCTGCTCGACCACGTTGCGCACCTGGCCCTGCAACTGCAGGGCCTTGGGCGTCGGCACCAGGCCGCGACCGGCACGCACCAGGATCGGGTCGCCCACCGCTTCGCGAATCCGCGTGAGGGTACGGCTCATGGCCGCCGGGCTGAGGTTCATCCGCCGGGCGGCGCCGACCACGCTGCCCTCGTCGAGCAAGGCGTCGAGGGCGACCAGCAGGTTCATGTCCGGTAATTGCATGCCAGGCACTCGTGATCAATGGGCAGTGAACTGGGCGCAATCGTAACAGGGATGGGATCAGCGCTGCATGCCCCAGCGCTTCACGGTAAGCCGCTCGAAGGTGTCGAACACCAGGTTTTCCACGAGCAGCCCGATCAGGATCACCACTGCCAGGCCGGCGAACACCTTGTCGGTGTACAGCTCGTTACGGTTCTGGAAGATGTACCAGCCCAGCCCGCCCTTGCCGCTGGTGGCGCCGAACACCAGTTCGGCGGCGATCAGCGTGCGCCAGGCGAACGCCCAGCCGATCTTCAACCCCGCAAGGATCGACGGCAGTGCCGCCGGGATGAGGATGAACAATACGAAGCGCATGCCCTTGAGGCCGTAGTTGCGCCCGGCCATGCGCAGGGTTTCGGACACGCCGAGGAAGCCCGAATAGGTGTTGAGCGCCAAGGCCCACAACACCGAGTGCACCAGCACGAAAATCAGGCTGTTCTGGCCCAGGCCGAACCACAGCAGGGCCAGCGGCAACAGTGCGATAGCCGGCAACGGGTTGAACATTGAGGTCAGGGTGCTGAGCAGGTCGCGGCCCAATTGAGTCGACACCGCCAGGGTGGTCAGGGCAAACGCCAGCACGATGCCGATCAGGTAGCCCTTGATCAACACCACCAACGAGATGCTCACCTTGCTCAGCAGTTCACCACTGAGTAAACCATCGTAGAGCGCGTGAAAGGTCTGCACGAAGCTGGGCAACAGCAGGTCGTTGTTCTGATACCGCGCGACCGCTTCCCAGAGGATGGCGAGCACGATCAAAATCAGGCCCTTGCGCAACCAGCCTTGTTGCCACAGGCGTTGACGCAGGGGCAGCTCGCGCTCCACGGGAACGCTGAGCAGCGGTTCGAGGGTAACTTCAAATTCCTGGCGCATGCGTCGGCCCCTTAGTAAGCGATGCGGATATCGGCGAAACCCAGCTCTTGCTCGGCTTCGGGCGCTTCATCGAACAGCAGGCGATGGATCCGCCGCGCCGACGCCTGGAACTCCACACCGCCGAGGCTGTGCAGGTCGTATTGATGGCTGTGGATTTCGGCACGAACGCGCCCCGGGTGCGGCGACAGCAACAGGATGCGGTTGCCCACCACCAACGCTTCTTCGATGGAGTGGGTCACGAACAGCAGGGTGAAGCGTACTTCTTCCCAAAGCAGCAGCAATTCCTCCTGCATCTTGCGCCGGGTCAACGCATCGAGAGCGGCGAAGGGCTCGTCCATCAGCAGGATTTTCGGTTGCATGGCCAGGGCGCGGGCGATGGCCACGCGGGCCTTCATGCCGCCGGACAGCGTATGGGGGTACGCATCGGCAAAGGCGGTAAGGCCGACTTTGTCGAGGTAGTGCAATGCGCGCGCTTCGGCTTCAGGGCGCTTCAGGGTTTTGGACGCCAGCAGCGGAAACATCACGTTCTGTTTGACGGTCTTCCACGGTGGCAGTTGGTCGAACTCCTGGAACACCACGATGCGGTCCGGACCGGGTTGCTCGACTTTCTGCCCAAGCAGACGAATCTCGCCTTCGCAGGGTTTGATGAACCCGGCGATGGACTTGAGCAATGTGGATTTGCCGCAGCCCGAAGGGCCGAGCAAAACATAACGGTCGCCGGGATCGATCTCGAAACTGACCTGGTGCGTGGCCCGTACCACCCGCTCGGGAGTGCGGTATTCAAGGCTGACGTTATCCACCGCCAGCAACGGGGCGGTGGCGTGCGGGTTGCTGGCCGTGTGGCCTTGCAAAGGCGCGTTCATTTCAACTTCCTTGCAGGGGCTTGGCGTCCTGGAAGAAGTAGTCCTTCCACGATTCAGGCTTGTGCTTGATGGCGCCGACGCGGTAGAGGAATTCCGCCAGCGGGTAGGTGTTCTTGGGTGTGATGCTGAATTCGAACTGCGGGTTGTCGATGATTTTCAGCAACTCGGCGCGATCGATTTTGGCCTTGGTCACCCGCAGGTAGGTGTCGGCGGCGGCGCCTTTGTCATGCTGGACGAACTGCGCGGCTTCGGTCAGCGCCTCGATGAACGCCGTGTAGGTTTTCGGGTTGTCGTTGCGGAATTTCTCGGTGGCGAACAACACCGTCGGCGAGTTGGGCCCGAGGATGTCGTAGGAGTTGAGCACCACGTGCACGTTGGGGTTGGTCAGTGCCTGGTCCTGGAACGGCGGGTTGGAAAAGTGCCCGGTCAGCTCGGTCCCGCCGGCGATCAGCGCCGCTGTGGCGTCGGGGTGCGGGACGGCCACGGTGTATTTGTCGAGGCGGTTGAATTCCTTGTCGCCCCACTGTTTGGCGGCGGCGTATTGCAGGAAACGCGACTGTACCGAAACACCCACCGCCGGTACGGCGATGCGGTCTTTGTCGGTGAAGTCGGCAATGGTTTTGACGTTGGGGTTGTTGCTCACCAGGTAGTACGGAAAGTTACCCAGGGAAGCGACGGCCTTGACGTTCTGCTTGCCACGGGTGCGGTCCCAAATGGTCAGCAGCGGACCAGTACCGGCACCGGCGATATCGATGGAGCCGGAGAGCAGCGCATCATTGACCGCTGCGCCACCGGAGAGCTGGGTCCAGTCAACCTTGATGTCGACGCCTGCCTGTTTGCCGTACTTCTCGATCAGGTGCTGATCGCGCACCACGTTGAGCAGCAGGTAGACGACACCGAACTGTTCGGCGATGCGGATCTCGCCTTCGGCCTGGGCAGCGGCGGGTGCAACCAGGCTGCCGGCCAACAGGCTGACGCCCAGGCCGACGGTCGCCGCCAGCCGTGCAAATGCATTGCTCCTGGACATGCTCATGCTCCGAATCAGAAAGGCGCGTCGCCCTGGATAGTGGTGCGAAACAATTTGCGACGCAGGTGGCTCGGGCAACCGGCGGCCAGATGGATCAGCGAGCGGTTGTCCCAGAACACCATGTCGTGGGGCTGCCATTGATGGCGGTAGATGTTTTCGGGCAGCACGCTGTGGGCATAGAGCTGGGCCAGCAGGTCGCGGCTTTCGTCCTCCGGCAGGCCGACGATGCGCGTAGTGAAACCCTCACTGACGAACAGCGCCTTGCGGCCGTTTTCCGGGTGGGTACGCACAATCGGGTGGATCACTTCGGCCACCTGCGCGAGTTGTTCGGGGGTGAGCGTCGGGCGCCAGTTGCCTTCGAACTTGGTTTCACTGTAGCGCGCGGTGTAGGAGTGAGCGGCGCTACGGCCCTCGACGGCGCTGCGCAGGTGGGCGGGCAGTTGGTCCCAGGCTTTGTGCATGTCGGCGAACAGGGTATCGCCGCCTTCGGAGGGCAGTTCCTGGGCGTGAAGCATCGAGCCCAGGCTTGGCAGTTCTTTATAGGACAGGTCCGAATGCCAGAACTTGCCGGCATCGCCCAGGCCGATGGATTGGCCATTTTCGATGATGTTGGAGACGATCAGGATTTCCGGGTGATTGGCCAGCAGAAACTGTTTGAGGACGTGAATTTGCAAGACGCCAAAGCGGCGGCTGAAAGCGATCTGTTGTTCGGGCGTGATGCGCTGGTCACGAAAGACAACCACGTGGTGATCCAGATGCGCGCGGTGAATACGCGCGAAATCCTGGTCGTTGACCGGACGCGACAGGTCCAGGCCGATGATCTCGGCACCTACGCTGCCAGGAAGCGGGCGAATGTCGAACGCTTGGGCTGGAGAGGTCGCTGTTGGAACAGTAGAGGTGGCGGACATGAGGTCACTCCCGATCAGTCAGGACAGTGACTTTATAGATATAAGAACGGCAGTTTAAATACCGTTAATGAATATTCATATGCGGGAATGTTCCGGCGAAAAATCAGGCCTTTTCACGAACAGGGAATAAACAGTCACCACAAAGCGTTCAGTTTGCAGTAAGACTATTGTGGCCGGAAAGGACTCTGCAGAGGGCTTGTTGAACCCGTCCTGTAAGACGCTTAAATGCCTTGTGTCAGCGCGCGGAGTCGCGTGTTGAACCGCTTACAAGCCGAAACCGTAGGCGTTTGACAAGCGTATGGGCAGTCTCTAGTGTGCATTGGATCCAATTGGCCACCCCCTATTCCAAACAAGGAGGATAGCGTAACCGTGACGCAGAAGCCGACCCCTTTGAACTGCATCAAGATCAGCGAACCCATTCCCGCTCATCTTGCTCGCTCCGTGATTGAAGAAACCCTGCGCAATGCCATTCTCGACGGGCGGCTGCCCTGTGGTACTGCCATGCGCCAGCAGGAATTGGCCAGCCTGTTCGGCGTAAGCCGCATGCCGGTGCGCGAGGCGCTGCGCCAGTTGGAGGCTCAATCGCTGTTGCATGTGGTGACGCACAAGGGCGCCGTGGTCGCGCCGTTGATCGAGGACAACTCGGCAGAGACCTACGGCCTGCGCATGTTGCTGGAGTCTGAAGCGCTGCGACTGTCGATTCCGCTGCTCACCGAGGCGGATATCGCGCAAGCGGACGCCTGTATCAGGGCTCTCGAACAGGAAAAGGACTACAGCGAGATTGGTCGCCTCAACCGCCTGTTCCATATGTCGCTGTATGGCAAGGCGCCCAACCAGCGGCTGCTCAAACTGGTAGAGCACGGGCTGAACGAAGAGGAGCGCTTCCTGCGCTACAACCTGGAAGCGATGGGATTGGGCGAAACCTCTCAGGAAGACCACCGCGAATTGCTGAATCTGGTGGCGCAAAAGAAAGTCGAAGAGAGCATCCTGACCTTGCGCAACCACCTGATGCGCGGGATGGAGGTGATTACGAACTACCTCAGCAGCCAGAAAGCCATCACGCCGTAAGCACCCTCGGCTTATATCGTTAACGTTATGAGCCTGCGGGGAGCCTTATTCATTGAGTAAGCCCCCGCCTTCAACACGCTTTATCAAGTGCATGTTAGTTACTTGCAGTGAGCTTGATACCGCCTGCTTTTCAAAAAGAAATGTCCGACTATTTATAAACCCTTTGCTCACAACTCATATTATTTAGAAAAACTTCTAACATATTTCTATACCCGCCCGCATTCTTGGGCGGCTTATTATCCTTGCCTACTCAACCAGGCACTTCAACTACCTGCGCGGTCCGCCGTACAGGCGCAAGACGCGCGAACGCCTGGCTACTACCTGCACATTCATTTATTGATCGCAAACACCGTCGCTGTTTAAAAACAGATGCGACAACGGATAGGCATCACCATGTATCAACACTTACTTGAACAAAAAGAACGACAACTGTCTCATCACCCCCTGTTCAGGGAAATAACTTCGCTGAACAAATTAAAACTATTTATGGAACGTCATGTATTTGCCGTCTGGGACTTCATGACACTCGCCAAGCGCCTGCAACAGGATTTGACCGGTACGCGCCTGCCCTGGCTTCCGCCTGCCAATTCGCGCGCTGCACGCCTGATCAATGAAATCGTGCTGGGTGAAGAGTCCGACGCTCATCCCGCAGGCGGCCATTGCAGCCATTTCGAGTGGTACCTGGAGGCAATGGCCGAAGTAGGGGCCGACACGCTGGCAATCACGCGCTTCATTGCACTGCAGCGCGAAGGCGTTGAGGCAAGCGAAGCACTGCAAAGGCTCGATGTGCCGATCGGCGCCGCCCGTTTCGTCAGGCACACCCTGGACATCGCCCTGAACGCGCCCGTCCACTGCGTGGCGGCCGTTTTTCTGCATGGGCGCGAGAGCGTTATCCCCGCAATGTTCGAGCATTTGCTGCAACACAATCGGGTTATACAGCGCCAGGCGCCTCTCTTGCACCGCTATCTTGAACGCCACGTCGAACTGGATACCCAGAACCACGTCCCGGCGGCAACGCGACTGCTCGAACACCTGGTCGGCGCAGACCCTGTCCGCGCACAACAGGCTCATGAGGCGGCGCTTGGCGCCCTGAACTGTCGCATCGCGTTGTGGGATGAGGTGAGGGACTCGCTGCAAAGGGAGCGACCATGAACCTCGATGAGTATCGCTCTGTCGCCGATGACTGGGAGCACCGCGCTACCGTCCGTACACGCCCGCGCCGCCTGTTGGAAAACGATGACAAGCTGATTTATCCCCTGTGCCGCCAACCCTTGGTGCTGTGTGCAACCTTTCAGGAGCATTGCCCGCAATGGCGCGACTTTGTGCTGCTGCAGAGCTTCTACAAGTTCCTCAACGATGTGGTGATTTTCGAAACCGAGATCGTCGACAGAACGGCACGCAACATCGCCAAGAATCGCTTCTTGCCCGCCTTCCCTCTCGCCTGCCGCTACGACGCGATGACGGTAGTGGTGGACGAGGACTATCACGCGTTGGTCGCACTGGATTTCCTGAAACAGACAGTGGCCATGACCGGCATACAACCGCTCGAATTGCCTGGGTGCATCGAACTGAACCGTGCGCTGCCGGCGGCTCAGGCCCTGGTGCCTGCCCATCTGCGTGATGCCGTGGAGTTGCTCGGCGTGGCGATAGCCGAAAATACCGTGACCCACGAGGTGGCAGCGTTTTCAAAAGACACCCACGTCAAATCTTCGATCCGAGGCCTGATGGCCGATCACCTGTTTGACGAGGGCCGTCACGCCCTGTTCTGGACACGCCTGGTGCGCCTTTACTGGCAAGCGGCGAGCCCGGATGACCGCGACAGCATCGCCAGTGTTCTACCGACGTTCCTGGCGCAGTACCTGACCAACGACCTGCAACAACGCTTCGATCGGCACCTGATCGAACACCTCGACCTCAGCACTCACCTGCGTGAAGCGCTGCACGCAGAGGTCACGGCACTGGCGTTTCCCATCACTCGCCAGCACCCGCTGATGAGCAACATCATCACTTTTTTGCAGCGCAGCGACTTGCTGCAGACGTCGAGCGTGGCCGACGCGCTGGACCGTTTCCTGGCGGTCCCCCGGAGGGTTGCATGAAGCAATTGAGGATCGGGTGGCAGGGCACCAGCAGGGCGCTGGCCGCCGTCAGGCAGGTACTCGAACAATACGGGCACATCGCGAGTGACGATGCCGTCGATCTCATGATCGAGGACGGCAGCCAGCACCTGCCCTCTCTTGTCGCTCCAACGCCGTGCATGCGGCTGCGTGTGGGGATGGGTCCTGTGGCCGATGACGGACTGCCTGCGCTCGAGCTGCGTTGCTATGACCGGGATCGACGGTTGTGGGCGACACAAGGCATTGCCCAGGTGCCCGAAGGTAATGGCCAGCGACTGTGCCAGATGGCGACCAACACACTGACGGACTGGGTGGCGATGCTGGTCAGCAGCTTCGCTCGCGACCCGGGCTGTTTCACCGGATCGGCGACCGCCAGTGACTTTGCCGAATGGGGCCTGCTGGAGCTGGACGCACTGGCTTACCTTCACCGCTTCAATCGTACGGCAGACCCGACGCTGCTGCGCCAGGCCCGCGTCCCGATCATCGAGCGGTTGCAGGCGTGCCTCACCACCTTCGCCGAGCGAACCGCACTGAATATCTCGGGAAGCACGGTGAGCTACCGCCAGTTGCTGGACCACGCGCTGGCCATCCAGGCGCAACTTCATCCCTTGCTCGAACAGACTGAAACCTTGCCGGTGGTCGGGGTGTGCCTGGAAAAATCCACCGCGTTATATGCCAGCATTCTCGCCGTACTGGGGTGCGGCGCGGTGTATCTGCCGTTGGCACCGGACCACCCGTCCAAGCGCCACCAACTGATGCTGGACGGTGCGAAGGCGCGTGTCTTGCTGGACGATGGCAAGCACCCGTTGCGCAGTCAGTTCAGTTCGCTGGATGTGAGTATGGCCGGCCCAGGCAGCATTGACCCGGCGCATTCGCTGATGCGCCACCGCCCCGCCATGGACGCGCCCTGCATGGTGCTGTACACCTCGGGCACCACGGGCCGGCCCAAAGGGGTGATGCTCAGCCAAAGTAACCTGGCGCATTTCACGGCCTGGTTTGGCGCCTGTATGGCGCTGGATGAACAGAGCAGCGTTTTGCAGTTCTCATCCTTGAGTTTTGACGCCTCGCTGATTGATATTTTTCCCAGCTTGATGGCAGGGGCCGAGTTAATCATCCCCAGTGAAGAACAGCGGCGTGATCCACTCGCCCTGGTGGATCTGATTCACCAGCAACACATCAGTCATGCATTCCTGCCGCCAGCGGTGCTCAGCACCTTGCCAGCGGATCAACCTCTGGGGCTGCAGCATCTGTTTACCGGTGGAGATGCCTGTGAGCCCTCGGTGATCGAGCGACTGGCGGGCGAATGCCAATTGCATAATCTCTATGGCCCTACCGAAGCCACGGTGCTGGTGACGCATCGGGTCATGCAGCCTGGGACCGGCAATCGCAACCTCGGTCTTCCCGTTGCCAACAGCCAGGTGCTGATTCTGGATGATCAGATGCAGCCCGTGGATGAGCAGGTGATGGGCGAGCTTTATATCGTCGGACCGGGGGTGAGCCTGGGGTACATCACCAGGGCCGAACAGGCCTGCGACGCGTTTGTCGATCTGGCCCTGCCAGGCAGGCAGCCGCTGCGAGCCTACCGCACCGGGGATCTGGCCAAGTGGACAGATGACGGTATCGAACTGGGAGGACGGCGGGATCAACAGGTCAAGATCCGTGGCTATCGCGTCGAACCCCAGGAGATCGAACAGTGCCTGCGCGACAGCGGACTGTTTCGCCAAGTGGCGGTGGTGATTGATCACAACCACCGTATTGGCTGCTTTGTTACCCAACCCGAGCCCGGTGCCACGGTAGCGCTGTTGGAACAACATGCACGGCAGCGGTTACCGGACTATATGCTGCCTCGACTATGGCGTGAGCTGCCGAGCCTGCCGCACTCCTGCAACGGCAAGGTCGACCGTCAGGCGTTGCTGGCATTGCCCTGCATTCCAGGCGGGGTTTCTGGCGGTGTGCAAACACCGCTGCAATCACGGCTGATCTTACTGTGGAGCGAATTGCTGGACCTGTCGACGGATCGCCTGTCCGTGGATGAAAGCTTTTTCAACCTGGGTGGCCATTCCATTTTGCTGTCGATGCTCCTGCTGCGCACACGCAAGGAGTTTGGCCGTAGTTTCGCCCTTAGCCGCTTCATTGAAGAACCCACTGTCCGTAGGCTCGCGATGCTGCTGGGGGATGAGTCGACCCCGTTGACGCACTCTGGCCCTGCGATACGGGATGCTCAACGAGAGTGGGTCGCCCCAATACTGGGTGAAGACCGAAGAGGTGATCCACGCAAGATCATCGTGACCGGTGCCAATAGCTTTGTTGGCGTGCATATTGTCCAGGCGTTGCTGGAGGGAGGGGCCACGGAGGTGGCCTGCCTGGTGCGCGAATCTCCCGGGCACTCGGCGATGGCACGCTTTACCCAGGCGCTGCACGAGTATCGTCTGGAACACCTGGACCTTAGCCGAGTGCAGGTGTATGCCGCCGACATCAGCCTGCCGCAATTTGGGTTGACCAATAGGACCTACGAGCGTCTGGCCCGGGACTACGGTGTGTTGGTGCACAATGCCGCGCGGGTCAATCACGTGATGGACTATGCGTCCCTGGCACAGGACAACGTCGAACCGATATTCGAGTGCCTGCACCTGTGTGAGACCGGTGCCAAGAAGGTGTTCAATTTCGTCTCGACACTGTCGGCCTCCAGTGGGGTCGATGTTCTGGGGGATGTCCTCGAGGCGCCGGCGGCGGCCTCACCGCCGCTGTACATCAGAAACGGCTACAACCTGTCCAAGTGGGCCGCGGAACGCCTGCTGGGGCGAGCGGTCGAGCGTGGCGGCTGGGTGAATATCCTTCGTCCGGGAAACGTCAGTTTCAATAGTCAAAATGGGGTGTGCCAGCCGCAGAAAAATCGCTTGATGCTGATGCTCAAGGGCTCGCTGCAATTGGGTCTGGCCCCCCGACTGGAGGGTAACTTTGATCTGATGCCCGTGGATTTCCTCGCCCGCTTCATCGCGTTTCACTGCGCCCGCTTTGACATTGATCACCGTGTGTTCAACCTGCACAACCCGCAGCCCTTGAGCTGGGAGCGTTATCTTGATGTGTTCAGTCAGGCGGGGCACCGGTTCGAACGGGTGAGCATCCAGCAGTGGCAAGACGCACTACGTACGGTAGGTCCCGAAAATGCGTTGTTTGGCGTGCTCGGTTTTTATCTGGACCGCCTGGAAGATGATATTGGCGATACCTCAAGGATTCGCCACGACAATGCCCAGCGAGGCGTCTGGCAGATGGGCGAGTCCTATCCCGAAAAGAACCTGGCGCTAATGAACCGGGGCTGTCGCTATCTCAAGCACATTGGCTTTCTCTGAACCGCTTCAGGACAACTTCATGCAACCGCTGCAACCCGATACGTTAATTCGCAATCCTGAAGGCATACCCGTGGTTGCTTCAGTGATCGTCTCCTGCCACACCAGACGTCTGTGGGATATGGTAGGCCGGTTCGAGGGTTTCGATACCTTCATTCCGGCACTGGCACGCATCGAAATGACCGGCGTTGATGTGGGCGCCTTGCGCACCAAGTTTTTCCACGACGGCAATTGTGTGGTGGAGCAACTCAACAGCCGAGACGAAGGTGCCATGACCATGACCTGGACCACGATCTACAACACGCTCGGAGTAGCCAGGCTATGGTCGGCCATGCACGTGGAGGCGGTGGGGACGAATACTTCCAAGGCAACCTGGACCATCATTGCCGAACCCCTCGATGACAGGCAGGAGGGGTTCCGACAGTTTGTACAAGGTTTTGCCAACGATGCCCTGGACAACGTGTGCCGATTGCTCGAATAGGCCTGAAAGTACCTGCTCGAGTGCCTTCCGGTCAGATTCGGAAGCTGTCCACCAACTGCTTCAACCGATTGGCCTGTTGTGACAAGGCATCACAGTCCTTCAACGTTTCGTTGAGGTTGGCCACGCCCTGCTGGTTCAGCAGGTTGATCTGATTGATGTCGACGTTGAGGGTCTCCACCACGGCCGTCTGCTCTTCGGTGGCTGCGGCTACAGATTGGTTCATACCGTCAATCTCGACGATACGTTGCGTCACACTCACCAGGCGTTCGCCAGCCTGGTTAGCCACCTGAACACTTTCTTCGCTGGACGCCTGGCTGGCGTTCATGGTGCTGACGGCTTCACGCGAGCCCACTTGCAGTGAAGTGATCATCTTGTGGATCTCCTCGGCGGACTCTTGGGTACGGTGCGCAAGGTTGCGTACCTCGTCGGCCACCACGGCGAACCCACGACCTGCTTCACCGGCGCGTGCGGCCTCGATCGCCGCGTTGAGCGCCAACAGGTTGGTTTGTTGGGAAATACCTTTGATGACATCAAGAATGTGGCCGATGTTATCGGTACTGGCATTCAGGGTTTCGATCTGGGTACACGACAAACTGATCTTTTGCGACAACGCTGACATGGCCAGGATGGTGTCCTCTACCACCTTGCGACCATCGTCAGCCTGCTCGCTGGCACCGCTTGCGTGCAATGAAGCATCGGCCGCGTTGCGAGCGATTTCCTGGGTGGCGGCACCGAGCTGGTTGATCGCCGCCGCTACGCTGTTGGTGCGCGCGCTTTGCTCGTCTGAGCCGATAATCGACGCATTGGACGACGCCATGACGCGCTGGGACAGATCATGCACATGACGTGTCGCCGACGACACTTCGGAAATGGAAGCGTGGATACGCTCGACGAATTGGTTGAACGCGCTGCCGACCTCGCCGAATTCATCCTTGCTGGTCACGGTCAGGCGCCGGGTTAGATCGCCCTCGCCTTGAGCGATATCTTGCATCGCTCGTCCCATGGTGTTCAGGGGGCGTAGCAGTACTTGAATCAGCAGGCTCAGCAGTACGGCAATCACTACCACCGCAATCAACATGGCAACCAACGCGGAAGCTCGGAATTTGCCCAGTGGCGCGTAGGCTTTGTCTTTATCGATCGACAAACCAATGTACCAGTCGGCACCCGGCAAGCCATTGATCGGGGTGAAAGAGAGGATGCGGTCCTGACCTTTGAGCACAACGTTTTGACTGATCTTCTCGATACGCAGGTTTGTGCCTGGATAGATGTCTTTGAGGTTTTTCATCACCTGGTCCTGATCAGGACTGACAATGACCTGGCCATCGCCACTGACCAAGAGGGCATGGCCAATACCGCCGAAGTCTACCGAGTTGATGATCTTCACCAGGGATTGCAGGCTCAGGTCACCACCGACCACGCCCAAGAGCTCGCCATTCTTCTTTACCGGCATGGCGATCGTCACGATCTGACCACCCACCGCGGCCATGTAAGGAGGGGTGAGTGTGGGTTTATCGGCGGCTACCGCCTGTTTGTACCAAGGGCGCTGACGTGGGTCGTAACCGTCGGGCATTTTGGCGTCCGGGCGTTGAGTGAAGACACCGTTGGTTTGGCCCACGTAAGTGAACTGGAAGTTTGCGGTGAAGGCCGGTTGATCGACCAGGCCGGGAAGGTCGGCATCATTGCCTTGATGAGCAACGTTTTGCGCCAGACTTTCGAGTACCAGTACCCGGCCGTTGAGCCAGTTTTGCACGCTGCTGGCGGTGAGCTCGCCGGATTGCTGGATGGAGGACTCAAGGTTCTGCGTGATGGTATTGCGCTGAAGGTAGTCGTTGTAGAGGGTAAATAATGCGAAGGCGAGAACAACGACACCTGACGCGGCCAGCAAAAATTTAATGACTGAACTTTAGATTCATTTCATCGACTTCTTTTTGCCAAAGGGGGTGAGCGTGCTGAGGAAACATTCCATGTAAGCAATACTGCGGAAATCCTTCCGCTCTATTTTGGTGCACGCAGGGCTCATCAGGCTTTCGGCCGCATTTGGACAAATCTTAGTGATTTGTGAGAAGCCTGTTCATTTTCTGACGGAAGCCGACCAGCGGTAGAGGGGGATGCTACAGAGTAGACGCTAAGGTTTTATTGCTTGTGAATTTTGCGCTGCCCTAAAACGACAAAACCCCTGTCTGCGTTAGCAGACAGGGGTTTCGGAATTTAATCTTGACGATGACCTACTCTCACATGGGGAAACCCCAC
>NZ_JBSVWB010000019.1:0-100559 GCF_054071795.1 Pseudomonas sp. SDO5271_S396
ATTCCGAAACCCCATTTGCGAAAGCAGATGGGGTTTTGTTTTGGGCGGGTGAAAACCTCCTGACAAAATTGCACAGTTATTTCTGAACCAGACCACTAGAATAGGCGCCTAATCTTTTTTAGAGTCCGAGCCCTATATATGCCCGATCCGGTCGATGCCCTCAAGGTTTCGGATCTACCACTGGACGATCTGGTGGCATGCCATGAGTGCGACTTATTGATGCGTAAGCCGACGCTCGCACTCGGCGAAAAAGCCCAATGCCCACGTTGCGGTTATGAGCTGTACGCCCATCGGCACAATGTCGTTGAGCGAAGCCTCGCGTTGGTACTCGCTGCGCTATTGCTATACATCCCTGCGAACTTTCTGCCCATCATGCAGCTCAATCTACTCGGGCAGTCCTCAGAAGACACTGTATGGAGCGGCGTAGTCGGTTTGTTCGATACCGGTATGCAAGGCGTCGCCGCCGTGGTGTTTTTATGCAGCATGGGCATTCCCTTGCTCAAGCTGCTTTGTCAGTTGGCTGTGTTGCTCAGCATTCGCTGGAGGATCGGCCGCAGTTATGGGCTGCTGCTATACCGCATCTACCACCATATGAAAGATTGGGGGATGCTGGAGGTCTACCTGATGGGCGTGCTGGTGGCGATCGTAAAACTCGCCGACATGGCCTCCATCACCATTGGTCTGGGGCTGGTCTGTTTCATCAGTTTGTTAATGGTTCAGGTACTGCTGGAGGTGGTGATGTCGCCCCACCAGATCTGGCAGGCATTGTCTGGAGAGGATGACCATGCGGGCGATTGATGCGGGCATTCTGATTTGTACCGAATGTCACGAGTTGAACAAACAGGAACCCGACACCGACGAACAAATCTGCACCCGCTGCGGTGCTTTGATCCACCCTCGTCGGCCCAACAGCCTTGCACGTACGTGGGCGTTACTGATCACCGCTGCCATTCTGTACATCCCTGCCAACCTGCTACCCATCATGACCATCAATTCTCTTGGCCAGGGAGACCCCAGTACGATCATGGCCGGCGTGATTCAACTGGTGCAACACGGTATGTTCCCGATCGCCGCCGTGGTGTTTGTCGCCAGCATTCTTGTGCCGACCTTCAAGCTGGTGGGCATAGGTCTGCTACTGTTTTCGGTGCAGCGCCATCAGCCGTTGTCCGCGCAACAACGTATCGTGATGTACCGCTTTATCGAGTTCATTGGACGCTGGTCCATGCTGGATATCTTCGTGATCGCCATCCTGGTGGCGGTTGTAAATTTTGGGCGACTCGCCAGTGTCGAGGCCAATCTCGGTGCCGCGGCGTTCGCCAGTGTGGTGATCTTGACGATGCTTGCCGCAGTAACTTTTGATCCCCGACTGATTTGGGATAACACGGAGTCGGACGACGACCATGAGTGATTTGCCTAAAGCTAAAACCCGCCCAGCCTCAAACTGGTCGGCCATCTGGGTGTTGCCTCTGATCGCCCTGATCATCGGCGGCTGGCTGGGGTGGCGTGCCTATTCCCAGCAAGGCATCGAGATTCAGGTGCGCTTTGAAAGTGGTGAAGGTATCCAGGTCAACAAGACCGAAGTGGTCTACAAAGGCATGCCGGTAGGCAAGGTCAAGACCCTGGCTCTGGACGACGAGGGCAACAATCGCGGCGTAATTGCCACCATCGAGATGGACAAGGACGTCGAGCAATACCTCAAGACCAACACCCGCTTCTGGCTGGTCAAACCCAGTGTCAGCCTCGCCGGCATCACCGGCTTGGAAACCCTGGTCTCGGGTAACTACATCGCCGCCAGCCCTGGCGACGGCGAGCCCACCCGTAAATTCAAGGCACTCTCCGAAGAGCCTCCGCTTTCCGACGCCAAGCCGGGTCTGCACTTGACCATCAAGGCCGACCGTCTGGGATCGCTCAACCGCGGCAGCCCGGTGTTCTACAAGCAGATCCAGGTCGGCCAGGTCAAAAGCTACCTGCTCTCCGAAGACCAGAGCACCGTGGAGATCAAGGTCTACATCGAACCGACCTACGCAAGCCTGGTGCGCAAACACACGCGTTTCTGGAATGCCAGCGGCATCAGCATCGACGCCAACCTCTCCGGGGTGAAGGTCCGCAGTGAATCCCTCTCCAGTATCGTCGCCGGCGGTATTGCCTTTGCCACGCCCGAGAACCGCAAGGACAGCCCGCCGACGGATCCAAACCTGCCGTTCCGCCTCTATGAAGATTTCGATGCCGCTGCTGCCGGTATCAAGGTCAAGGTCAAACTCACTGACTTCGAGGGCCTGCAGGCTGGTCGTACACCAGTGATGTACAAAGGCATTCAGGTCGGTAGTCTGAAGACACTCAAGATCGACCCGGACCTGTCCAGCGCCAATGCCGAGCTGACCCTCGACCCTCTGGCCGAAGACTACCTGGTTAACGACACGCAGTTCTGGGTGGTCAAACCCTCCATTTCCCTGGCCGGTATCACTGGCCTGGAAGCATTGGTCAAAGGCAACTACATCGCCATTCGTCCTGGCGACAAGGGCAGCGCCCCACAACGCGAATTTGTCGCCCGTGCCAAGGCGCCGCCGTTGGACCTGCGCTCTCCTGGCCTGCACATGGTGCTGCTCACCGACAACCTGGGCTCCCTGGATGTGGGCAGCCCGGTCCTCTATAAGCAGGTCAAGGTCGGCTCGGTACAGAGCTACCAGTTCTCGCGCAAGAACAAGCAACTGGTGATCGGCGTTCACATCGAGAAGGAATATGAGAACCTGGTCAACGGCTCCACACGTTTCTGGAACGCCAGTGGCGTTACCTTGACGGGCGGCCTGACGGGTGGCATCCAGGTGAAAAGCGAGTCCCTGGCCAGTTTGATGGCCGGCGGTATCGCCTTTGAAACCCCCGAGCCGAACGTACCGCTGAAAAAGCGCATCCCACGCTTCCGCCTCTTTGCCGACCGTGAAGCGGCCAACCAGCACGGCACCCTTGTGACGATCAAGGTCGACCGGGCCGACGGGCTACGTCCCGGCACGCCGATCCGTTTCAAAGGGTTGGACGTGGGCAAGATCGAAAGCGTCGACCTGAGTGCCGACATGCAATCGGTATTGCTTGGTGCGCGTATTACCCAAGTGGCCGACCGCATCGCGCGCACGGGCAGCCAGTTCTGGGTGGTCAAGCCGGAGTTGGGGTTGATGAAAACCTCGAACCTGGAAACCCTGGTCACCGGGCAATACATCGAAGTGCAACCTGCCGTTAAAAACACCGCGCCGCAAAAAAGCTTCGTGGCGCTGGACCAACCGCCAGAAGCTGTTCATCAGGAAGAGGGCCTGAGCCTGGTACTCAGCGCTGCACGTCGCGGCTCGCTGAAGGAAGGTGTTCCCGTCACCTACCGTGAAGTGACCGTCGGCAAGGTCACCGGCTATGAGCTGGGCCAGACTGCTGACCGTGTACTTATCCACATCCTTATCGAGCCGAAATATGCGCCGCTGGTCCGCAGTGGCAGCCGCTTCTGGAACACCAGTGGTTTCGGCCTCGACTTTGGCCTGTTCAAAGGCGCGACGGTGCGTACCGAGTCTTTGGAAACCCTGGTTGCCGGTGGTATCGCCTTTGCGACACCCGATGGCGAGCGAATGGGCAACGCTGCACGGCCTCAACAGACCTTCCCGCTGTTCGACAAGTTTGAGGATGAATGGCTGACCTGGGCGCCGAAAATCCCACTCGGCAAATAAACCGAGTCGCGCCATTCGCGAGCAAGTCGAGTCGTCGCACCGCCGCTCCCACATTCGACCGCATTCCCAAAAGGATATACGCGGACTTATGTGGGAGCCGGGCTTGCCCGCGATGAGGCCCGAACAGACAACAAAAAAGGCCCCTGGATTCTCACCCAGGGGCCTTTTGCATTTCAGCCGAAAAGGTCAGACCTCATCCAGCTCCGGCTCATCCGCCTGCACATTCATCGTCGCCTTCACCACATCGTGACGACGAATGTACTTCCAGTCCGCCTCATCGATATAGATCCCGTTCGGCCCGCTGCCACCCTCCAGGTCGATCGCCACCTGGGCGGACACCTGCGGTTTCACACTGGCCAGAATCGGTACGAAGCCCAACTGCAAGCTGGTTTCCAGCAATGCTGCCTGGTTTTTCTCGTCGATGTCCGCTGCCTCGTCGAGGTAGTACGGCAAGCGCACGCGCCCGGCCTGGTCGCGGTCCATCAAGTGCAGCAACAAATACATGTTGGTCAGCGCCTTGATAGTCATGGTGGTGCCGTTGGAGGCCGCGCCATCAATGTCGGTATGAATCACCGGTTGGCCATGCACCTTGGTGATCTCGAACGCCAGTTCGAACAGATCCTTGAGGCCCAACTGGTTATGGTTGGCCGCCACCAGGCGTGCCAGATACTCCTTGGCTTCCTCGTTCTTGTTGTCCTGCTCGGCGCTTTGGCTGAGGTCGAACACCGACAGCGTCTCGCCTTCCTCATACTGGCCGGCACTGTGGATGATCTGGTCGATGTGCTTGAGCGCTTCCTTGTTCGGCGCCAGTACGATACGGAAGCTCTGCAGGTTGGAGACCTGGCGTTTGTTGATCTCACGGTTGAACAGGGCCAACTGATGCTCGAGGCTGTCGTAGTCGCTGCGGATATTGCGCAGGGTCCGCGCGATATCGGTGACTGCCGCGCGACGCGCCTTGCCCAGGGTCAGTGCCTCATCGGTCCGGTGTGCGTACGCGTTGATCAGCAGTTGCAGGCGACGCTCCACATCATCCTCGCTGTCGAACTTGGCCACGCCCTTGAGGCGCACCTGGGCGTACAGCGCTTCAATCTGGCCATCGACGCGCAGCAAACCCTGCCAGCTGTCCTGATAGTCATTGAGCAGCGGCAACAAGTTGTCCATGGAGTCATCGACCGGGTCCATGAACGGCGTGCCGAAGGGCAGGTCCGCCGGCAACAGCTGGCGACGACGCAGCGCGTCATCCAGCGTGCGCTGCTTGGCTTCCATATCGGCAATCTGACGACCCACCAGTTGCAACTTGGCCGACAACTGCTGAACGCGTTCAGTGAAGGCGTCGCTGGAACGCTTCAACTCGTCCTGCGCCGCTTCCATCTGCGCCAATTGCTCCAGCTTCTCGCCTTCCTCGGCGCTCAGGGTCTGCGTACGGCGGAAGTCTTCCAGCGCTTTTTGCGCATCCAGCACCTGCTGGTACAGCGCTTCGGTCTGGGTTTTGCTCGCTGCGCGGTCAGCCGCCACGGCTTGCTGGGTTTTCAGCTGCTTGAGCTCTTTTTCCAGACGCTCTTTCTGGTCGCGCAAGGCGGCGCGGTCCGCCAGCGCTTGCAGTGCCGGTGGCTCGATGTGGGAGATGTCGATGGACAGACCCTGCACTTCAAACCGCTCGCCCTTGAAACCATCCAGAATCTGTTCGAGGGATTTGACCCACTGGCCATCCTCGTCCAGCGAGATGCCATGCTCGCCCAGCGGCAAGCTGAACAACGAGCTGTTGAACAGCCGCATCAGACGCTCGACATCCTGCTGCGAGAATTCCTCCCGCAGCTTGGCGTAGCTGTTGTTGTCAGCGTGATCCAACTGCTGCTTGACCGACTTCAAGCGTTTTTCCAGGTCCCGCAGGCGCTCGTCCAGGTCTTCGGCGCTGAACTGACGGGATTGCGCCAATGCGCCGGCCAGCTCATCGTGGGCATCCTTGGCCGCCAACAGTTGCTGCTCCAGCACCTTGACGTCATCCACCAGCGCAAAGCGATTCTTCAGCACCGACAATTCGCCCAGCCAGCGCTGAATGCCGCTGATTTCGCGCTCCAGACGCATCAGTTCCTGGGTGCTGCCGCGCTGATCGTTTTGCAGTGAGTCCTGCTCGTTGCGGTAGTGCTCGGCCTGGATGGTCAGCTCTTCCTTGCGCGAGCCTGCATAGTCCGACCAGGTGCCTAGCAACGAATCCAGCAACGGCGACAGGCGGTGCAATTTGCCGCGCAGAATGTCGCGTTGTTTCACACCATTGGACAACGCTTCCACCAGAGGGCCGGCGGCCACCAGCGAGTTGTAGTCCTGCTCCATGCGTCGCACATCGCGGAAGGCTTCTTCACACGCTGCGATGTAGTCCACGCTACCGGAGCGCAAGCTGTGTTCGAACGCATCCAGGAACAGTTGCTTGAGCTTGGCCGCAGTGATTTCGCGCATGTGCAGCAGGTTGATGAACAGCGCGCGGAACGTCTTCAGGCTCTGTTCGCTGGTGGAGCGCAGCGGAATCAGGGTCAGGTCCAGCGGGATCGACGTGTGACCGCCCACCAGCAAGCGGCGCAGTTCATCGGGCTTGAGCTCGTAGGCCTTCAGGCCCTCGCGCTCAAGATTGGTGAACAGCTCTTTCTGACGCAGGCAGGTGTCGTTCTTCTGGTAATGCGCGAGGTCCAGTTTGCCCGCATAGGCAAAGAACTGGTGCCCGAAGCCACCGCCGGGACCGCGCCCGACCACGCCGATCACGTGCGGGCCATGGGGCAGGGCGACTTCCACCAGAATGTAACTGGTGTCGGAGGCAAAGTAGAAGCGCCGGGACTGTTCCAGAGTGTATTTGCCGAAACTCATGTCCGACATACGCGCCAGAATCGGGAATTGCAGGGCGTTGATCGAAGCCGATTTACCCAGGTTGTTCGCACCGTATACCGACAGCGGCTCTTCCAGCGGGAACAACCCCAGGCTGTAACCGGCGGTGTTCAATAGGGCGAAGCGGCGGATGCCGTAGCGTTCCTTGCTCATGCGTCGGTCTCCTGTTCTTCGGCAATGGCGCGGGCCAGGGCGTCTTCTTCGCTTTCTTCAGAGAAGTCGCTCAGGTCCAGTGGGTCATCGGTCTGCAGCAGTTTTTCGTCGCTGTCTTCGTCGATGATCACCGGCGCCGGCAACGGCAGTACGCTGTGCACGCTGGCGGCCAGGTCGCGGTCCTGCTGCACCGAGAGGCACACGTCGAGGAAACGGTGCATCGGCGGCAGGAAGCGGTACACGCCGTTGTCTTCGCTGGCAAAGCCCAGTTGGGTCATGCGGCGCATGATTTTCTCTTCGAGTTCTTCCTGGGTCTGTACCTCGGCCTGAATGAACAGATCGCGGTACTTTTCCAGCAGCGATGGCAGTTCATCGCGGCCCAGGCTGCCGCCGTCGAGCACGGCGATCGGGTCGCGGCCCTGGTCGGCCAGGTGCTCGACGATGATGAAGGTGAACAGCGCCAGGCGCTGCGCCGTCTTGTTCACCTGCGCGGCGGCAGCGGCGGTGTCGGGCACGAAGTAGTAGAAACCCCGGGTATCGCACACCAGCTCGAAGCCCAGGGCCTTGAACAGCGTACGGTACTGGTCCTGGAAGTTCGACAGTTGCGCGTACAGCTCCGGGTCGCGGCGGCTGACGTGGTAACCCTTGAACAGCTCGCGAAAGATCGGCGCCAGCTGGGACAGTTCGGATAGATCAAGATGCATAAGGCGTGCTCGCAGAATTCTCGGCAGAGTCGGTGCTGGCCGGGAGCAGGGCGAAGGAGCGCAGGCTGACCTGATGCTCCTGTGTGTGGTAGTCACGTCGTTCCAGGCGTTCGCGCTTGAAGCGTTTTTCCCGTGACAGGCGAGAGAACCAGTACAGCAATTCGTCGGTGGCGCCGTTGGGCTCCTGCTCCAGCAACCAGGTCATCAGGTCGGGCATCGGCAGGGCGTCTTCGCAGCGCTCGAGCATTTCCTTGACCGTGCGCGGCGCACGTGGGGCGTCGCCTTTGTAGGACTTGTGCGCCTTGGGGAAACGCGCCGGTTTCGGCTCGAACTTGGCCAAGGCGTACACATACGCCTCGACCTGGTTCGCGCTGCCCAGGAATGTGCTTTGCGGCCGGGTGAACATCGGCATCGCCGCTTGCGGCACCGCGTCCAGGCCCTTGCGGCGGATCGCCGACAGGGCCAACGCCGCGCCACGGGTCACGGCATTGTGACGGCGCGCTTCTTCACGCAACGGCAGCAGCAGTTCGCGCGCATGGCGCAAGGTCAGCTGGGCGCTGGTCTGCATTTCGAGGATGCGCGCGTGGGTGCGCAGCAACATGTCGTCGTCCACCAGGTGGCCGAGGCGCTGTTGCTCGGTGAGCAGGCGCAACAGCACGTTTTCCACCTTGCGCACGCCTTGCTCAAAGGCGCCATCGGCGTTCACCAGTTGGATCATCGGCTCGACGTATTCGTCCCAGGTCGCCAGCACCTCGGCGTAGCGCTGGCGCAACGGGATCTGCCGGTCGCTGGTCTTGGCCCGGTCGGCCACGGCGGCGAGGGCCTGTTCGTCGTTGGCGAGTTTTTTGAGTACGTCGCGCACACGCATGTCGAGCAGGCGCAGTTGGCGGGCCAGGTCGTGGCCATCCCGGATGTCGAAGGCGTCCTGGATATAACCGGCCAGGCGCTCGAGGTGGCGCAGGTAGGCTTCGATCTCCAGGCACAGGCCAAGCCGGTGCTCCTTGCGAAGGTACGCCAGGAAGTCATGGATCTGCGCGTTGAGCTCGAAACGGTTCGGGCTTTTGGCGACAGGTACCAGGATGTCCAGGCGAATCCACACGTCCAGCAGGTTGGTGATGTCCTGGGGCGTGCTGTCCAGTTGTTGGGCGGCCAGTTGCGCGCGCAGTTCACCCAGGCTCAGGGTGCCTTGGTCGAAGTGTTCGCACAGTGGCTCAAGTAAGGCCCAGTGTTCGGCGAGGGCGCGCAGGACGCGCTTGGGTTCGATCATGGGAATGGCCGGCTGGTTGGCGATTAAAAGTCGCGATTGTACTGCATCGGGCGCGGGATTTATCCACAGCCGGTCAGTGCACAGTGGGCGATTGTTACCGAACAGCGGTAGAATCCCCGCACTTTCAGTTATCCACAAGTGGCCGAGCTGTGCTTATCGAGTCCCGACGTCGCGCTTACTTGACCGCCATGCAGGTGGTCAACTGGTTGCCCCGCACCGAACTGCCGTTTGCCGCGCCGTCACGGCCCGAGCTGTTGCAGGCGCTTGAGCCCTATGAGGCGTTCGAAACGTCGGGCGAGGAGGCGGCAGCGCCTGTCGCGGTAATCAAGCCGGCCGCGCCCGTGCGCCCAGTGGTGGAGCGGGCCAGGATCGAAGTGCCACGGCCTTCATCGGTCGCCAAGGCCGTGGTGGCCGAAGAGGCAGCTCCCGTGGTCAAGGCTCCGGTGGTCCCGCCGCCGCGTTTTGCCCTGCAATTGCTGCGGGCCGGGCGTTGCCTGCTGCTGGTGGAGCTGCCGACCGGCGAGCGTTTCCAGGCCCGCGACCCCGCGTATTTGCTGCTCAAGGATATGCTGCGCGCCGCCGGCCTGCCCGATAGCCCGCAGATCGTCGGCGACCCGGTGCGCTGGCCGTTGCTGGCACGCGGCACCCTGGATCAGGGGCCCGACGCTGCCCGGGATTTTGTGCAAGGTTTTGTGTCCGCCCGTCTGGAAGACGAACCCAGCGTGTGCCTGTGGCTGATCGGCCTGCCCGCCGTCCGTTTTGCCGGCGAAGCGAACGCCGAAGCCTGGTACCGCGAGCTACAGGTCGAAGGCCTGGGCTCGGTATGGGCCCTGCCGGGCCTGGAACTGTTAATGGAAGAGCCACAGCGCAAGGCTGATGTGTGGCAAGCCATGCGCCGGCTGATGGCGCGCTGGAAAACGACCGATGAGTGATGCTCTATCCTTCCGCCCGATGACCGAGGCCGACCTCGATGCCGTGCTGAAAATCGAATACGCGGCGTTCAGCCACCCTTGGACCCGCGGGATCTTTCTCGATGGGTTGGGCAAATACCAGATCTGGCTGATGTTCGAAGGCGAACAACAGGTGGGCCACGGCGTGGTGCAGATCATTCTCGACGAAGCACACCTGCTGAACATCACCGTCAAACCGGAAAACCAGGGCCGTGGCCTCGGCCTGGCGTTGCTGGAACATTTGATGTCCCGCGCCTATGCCGCCAGCGCCCGGGAGTGTTTCCTGGAAGTGCGTGACAGCAATACCGGTGCTTTCCGCCTTTACGAGCGCTATGGGTTCAACGAAATCGGCCGTCGCCGCGACTACTACCCCGCGGTGGGTGGCCGCGAAGATGCGGTTGTCATGGCCTGCACCCTGGTCGACTAGATACGCATCTCCAATTTGAAAAACCGCTTTCTGTGGGAGCCGGGCTTGCCCGCGATGACGGTGGGTCATTCGATACCGCCATCGCAGGCAAGCCAGCTCCCACAGGGATCAGCGGTTACCGTCAACGGGGTCAATATCTGCCAGTTCGGCCTCATCCAACCCATTACCGCCACCAATGTCATCTTCGTCCACGATGCTCAAGTCGTAATCCGCCGGATTATCGTTGCCTTCCTCGGCAGCATCGCGTGCACCGTCTTCCTTGATCAGCGTTTCCGGTGTCAAATCATCACCGCGCTGCGCCGTGGGGGTTTCCTTGTCAAAATCCAGCTCGCGCACCGAGCCCATGCGGTCTTCGTTGTCGTCGATGGCGGGCGGCTGCGCGGCACCGTAGGGACGTCGTGATTCAGTCATGGCCAATCCTCATACTGTGGGGCTTATAGTGTGTGGACAGGCCTGGCTCCCCAAAAATTCAAGCTAATTTGCGTGCGGCGTGACCTGGACGAGGGCTTGTCAGTCACAAAACTGCGCATCATTCCTGAGGGTTACCCTGATGAACGAACTACAAGACCTGCTTGATAACAATGAACGCTGGGCGGACGCGATCAAACAGGAAGATCCCGAATTCTTCGCCAAGCTCGCCCGCCAGCAAACCCCGGAATACCTGTGGATCGGCTGTTCCGACGCCCGCGTACCAGCCAACGAGATTGTCGGCATGTTGCCCGGTGATCTGTTCGTACACCGCAACGTGGCGAACGTGGTGTTGCACACCGACCTCAATTGCCTGTCGGTGATCCAATACGCCGTCGACGTGCTCAAGGTCAAACACATCCTCGTTACCGGCCACTATGGCTGCGGTGGCGTACGTGCTTCGATGCAGGACAGTCAGTTCGGCCTGATCGATGGCTGGTTGCGCACCATTCGTGACCTTTACTACGAAAACCGTGACGTACTGGCCCAACTGCCGACCGAAGAAGAACGCGTCGACCGCCTCTGCGAGCTGAACGTGATCCAGCAAGTGGCCAACGTCGCCCATACCAGCATCGTGCAGAACGCCTGGCACCGTGGGCAGAGCCTGTCGGTGCATGGTTGCATCTATGGCATCAAGGACGGTCGCTGGAAGAGCTTGAACACCACCATCAGCGGTTTCGAGCAACTGCCGCCGCAGTATCGCCTGCGTCCGCTGGGCGAAGCCTAAGGGCGCTTACGGTCGCGCCATTGGGCCATGAACGCCTGGCCCTCGGCGTTCAGTGGCTCATCGCGACCGGTGATCCAGCCCCGGCAGTTCAGCTCGCCGCAGTCGCAAGCGAACTGCCGCCACAGGCTGTCCTCGCTGTGGGCGTAGTCGATGGTCAGCAGGCTGCCGGCCCGGATCTCATGCAGGGTCCAGACTTCCAGGTATTGCAGGTCCAGAAACACGTTTGGTGTGCAGGAGTGCGAGAGCAAGCCGCAGAACCATGCATCGTACAAATGGATGCGTGACGACAACTGCAAGGTGTGCCGACGGCGTTCGCTCACGGCGTAGCCGGAGATTTTGGCGATGCACACGCGGCTGTCAAAGGCCACGCGGGCCTTGATACCGGCGCCAGTGCCGTCCGGGGCGGCTATCACTTCGAAATGGGTTGTCGAGGGATAGCCCTTTTCCGGCTGTGGGGTGAAGGGATAAAGCCAGTCACTCACAGCGGTCTTAGCCTTGTCCATGGCTTGAGTCTTCATAACGCTCCTCGGGTGGGCTGCATCGACCTGCGGAGAGTGTCTGACTACCAGTCTTGCAGCGAATGATCGCGGCTCCAGACTCGCTGAATGAGCGATCGATTTCTACTGTCAACTCTGACAGTAGAAACCGGTGTTGTTGTAGGCGGGCTAGAGTGCAGGCGCGGTGATGCTGGGGGCGGGAGCGGCGTCTTTCAGCTGCTTGAGTTGAGTCTTGACCGGCGGCGTGGCGCACTTGGCGTTGGCCTGGTCTGGCGTCAGGTCGCGTACCGAGGTGTAGAACAGCTCGCAGGTCTGCTCTTTGCGCGTGACCTGCCAGGTATTCATGCACGCCTTGAGCAGCACATTCGGGTCGTTCGCCGGCTTCTGGCCCATGCCCGCCTGCCAGCAAGCGGCGCTCAAGTCCTGGCCCATCACCTTCAAGCCGGCCTCGTCGGCCTTCTGTTCGTTCCCGTCATACGTGGCCGGGTCTGCCGCGTACCAGATGTAGCTCGGGTGGTTGGCGCCCAGTACCGCGACGCTTTTGCCGGCGGCAGGGCTGATCTGCGCCAGGCCCAGTACGCCGACGGTCTGACCATACTGTTGTTTGATCCAGTTACGCACCGGTGCACCGAACGCCACCATCGGCAACGAGCCACTGGCGGTCAGGCTCAGTTCCTTGACCATGCGCGTCTGGTAGTCGGTGAAGTAGCTGTAGACGTTCTCCAGGTCCTTGCCGGCGTTGGAGGGCGCGGCGATAGGCGCAATATCGATGATGGTCTGGTAGGCCGGTGTTTCAGTGGCCGGGATACCGTTGTCCGTCAGCAGGGCCGCCCAGCGGTCGGTAGTCTTCGACTCCAGGTAGTCCTGGGCCTGGGTCAGTGAATAATCCGGCGGGAAGTGCAGCAACTCGATACTTTTGCGGTTCTCCAGGGCCATGCCCAGCGGCAGGAACAGGTACCAGTTGTACGCCCACTTGCCGTCGCTGTTGAGTTTACTGGCGCCCTGGTAGGCCAGGTCTGCGGTGTTGAGCAGGTTGGTCAACGGCTGGCCGTAAGTGTCCGGCACCCCGCTGAAGCTCGCCGACACCTGGCCGTCGTGGCTCTTCACGCTGACCTTGGCGCGGCTGTAACCGTCCCGTTGCAGGCTCTGGTTCAGATAATGCTCGGCGGTCTGTTCCAGCGACCATGGCCGAAAGCAGATCACATTGCAGTTGTTGGGAAACGCAAAAAGCTGGGTGACGCGTTGCGTACTCCCCAGCGGTACCTCGATATCAGCCTGTACGACCGCACTCGCCATCAGTGCGGCCAGGGTGAAGGACAGCCTGGTCGGTTTGAACATAGTCGATTCCTTGTCAGCGAAAGCCCGTCTGCGCGGGGTGAAGGCCCACGTGCACACAGTAGCGGTTGACCAGGAAAACCGCGTGCTAAATCGCCGGGTGTGTCGCTATTGGATAAGAAACCCTACACATTGAACTGCAATGTGTTGGTCAGATCGCCCATGGGCTTCTGCCCGCGAGCGCTCATCGCCTCATCGCGTTGCTTGAGGCCGTCCAGGGTTTCCAGCTGGAACACCCGGGTGATCAGGCGCAGGATCGACGCGGTGTCGTACACCGTATGGTCCACCGTGCCCTTGCGTGCGAACGGCGAGACCACGATGGCGGGAATCCGCGTGCCCGGGCCCCAACGGTCCCCCTTGGGCGGTGCGACGTGGTCCCACCAGCCGCCGTTTTCATCGACCGTCACCACCACCACCATGTTTTTCCACTGCGGGCTTTCCTGCAGTACCTTCAGGGCACGCACGATATGGCGGTCACCCGAGGCCACGTCGGCATACCCTGCGTGCATGTTGAGATTGCCCTGGGGCTTGTAGAAGGTCACGGCGGGCAGTTTGCCGGCTTGGGCGTCGGCGAAGAATTTGTTGGTGCCTGGCTCATCGCCCAGGCCGCCATCGCGCAGGCGTTTGTCACGCTCGGCGCGGTTTTCCGGACCCTGCTGCTTGAAGTAGTTGAATGGCTGGTGGTGGTACTGGAAGTTCGGGATCTTCGGAATGCCGCCCGAATCCTTGAACTGATCCAGCGTCGCTTGCCACGCGCCGGCGTACCACGCCCAGTCGACGTTCTTTTTCGACAGCTTGTCGCCGATGTGTTCGTGGGTCTGCGGCACCAGCACATTGGGCAGGTCCGGCTTGGAATAATCAGGGTTTTCCGGGTCGCGAATCCAGGTCGGCCAGTAGGGCGGCGCCAGGGTGTTCACCCCGTAGCCATCCGGGGTCAATGCGCTGGGACCGAACTGCGGCGGGCCGGTCATGGCGCTGGCCGGGGACTTGTCCAGCGGCTTGAGACGCGGGTCGGCAGGGTCATCGCTTTGCAGCGTGGCAATCTGTGCCTTGGCCACCGACTGCGCGGCATTCGGGTAAAACGGCGCGGTAGCGCTGATCAGGTACTGGTGGTTGAGGAACGAGCCACCAAACGCGCCCTGGAAGAAGTTATCGCAGAGCACAAATTCCTTGGCGACGTCCCACAGGCGCAGGGCATACCGGCTCTGGGCATAGTGACCCATCACCAGGCCACCGGAGTCGGCCCAGGCGACGAAACCGTCATTCTTGCCGCCGTTGATCTGCATCTGGTTCTGATAGAACACGTGCCACAGGTCGCGGGTGACCAGGCTCAAAGGCAAGTCTTCGGCGTTCGGGCCTTTGAGCGCATAAGGGGCGTTGGGCAGGTTTTGCTGGAATTGCACTTCGCTCGGGTACGTCACCCCATCCACGGTCTGCGGGCCGACCTGCAATACACCGCCCCAGGCAGGGGGCAGGGTGGTCAGCAGCGTGCCATCGCGGTCGCGTTGCTGCGTGTCGGCAGCGGTCAGCGCCGAGAGTGGTTTCTCCACGCCAGGAAAGTCTGCAAACAGGTTGTTGAAACTGCGGTTCTCGGCATAGATCACCACCACGGTTTTCACCTGGTCGTGCAGGGCCTTGTCCAGCTCTTGCGGTGTGAGCGGCCGAGTTGCCGGTTTGCCCGGTGCTTCACCTGTGTTGCCGCAGGCACTCAACGTCGCACCAACCCCCAGCACTGCCGCGCCCCCAAGGAAGCGCCGACGGCTGGTATCGACCGGCGGTTGGGCTACGGAATCGGCGGAAGGGCGGTCTTCGTGCTCGTCACTCATTGCGGGAGTCCCTGGCGAGATGTTGCAAGATATTTCGCCGGAACGGTAACAATGGAATGTGACGGAACGAAGACAGCGGTTTGAGTCAGCGAATCACAGCAGACGCAGCACCAATTGGCTGCCTGCTCGCAAGTACTCCACCTGGGCTGTGACTGCATCTTTTTCGGTGAGATAAGCCCGCGCGTCTGGTCAGAGAGCTGGCTTTCATGTTGTCGTTTCTATTTGGGGCCAGGCGTTTTAGCGGGCGGTATGTATGTGTCTATGGGCGCCCAGCGCTGCTAGACTGGTCCGATAATGGATATCACTGAGGTGAGCCGTGAAACCTTCTACCGCCCTGGCTCTACAACGCACTGCCGTCAGAGAAGTTGTCGGGCGTTTTCGGATTTCAAACCCCAGAGTGTTTGGGTCTGTTTTGCTGGGTACCGATCAGGACGGCAGTGACCTTGATCTTTTAGTCGACGCGCCGCCGGGGACCACTCTTTTCGATTTGGGTGGGCTTCAGGTGGAGCTTGAGGATTTGCTCGGGGTCAATGTGGATGTAGTGACGCCTGCCGATTTACCTCTGAAGTTTCGTGCCAAGGTTCTGGCTGAGGCTCAACCGGTATGACAGCAAATCGCCTCGGTGATTACTTGGATCACATCAGACTGGCGGCAACGGACGCGATAACTTTTGTCGAAGGTTTGAGTAAAGAGACGTTTCTGGAGGACCGACGTACGCAGCAAGCTGTGATCATGAGTCTGATCATCATCGGTGAAGCGTCGACGAAAATCATGGACCAGTATCCGGATTTTGCGGCAGGTCACTCACAAGTCCCATGGCGTAGCATGCGCGGAATGCGCAACCGAATCGCCCACGGTTATTTCGATATTAACCTTGATGTCGTTTGGGACACGATCCAGAGCGCCTTGCCTGACTTATTGACGCATCTTCCCGTCGTATCTGCATGAAGCACCTGTTGTAACAACAGGTGCTTCGCCTGCTGATTAAGGCATCACCGGCGGCAAATACTTCAGCGTCGTCCCCAACGCCCACAGCAGGAACAACACCAACGGTGTGTGCACCAGCAACTGCACGAACGAGAACCCGATCAGGTCTCGCGCCTTCAGGCCCAATACTCCCAAAAGCGGCAGCATATAGAACGGGTTGATCAGGTTCGGCAGCGCCTCGGCGGCGTTGTAGATCTGCACCGCCCAGCCCAGGTGGTATTGCAGGTCATTGGCCACCTGCATCACGTAGGGCGCTTCGATGATCCACTTGCCACCGCCCGACGGGATAAAGAAGCCCAGCACCGCCGAGTACACACCCATCAGCAATGCATAGGTGTCGTGGGACGCGATGGAGGTGAAGAAGGTCGAGATATGGTGCGCGAGGGTCTGGCCGTCGCCACCCTTGACCACGGTCATCAGCGCGGCGATCGAGCCGTAAAGCGGAAACTGGATCAGCACGCCGGTGGTGGTCGGCACCGCGCGCGCCACGGCATCAAGGAAGCTGCGCGGGCGCCAGTGCAGCAGGGCACCCACCATGATGAACAGGAAGTTATAGGTGTTCAGCCCCGAGATGGCGCTGATCGCCGGTTTGGTCGAGAACTCATGGAACAACCAGCCCGCTGCCAGCAGGGCCAGCAGGATGGTCAGCAACGGGCTGTGTTCCAGCCATTCGCCCGGGCGGCTCGGGGCTTGCAGCTTGGGCAGGTTGAAGGCCGGGTCGACGCCGCAATCCTTCGCATCGCGGGCGCTGTTCGGGCCGGGCGCGGTGGCGTAGGCGATGATCAGCGACACCACGATCAACGCCAGCAGCATCACGCCGGATTGCCACAGGAAGATCGTGTCGGTGAACGGAATCACCCCGGTGATCGCCAGGATCGACGGCGGCAGGCTGGCCGGGTTGGCCTGCAACTGTGCGGCGGACGACGACAGACCCAGTGCCCACACGGCGCCAAGCCCCAGATACGCAGCGGCACCTGCTGCGCGGTAATCCATGCGCAAATCCGTGCGACGCGCCAGCGCCCGCACCAGCAAACCGCCGAATACCAGGGACAGGCCCCAGTTCAGCAGGGAGGCGACCATGGAAATCAGCGCCACCCACGCCACGGCCGAGCGGCCGTTCTTCGGGATGCGGGCCAGGCGGTCGATCAACTTCACCGCTGGCGGGGAACTGGCGACCACATAACCGCCGATCACCACGAAGGCCATCTGCATGGTGAACGGAATCAGGCTCCAGAACCCATCGCCGAATGCCTTGGCGGCCTCGGTCGGCGCTGCACCCATGCCCAGGGTCGCCACGGCGACAATGATCACGGCGAGGGCAGCAAACACCCAGGAGTCAGGGAACCAGCGTTCGGCGAAATTGGAACAGCGCAGGGCAAATCGGGCATAGCGGCTTTCTTCGATAGCGTCGGCCACGAGTCTTTCCTCTTGTAATTATTATGGTGCAGGCAATTTTCCGGCATGTTCCGCTACGGCCTTTGATTTGGGAATGTAGTTATCTTCATCGATCAATGAGGAAAACAAATATATCTGCCGTGATTGCCATCATCGGGCTCAGCTCATAACCTGCACGCCATTTTGTTTGTCTGCCGAGCCTCTACATGACTGCCACCCTTTCTCCACAGGCGCAGCGTTTTTCCCGCTCCGACTACAAAACCCTGGGCCTGGCCGCCCTGGGCGGTGCCCTGGAAATCTACGACTTCATTATCTTCGTGTTTTTCGCGCTGACCTTGAGCCAACTGTTCTTCCCCCCGGAAATGCCCGAGTGGCTGCGTTTGCTGCAAAGCTTCGGCATCTTCGTGACCGGCTACCTGGCGCGCCCACTGGGTGGCATCCTCATGGCGCACTTCGCCGACCATCTGGGGCGCAAGCGCGTATTCAGCTTGAGCATCCTGATGATGGCCTTGCCGTGCCTGCTGATCGGGATCATGCCCACCTACGCGCAGATCGGCTATTTCGCCCCGCTGATCCTGCTGGCGCTGCGTGTACTGCAGGGCGCGGCGGTAGGCGGTGAAGTGCCAAGCGCCTGGACCTTCGTCGCGGAGCATGCGCCCCCCAACCATCGTGGTTACGCCTTGGGTTTCCTGCAAGCCGGGCTGACGTTCGGTTATCTGCTCGGCGCACTGACCGCCACCCTGCTGGCGCAGGTCTTCACCCCGGCGGAAATCCTCGACTACGCCTGGCGCTTGCCGTTCCTGCTCGGTGGTGTGTTCGGCGTGATCGGCGTGTGGCTGCGTCGCTGGCTCAGCGAAACCCCGGTGTTCCTCGAAATGCAGGCCCGCCGCCAGGCCGCCGCCGAACTGCCATTGCGTACCGTGTTACGCGACCATCGCGCCGTGCTGCTGCCGGCGATGATCCTCACCTGCGTCCTGACCTCGGCGGTGGTGGTCCTTGTGGTGATCACCCCGACCATGATGCAGAAAACCTTCGGCATGAGCCCCAGCCACACGTTCGCCTTGAGCGCGTTGGGCATCGTGTTCCTGAATATCGGCTGTGTACTGGCTGGCTTGCTGGTCGACCGCATCGGCGCCTGGCGCGCGGTGCTGGTCTACAGCCTGTTGCTGCCGGCCGGCATCGCGATGCTGTATGCCAGCCTCATCGCCGGCGGCGTGTGGCTGGGCGCGGCGTATGCTGTGGCGGGCCTGAGCTGTGGCGTGGTGGGCGCGGTGCCGTCGGTGATGGTCGGGCTGTTCCCGGCGCAAGTGCGAGTCTCGGGGATTTCCTTTACCTACAACATCGCCTACGCCCTGTGGGCGAGCACCACACCGCTGATGCTGATCGCATTGATGCCGACCAGCCCGTGGATTTGCGTGGGGTATTGCGTGGTGATGGGCGCGGTGGGGGTGGGGAGTGTGGCGCTGTTTGGCAAGCGCCACACCTTGGCGGCCTGAGGGTCAGGTCAAAAAGTGCCAGAGCACCAACGTACCGACCAGTCCCACCACTGAAACGATGGTCTGCAACACCGACCACACCCAGATCGTCTGTTTCAGCTGCAAGCCGAAGTACTCGCGCACCATCCAGAATCCGGCGTCGTTGACGTGGCAGAAGAACACCGAGCCTGCGCCAATCGCCAGGGCGACCAGCGAGCTTTGCGTCACCGCCAGCCCGGCCATCATGGGGGCGAGGATGCCGGCGGTGGTCGTGGTGGCGACGGTCGCCGAGCCGGTGGCCTGGCGCAGGGCCACGGCGATCAGCCAGGCCAGCAACAGGTAGGGCATATGCGCGCCCTCGGCAACCTTGCTGATGGTCTGGCTCACTCCCGCGTCCAACAGGGTTTGCTTGAGGCCGCCACCGGCGCCGATGGTCAGCAGCAGCACGGCGATCGGCGCCAGGGCCTTGCGCAGGGTATTGCCGACTTCGGCGCGCGGCATGCCGGCAGCCCAGCCCAGGCAGATCACGGCAGCGATCACCGCCAGGCCCAGGGCAATCAGGGGCTCACCAAGGAATTTCAGGGTTATCGCGACCGTGCTTTGCGGCGGCATGGCGACTTTGGCCAGGGTGCTGCCGAGCATCAAGATCACCGGCAACAGAATGATCAGCAACGACACGCCGAAGCTTGGTTGACGCGGGGCTTTGGGCGGGGCGCTGAACAGCGCGCCGATATCGGCGGGTTCATCCACCTGTAACCGCTTGGACAACCAATTGCCATAGATCGGCCCGGCCAGGATCACCGCCGGCACCGCCAGGCAAAAGCCCAGCAGCATGGTCAGGCCCAGGTCGGCATGCAGGGCGCTCACCGCAATCAGGGGCCCCGGGTGTGGGGGCATCAGCGCGTGCAGAGTGGTCATGCCGGCCAGTGCCGGAATGGCGATTTTCAGCAGCGGCAGGTTCGAGCGCTTGGCCATCACAAAGATGATCGGCACCATCATCACCAGGCCCACTTCGAAAAACAGCGGCAGGCCGATCACCATGGCCACCAGCGCCATTACCCAGGGCAATGCCTTGCCCTTGCCCAATCCGAGCAAGGTGGTGGCGATACGGTCGGCTGCACCGGATTCCGCCATCAGCGCGCCGAGCATCGAACCCAGGGCAATGATGATCCCGGCTTCGCCGAGGATCGCTCCCGCCCCTTTGCTGAACGCCTTGGCGACTTCTTCGGGCGGCAGTCCCGCGCCGACCCCGGCGATAAAGGTGCCGATCAGAATCGACAGGAACGGCGGCAACCGGGTCGCACTGATCAGCACGATGATGCTGACAATCGCCAGCAGTACACAGAACATGAGGCGGGTGTCGTGAACCATCCACGCGGCAGTCGATAACTCCAAGACGGGACTCCTTATCGAACAGGTTGGGGAAATTGTTTCTTTTTGTTTCTTGTTCGAAAAGCATACCCGATACGACGATGGCCAAGTGCTTATGTACCGTTTTGGTGCGATCAGCGGTAAGACAGCGAAATGCCCGCCCCAGAGCCATTGCTGTCGGATTTGTAATCTTTGCTCCACCGCCCTGATAAGTCTCGACGGCTACATTGCCCTCCGCTTGCACTTCATGGGCGTGGAACTCTCGTTATGGCTATTTCCGTTAAAAAACTTCTGGGGGCCGCTGTGTTGTGGATTGTTGCCAGCGCGGCCCAGGCACAAACCCTCACCCTCGATGCGGCCCTGCAAACCGCCTTCGCCAACAACCCGGACCTGGCGGCGGCGCAATGGGAGATCGACATTGCCCAGGGGGGACGCCAGCAGGCGGGGCTCATCCCCAACCCGGTGGCCTCCTGGGACGCTGAAGACACCCGCCGTGACTCGCGCACCACCAGTATCAAGATCAGCCAGACCGTGGAGCTGGGCGGCAAACGTGGCGCACGCATCGACGTCGCTTCCCGCGCCCGGGACGCCGCCGCGCTGACCCTGGAGCAGCGGCGCAACACCTTGCGTGCCGAGGTGATCGACAACTACTACGGCGCCCTGCGCGCCCAGGAGCGCCTCGACCTTGCCCAGCGCTCCCTGGCCTTGGCCGAGCGCGGCCTGGTGGTCGCCAATGGGCGAGTGACTGCGGGCAAGGCGTCGCCGGTGGAAGGCACCCGGGCCCAGGTGCAATTGTCCGAGATTCGCCTGGAGCTGAACCGCGCGCAGGTCGGCCTCACCGACGCCTATCGTCGGCTCGCTGCCAGCACGGGCAGTGCCACCGCGGACTTCCAGGCGGTCGCCACGCAAGCCCAATCCATACCGCCCTTGCCGGCAGCCACCCAACTGCTGACGCGTCTGGAGCAAACCGCCGAGCTGCGCCTGGCAGAACTGAGCATCCTGCAAAACGAAGCCAGCGTCGGTCTGGAGAAAGCCCAGCGCATTCCCGACCTCGACGTGTCCATCGGCAGCCAGTACGACGCCGGCGTGCGTGAGCGCGTGAACCTGGTGGGCGTGTCGATGCCTATCCCGTTGTTCAACCGCAACCAGGGCAATGTGCTGGCCGCCAGCCGTCGTGCCGACCAGGCCCGCGACCTGCGCAACGCCGCCGAATTGCGCTTGCGCACCGAAACCCGCCAGGCCCTCGACCTGTGGCAATCCGCGAATACCGAAGTGCACGCATTCAACCAGCAGATCCTGCCCGCCGCGCAAAGCGCGGTCGACAGTGCCACCCGAGGGTTCGAAATGGGCAAGTTCAGCTTCCTCGACGTGCTGGACGCCCAGCGCACGCTGATTGCGGCGCGCACCCAATACCTCACCGCCACCGCCCAGGCCACCGACGCCTGGGTACGCATCGAACGGATCTACGGCGACCTCGCCCGTTTTTGATTGTCTTTGGAGTCCTCTATGAACAACCGACAAGGTGTGGCGCTTGCCGTCGCCCTGGGCCTGATGCTGTGCAGTTTTGCGCAGGCCGATGAAGAAGAAGGCGAACTTGAACTCACCGCACAGCAGATCCAGGCCGCCGGCATTCAAATCGCTGAGGCACAACCCCGTTCGGTCAGCACGTTACTGGTGCTGCCGGGCGAGGTGCGCTTCGACGAAGACCGCACGTCCCACATCGTCCCGCGTACGGCGGGGGTGGTGGAGTCGGTGAAGGTCAACCTTGGCCAGTCGGTGAAGAAGGGCGAGGTCTTGGCGGTGATCGCCAGCCAGCAGATTTCCGAGCAGCGCAGCGAGTTGGCGGCCAGCGAGCGGCGGGTCGAACTGGCACGCACCACCTTCCAGCGCGAACGCCAATTGTGGCAGGACAAAATCTCTGCCGAGCAGGATTACCTGCTGGCGCGCCAGACCCTGCAAGAAGCCGAAATCGCCCTGAACAACGCGCGTCAGAAGATGACTGCCCTCAGCGGCAACGCCGTGCTGGTGGGGGGCAATCGCTATGAGCTGCGTGCACCGTTCGCCGGCGTGGTGGTGGAAAAACACTTGGGTGTCGGCGAAGTCGTGAGTGAAACCACTAGCGCCTTCACTCTTTCGGACCTGTCCCAGGTGTGGGTGACGTTCGGCGTGTTTCCCAAGGACCTGAACAAGGTCCGCGTCGGCAAGCCGGTCAAGGTCAGCTCCACCGAAATGGGCACTGACGTGCAGGGTACGGTGGCGTATGTCGGCAATCTGCTCGGTGAACAAACCCGCACCGCGACGGTGCGCATCAGCGTGCCCAATCCTGACGATGCCTGGCGCCCGGGTCTGTTTGTGAGCGTGCAATTGGCCGCCGACACCTTCCAGGCCAGGGTCACGGTGCCCCAGGAGGCGATCCAGACCGTCGAGGACAAGCCTTCGGTGTTCGTGCGCACCGAGCACGGATTTGTCACCCGTCACCTGGAGCTGGGCGCGAGGGAAGACGGCTACGTCGAGGTACGTCAGGGGCTTGAGGCGGGAGCGCAGGTGGCCACCGTCGGCAGCTTCATCCTCAAGTCCGAACTGGGCAAAGGCTCGGCCGAACACGCCCATTGATCCCGCGAGTGATTTCCCATGTTTGAGCGCCTTATCCAATTTGCCATCGAGCAGCGCATCATCGTGCTGCTGGCAGTGCTGTTGATGGCCGGTGTCGGCATCGCCAGCTATCAGAAACTGCCCATCGACGCGGTGCCCGACATCACCAATGTGCAGGTGCAGATCAACTCTGCAGCGGCCGGGTATTCGCCGCTGGAAACCGAACAGCGCATCACCTTTCCCATCGAAACCGCCATGGCCGGCTTGCCCGGTTTGCAGCAGACCCGTTCGTTGTCGCGTTCCGGTTTGTCCCAGGTGACGGTGATCTTCAAGGACGGCACCGATCTGTTCTTCGCCCGCCAATTGGTCAATGAGCGCCTGCAAGTGGCCCGCGGGCAATTGCCGCAGGGTATCGAGACGGCGATGGGGCCGATTTCCACCGGACTGGGGGAGATTTTCCTCTGGACCGTCGAGGCCAGGGACGGTGCGCGCAAGGACGACGGCACGCCTTACACCCCGACGGACCTTCGTGTCATCCAGGACTGGATCATCAAGCCGCAACTGCGCAACGTACCGGGCGTGGCCGAGATCAACACCATTGGCGGCTTCGCCAAGGAGTACCAGATCGCGCCCGACCCCAAGCGCCTGGCCGCCTACAACCTGACCTTGAATGACCTGGTCACGGCGCTGGAGCGCAACAACGCCAACGTCGGCGCCGGCTACATCGAGCGCAGTGGCGAGCAACTGCTGATCCGTGCGCCAGGACAATTGGCGTCCATCGATGACATCGCCAATATTGTCATCACCAGTGCGGACGGCACGCCGATTCGCGTGCGCAATGTGGCCCAGGTCGAGATCGGCCGCGAGTTGCGCACCGGTGCCGCCACGGAAAACGGTCGCGAGGTCGTACTCGGCACGGTGTTCATGTTGATCGGCGAAAACAGCCGCAGCGTGTCCCTGGCCGTGGCGAAAAAACTCGAAGAGATCAACCGCTCGCTGCCCGAAGGCGTGGTCGCCGTCACGGTCTACGACCGCACCAATCTGGTCGAAAAAGCCATCGCCACGGTGAAGAAAAACCTCTTCGAAGGCGCGCTGTTGGTGGTCGCGGTGCTGTTCCTGTTCCTCGGCAATATCCGCGCCGCACTGATCACCGCGATGGTGATCCCGCTGGCGATGCTGTTCACCTTCACCGGCATGTTCACCAACAAGGTCAGCGCCAACTTGATGAGCCTCGGTGCGCTGGATTTCGGCATCATCGTCGACGGTGCGGTGGTGATCGTCGAAAACGCCATCCGCCGCCTGGCTCACGCACAGCAGCGTCACGGGCGACTGTTGACGCGCAGCGAGCGCCTGCACGAAGTGTTCGCTGCCGCCAAGGAAGCACGACGAGCGCTGATCTTCGGACAACTGATCATCATGGTGGTGTACCTGCCGATCTTCGCCCTCACCGGGGTGGCCGGGAAGATGTTCCATCCCATGGCGTTTACCGTGGTGATCGCTCTATTGGGCGCGATGATGCTGTCGGTGACCTTTGTGCCGGCGGCGATTGCGTTGTTCGTCACCGGCAAGGTCAAGGAAGAAGAAAACCTTGTCATGCGCAGTGCGCGTCGGGAGTATGCGCCGGTGCTGGGCTGGGTGATGGCGCGGCGTCCGTTGGTGTTCGGCCTGGCGGTATTGACCATCGTCGCTTCGGGCGTGGTTGCCAGCCGCATGGGCAGCGAATTTATCCCCAGCCTCAGCGAAGGCGATTTTGCCCAGCAGGCCTTGCGCGTACCCGGTACCAGCCTGACGCAGTCGGTGCAGATGCAGCAGCAACTGGAAAAAACCTTGATGGCCCAGGTGCCGGAAATCGAGCGGGTATTCGCACGTACCGGCACTGCGGAAATTGCTTCCGACCCGATGCCGCCGAACATTTCCGACAGCTACGTGATGCTCAAACCCAAGGACCAATGGCCCGACCCGAAGAAGTCCCGGGAAACCCTGATCGCCGATATCCAGCGTGCCAGCGCGATTGTGCCGGGCAGCGCGTACGAGTTGTCGCAGCCGATTCAACTGCGTTTCAACGAGCTGATTTCCGGGGTGCGCAGCGATGTGGCGGTGAAGGTGTTTGGCGATGACATGGACGTGCTCAACCAGACCGCCGGCGAAATCGCCGAGACCTTGCAAAAGCTCAACGGCGCCTCGGAAGTCAAGGTTGAACAAACCTCCGGCCTGCCGGTGCTGACCATCAATATCGACCGCGACAAGGCCGCGCGTTTTGGCCTGAACGTGGGCGATGTGCAGGACACCATCGCGGTCGCCGTCGGCGGGCGCCAGGCCGGTACGCTGTACGAAGGTGACCGGCGTTTCGACATGGTCGTGCGCTTGTCCGACGCGCTGCGCACCGATATCGACGGGTTGTCGCGGCTGTTGATTCCAGTGCCGGTAAACGCTTCCGGCCAGTTGGGTTTCATCGCCTTGTCCCAGGTGGCGAGCCTGGACCTGGTCCTCGGCCCGAACCAGATCAGCCGCGAGAACGGCAAGCGCCTGGTGATCGTCAGCGCCAACGTGCGCGGGCGGGATATCGGCTCGTTCGTGGAAGAGGCTGAGGCGGCGATTCTCGCCCAGGTGAAGGTCCCGGCGGGCTACTGGACCAACTGGGGCGGCCAGTTCGAACAGTTGAAGGAAGCGTCCGAGCGCTTGCGCATTGTGGTGCCGGTAGCGTTGCTGCTGGTGTTCGGATTGTTGTTCATGATGTTCAACAACCTCAGGGACGGCCTGCTGGTGTTCACCGGAATTCCGTTTGCGTTGACGGGGGGGATCATGGCGCTGTGGCTGCGGGATATTCCGTTGTCGATCTCGGCGGGTGTGGGTTTTATTGCCTTGTCCGGTGTGGCGGTATTGAACGGCCTGGTGATGATCGCCTTCATCCGCAACCTGCGTGAGGAAGGGCGTTCGTTGTCGATGGCGATCAATGAGGGCGCGCTGACCCGGCTGCGTCCGGTGTTGATGACGGCGTTGGTCGCGTCCCTCGGTTTTATCCCGATGGCGCTCGCCACCGGTACCGGCGCCGAAGTGCAGCGGCCCCTGGCGACGGTGGTGATCGGCGGGATCATCTCCTCTACGTTGCTGACCTTGCTGGTGCTGCCGGCGTTGTACCAGTGGGCCCATCGCAAGGAAGAGGAAACACCAGGCTGAACCGTGTGAACCGGCCCGGCTGGCTGCTGACGTCGGCGTGCCCCTGATGCAGGTGCATGATCGACTGCACGATGGCCAGCCCCAGGCCGGTGCCGCCTTCGGCCCGGGCGCGGCTGTTGTCGGCGCGATAGAAACGTTCGAACAGGTGCGGCAGGTGATGGGCTTCGATGCCGCGCCCGGGGTTGCCCACGGACAGCGATACGCTTTGCTCATAGCTTTCCACCAGCAGCAAGATGCTGGCGTCGTGCGGGGTATGGCGAATGGCGTTGGACAGCAGGTTGGAGATAGCGCGCTGGATCATCAGGCGATCCCCCAGCACCCAGGCATCGCCGCGCAGGCTCAGGGTGATGTGTTTGTCCTCGGCGCTGAGGGCGAACAACTCCATCACACGCTGCGCCTCCTGCGCCAGCGATACCGGAGCAAACCCGGCGCGCGCTGCCGGGTGGCTGACCTGGGCGAGAAACAGCATGTCGGAGACCATGCGCGACAGGCGCTCCATTTCCTCGGTGCAGGATTCCAGGCTGGCCTTGTAGTCCTCCGAGGGCCGTTCGCGGGACAGGGTCACCTGGGCCTTGCCCATCAGGTTGGTCAGGGGCGCGCGCAGTTCGTGGGCCAGGTCGTCGGAGAACTGCGACAGTTGCTGCACTCCGGCGTCGAGGCGATGCAGCATAACGTTGATGCCCTCGGCCAGTTCGCCCAGCTCTTTGGGCAGGTTGTCCAGGGACAGGCGATGGGTCAGGTCCTGGGTCGTGACCTTGGCTGCAACACGGCTGAACTGCTGCAGTGGCGCGAGCCCGCGTTGCACCAGCCACCAGGCGCCCATGCCGATCAGGATCAGCAGCATCGGCAGGGCGATCACCGTGGAGCGCAGGTAGGCACTGAGCAACGCTTCATCATCCGAACGGTCCAGCGACAGCAGCACATGTACGTACTCGCCCCCTTGCAGGGGCATCAGGCGCGTGGCACTGAGGATACGATTGCCCTGGCCGTCGACCCAGTTCAAATACGCCAGGTTTTTACCGGTGGGCACGTCGAGCAACAAGGGCTGTTGGGGCTTGGCGCCGACGCTCAGTAGCACCGTTGCCTCGGGCCGTGCGCCGAGGATGGTCAGGTAGATGTTGTCGTGACCCATCACCAGGTCCAGCAGTGAGTGAGGGCGATTGGTGATGCGGTGTTCATCCAGGCCCTGGCCGAGGGTATGGGCCAGCTGCTCCATTTTGTTTTCCAGGCCCTTGCGTGCCAGCTTGTCCAGTTCGTGGGTCAGGGCCAGGTACGCCAGGGTCGCCAGCAGCAGCACCAACCCGGCGCCCATCAGGCTGACCGTCAGCCCCAGGCGCATCGACAGACTGCTGGTCTTCATGGGCGCGCCTCCAGCACATAACCCACGCCGCGAATGGTGTGGATCAACTTCACCTCGCTCTGATCATCGACCTTGGCCCGCAGGCGGCTGATGGAAACCTCCACTACATTGGTGTCGCAGTCGAAGTTCATGTCCCACACCAGCGAGATGATCTGCGTACGGGTCATCACTTCGCCGGCCTGGCGCATCAACACATGCAGCAGGGCGAACTCCTTGGTGGTCAGGTCGATGCGGCGGTTGCCGCGATAGGCGCGATGTCGGCGCGGGTCGAGTTCCAGGTCCGAGACACGCAGCACATCCGGCAGTGGAATGTGCTCGCTGCGCCGCAACAAGGTTCGCACGCGGGCCAGCAGTTCCGGGAATTCAAAGGGCTTGACCAGATAATCGTCGGCGCCCATGTCAAGGCCCTTGATCTTGTCGGCCAGCCGACCGCGCGCGGTGAGCATCATCACGCGCTGGTTGCCGTCGCGGCGCAGTTGCGCCAGCACATCCCAACCGTCGGTGTTGGGCAAGTTGACGTCGAGGATCACCAGTTCATAGCTGTGCTGCCGGGCCAGGTGCAGCCCATCGATGCCGCTGGCGGCGCAATCGACGACGTAACCGCTTTCGGTCAGGCCTTGTTGTAGGTAGTCGGCGGTTTTCTGCTCGTCCTCAACCACAAGGATACGCATGGGGATTTACCTTCAATAAAAACGAAAAAGGACATGGCCTCATAGGGAGGCGGGGTGCGCTGTAGGAAGACTCTGAACCGTGAAGTAACTTTAGGGTCAAGCCGAGCCAAGCCGGTGCGACGATTCGTCACTGACGCCGCGTGCAAAAAAAACGCCCCGGGCGGGGCGTAAAAATTCATCTCTGTTCCAAAGGAGCTACACAACAGCCGCAGAGATGAGGTGTGTGCGATGTGCACTGTAAGAAGTGCAACTTAACGCGAAGGTGAGGCCGATATTACAGTTCTGACAGGCTTCAACTTGTGAGCAGGTATAGAACGTCGACAAGTGAAACTAATCGGCAGAATTCAGAGCACTGCGATGGGGTATTCGACAATCAGCCGAACTTCTTCCAGGTCCGACTCGAATGTACTTGAACGCACGGTTGCCTGGCGAAGTCGCAGTGACAAGTCCTTCAAACGGCCGGCCTGCACCACATATTTGGCCTCGATATCCCGTTCCCAGCGGCGCTGGTCGGTGAGCGGGTTGCCGGCACTGTCGCGACGCATGTACACCGCGTTGGCGTTGCTGTAGTCAGCGCCGGTGCCTTTGCCGTAGCGGGTCATGAACGACAGGCCGGGAATGCCGAACGCCTGCATGTCCAGGTCGTAGCGCACCATCCAGGAACGCTCCTTGGGCGAGTTGAAGTCGCTGTACTGGATCGAGTTGTTGAGGAAGATCGAGTCCGATTGGCGCAGGTAATCGAAGTCGTCATCGCCGTTGTTGCGCTGGTGAGAGAGGGCCAGGCTGTGGGCCCCGACCTTCACGCCCAGTCTGGCGCTCCAGATGGTGTTATCGAATTCCCCCAACAGTTTTTTACCTTCGTCTACCGCCTTGTAGTAGTTGAAGTCGCCGAACAGCGAGACGTCGTCGTTGAGTGGATAACTGCCGGCGGTGCCGGCGTAGTACTGGTCCCAGGCGTCCTTCAGGCGGCTGCTGTACAAGCTGACGCTCAGGTGGTTGTTGACGGTGTAGTCGCCGCCGAAATAACCGATCCAGGGCGAGTCGACCGGGCCGGCGTAGAAGGTCGCGAAGCCTTTGTTCATGCCGCTTTGCGTTGGCTGGCTCATACCGCTCAGGTGTCCGCCTTGCAGGCTCAGACCTTCAAGGCTGGTGTTTTGCGCGGTGACCCCACGAAAGCTTTCCGGCAAAACCCGTGAATCGCCATAAGCCACCACCGGAGTGAGCGGGAATACATCGCCGGCCTTGACCACGGTGTCCAGCACACGCAACTTCGCGGCTCCGCCGACTTTGCTGTAGTTGTCTTCCGGGTGATTGTCGCTGTCCACCGGCAACACGCCAAACGAGCCTTTGCCGCCGCTGCGGCCGGTGCCAGAGTCGAGTTTCACGCCGACCATGGCGAAGGCGTCCAGGCCGAACCCCACGGTACCTTGGGTAAAGCCGGATTCGAAGCGTCCGATCAGCCCCTGCGCCCAGGCTTGCGAGTAGCCGTTGCCGGTGGGGCTGGATTGGCCCTTGCGATCATCGCGGTTGAAGTAAAAATTCCGGGCCAGCACGTTGACGCTGCTGCCTTCGATAAACCCCTCGGGCTTGTCTTGCGCGGTCACGGCGGTCAAGGGCAACGCGGCGCACAGTGAAAGGGGAAGGCTGTAGTGGCGGATATGCATGGTTCGCTCCTGGGAGATGGCAGTTTTCAGCTTCTTATGGAAGTGGGCGTTCTTATTGATCTGGCCCGGGCTGATAGTTGCAAACCGTGAATAACGAAGAAGTGGCGTGAACATTACAATTCTGGAAACTCGCCGTTATCTAACAAATAAGTAATGTTCTGGTGAAGATCGCGTCAGGGTGAGTTGGTTAGTCTCGGTGCTGAACTTTCAACCGAGGAAATTACGATGAATTTTTATAAGTTGGCGCTGGGCGTATTAACTGCTGTCTTGTCGTTTGGTGCATTGGCGGAAGGTGGCGGCGATCGCACGTTCGCACAGATGATGGAGCGCAATGAAAAAGCCATGGCCGATTACGCCGCCAAAAAGGGCAAGCCGGCGCCCGAGGTGCAGGCGTATCGCTATGGCCTGAAGCTGGACATTGCCAAAGTGGTCAACGTCACGCCGCCAATTCGTTCGTGCAACGCGGTGCCGTCGCGCATGACCTACGAAGACTCCAGCGGCAAGCTCAACACCCTCGAATACCAGGTGATGGGCGTATGCCGAAACAACGGCAGTTAATGGATCCAAAAATATAGTTGGGCCTGGGGCTAAAGCCCTCTTCAGAAAATACCGGCAGCGCCGATGCAGGTCAGATCCTTCTCCCTCATTTCCATCGGTGCCCCATGTTCAACTCCCGTTTGAAGCAAGAGCTGGCGGCTCTTCGCGAAGAATTGTCCAGCTTGCAACAGGTCAAGGAGAGCCTGGAAAGTGAAATGCTGTGCCTGACGCTGGACGCCGAAGGCCGGGTCGACTGGGCCAATGCGAACTTCCTGCAAGAGCTGGCTTACCAGGCGCCGCAGTTGATAGGGCGCACGATTGATGACCTGATGCCCGCGAATCTGCGTCAGGACGAATTCCAGCTGCGCTTCAAGAACGCCCTGGCACGGGGTGAACATTACGCCGGCACCCTGCGCCTGATGCGCGGCAACGGCAAAGAGGCGTGGCTGCGTTCGGTGTTGCAGCCGGTGCGGGGTTCGGACGGGCGCATCAAGCATTTTTCGATCTACTCCAGCGACCTCACACGCACCATCGAGGCGTCCCGCGAGCACGAAAACCTGATCACTGCGCTGGTGCGTTCCACCGCGGTGATCGAGTTCGACCTCGGCGGACATGTGCTCACTGCCAATGACCGCTTCCTCAGCGGCATGGGTTACAGCCTGGCGCAGATCCAGGGCAAACATCACCGCATGTTCTGTGAGCCGGAGGAATACAACAGCACCGAGTACCAGGACTTCTGGAAGCGCCTGAATGCCGGCGAGTTCGTGGCGGCACGCTTCAAGCGTGTAGACAGCCATGGCCGCGTGGTGTGGCTGGAGGCGACCTACAACCCGGTGCTGGACACCACCGACCGGTTGTACAAGGTGGTCAAGTTCGCCACGGTGATCACCGATCAGGTCAACCAGGAACAAGCGGTCGCCGAGGCCGCGAACATTGCCTACAGCACGTCCCTGCAAACCGACAGCAGTGCCCAGCGTGGTACTACCGTCGTGACCCAGGCGGTGGAGGTGATGCGCGACCTGGCCAAGCACATGCAACAGGCCGGGGAAGGCATCGAGGCGTTGAACGAGCAGTCCCAGGTGATCGGTACCATCGTCAAGACCATCAGCGGTATCGCCGAACAGACCAACCTGCTGGCACTCAACGCCGCCATCGAAGCGGCGCGCGCGGGCGAGCAGGGGCGTGGTTTTGCGGTAGTGGCCGATGAAGTGCGCCAACTGGCTTCACGCACCAGCAAGGCCACCGAAGAAATTGTCGGTGTGGTGCGTCAGAACCAGGACATGGCCCGCGATGCGGTGTCCCTGATGACCGACGGCCGTCTGCAAGCCGAGCAGGGCCTGGCCCTGGCGGCGGAAGCCGGCACAGTGATCGTGGAAATCCAGGACGGCGCACAGAAGGTGGTCAGCGCGGTGGGGCAGTTCGCCAATCAGTTGAACCACTGAAACCGGGAGTGACGGAGGGGGCGGGCGTTGGAGTATCGTAGGCTTTTTCCTTGTCCGAAGAGCCATTCATGAGCGCTACCCACCGTCGCCCCGTTCCGCTGTCCAAGGCTTACCGTTTGCTTAACCACGGCCCGACCGTGCTGGTCAGCGCGGCGCACAACGGCCAGCGCAATATCATGGCCGCAGCCTGGGCCATGCCGCTGGATTTCGAACCGCCGAAAGTCGCGGTGGTCCTGGACAAAGCCACCTGGACCCGCCAGCTGCTGGAAGGCTCCGGCACCTTCGTGTTGCAGGTGCCGTGCGCTGCCCAGGCCGATCTTGTGCAAACTGTCGGCAACACCACCGGCACCGAAACCGACAAGTTTTCCACCTACGGCCTGCAGGTGTTCAGCGGTGAGTACACCGAAGCGCCGCTGCTGGAAGGCTGTATTGCCTGGCTGGAATGCCGACTGTTGCCCGAACCCCACAACCAGCAGACCTACGATCTGTTCCTCGGCGAAGTGGTCGCGGCGTATGCCGATGAACGCGTGTTCAGTGATGGCCGTTGGCATTTCGAGGGGCATGACGGGCTACGCAGTTTGCACCATGTGGCGGGCGGGCACTTCCTGACCATCGGCCAACCGCTCGACGGGCGCCAGCTCTGAGCGTCAGCGGGCCTGGAAACGGTCTGACATCCTGACCCAGCGTGACGGCGGCATGCCGTAGGTGCTGCGAAATTGCCGGGTCATGTGGCTCTGGTCGGTGAAGCCTGCGGTCATTGCCGCATCCACCAGTGATTGGCCCTGTGCCAGCAGGCTGCGCACCAGGTCCAGCCGCCGCATCGTCAGGTAACGGTAGGGGCTGGTGCCGAACAGCAGGCGAAAGTCCCGCGACAGCGCCCAGCGATCACGCCCGCAATGGTCGGCGATTTCATCCAGGGTGATGCTGCGCCCCAGGGCGCTGTGGATAAACTCCCGCGCGCGCTCGGCGGCCACGTAGTCAAAGCTCTTGCGGCTGACGATCGCCCCGGAGGCGTTGCTCAATGCCTGGGCCAGGTCGAACAGGGCGTCCTGTTCCTGCATCGGATCGATGGGGCAATCCAGGCTTTGCAGCAACACTTCGCTGGCGCGGTAAAGCCGCGGATCGGTGGACAAGCCATTGTGGATGAACGGCAGCGGCCGGCCTCCGAGAATCTGCTGGATCAGCGCCGGTTCCACGTAAATCATCCGGTACTTGAAACCTTCTTCGCTGCCGGCGCGGCCATCGTGGGTCTCGTCGGGGTGAATCACCATGGTCGTGCCCGGCATGCTGTGGGTCATGCCGCCGCGATAATGAAAACTCTGCACGCCGAACAACGTACGCCCGATGGCGTAGGTGTCATGGCGATGAGGGTCAAAGGCGAAACCGGCAAAGTACGCCTCGATGCGGTCCAGGCCGCTGGCGTGTGGGGCGCGGTGCAGCCAGTCGAGGGTGGCGGAGGGTTTGCCCATGGCGAGTGGTCACGAAAAAAGATGGAAACACGTTAACCCAGTCTGACCCCGGTTGTCTGTCGAGGTCTTGAACGATTGTGCGCGTTTTGGCGGCCTGACGATGATTCCCTATCCGACGATGAACTTGTAGAAGCGTATTTTATTATTGTTTTACGATAATTTATCCATTATTGTGCCGCCACATTCCTTCGAGGCTCACTTTATGGACACCCAGCGTCTTGCCCAGCTCAGCCAACGCATGTCGATGATCACGCTCCTGCTGATCGTCAGCATGTTGCTGCTTAACACTGTGGTGTGGGTGTTCCCCATATTGAGTGACGGGCTGGGATTCGGCTTTGCGCTGAGCGACCGCCAGATGGTCGGGCGAGCGGCCAAGATCGAGCTGTTTCCGCTGTGGCAGATCGCCGGGTGCATTCTGTTGTCCAGCGTACCGCTGATGGCCCTGGTGTACGGTTTGAACCACCTGCGCAAGCTGTTCCAGAATTACGCGCGTGGCGAGTATTTCTCCAGCGCCGCAGCGCTGCATCTGGGCAAGGTCGGCAAAGCCGTGGCAATCTGGGTCTTGCTGGATTTTTTGTGTGAGCCATTGCTCAGCGTCTGGGTCACCATGCACGAGCCTGCCGGTCAGCGCATGATCACCCTGAGCATCACGGCGCCCAGCTTCGTGGCCTTGTTTCTGGCGGCGTGTATCGCGGTGATTGCGCGTATCCTGCGCCAGGCCAATGAAGTGGATTCCGAAAACCGCACCTTTGTTTGAGACCGATATGCCCATAGTGATTGAACTGGACGTCATGCTTGCCCGGCGCAAGGTCAAGTCCAAGGAACTGGCCGCCGCCATCGGGATTACCGAGCAGAACCTGTCACTGCTCAAACAAGGCAAGGTCAAGGGCATACGCCTGGGGACGCTGGACGCGATCTGCGCCTACTTGCAGTGCCAACCAGGAGACTTGCTCGTGCACATGCCTGAGTCCGAAACCGAAACCGAACGCTAACGGCCGATCAACGTTTCAAGAGGGATCTTCGATGCTGTTTTCCAATCTGCCCTACGCTGCACCGTTGTTGTCGCTGGCGCTGCTCTGGACCGTGGCGGTGGTGACCCCCGGCCCCAACTTTTTCAATACCGCGCAGTTGGCCGCCAGCTGTTCGCGCCGCCATGGCGTGGTGGCCTCGGCGGGCGTGGCCACCGGGACGATCATCTGGGGGCTGGCCGGAGGGCTGGGCATCAAGTCGCTGTTTACCGCCGCGCCGATGCTTTACCTGGCGTTCAAGGTCATCGGCGGCGGCTACCTGATTTACCTGGGCGTGAAACTGTTCAAGCGCTCGGCTCCGTCCATGGCGCAGAACCTGTTGCCGGACGAGCCGCAGCGTTCGTTGTTTGCCGCGTGGCGCCTGGGGTTGCTGGGCAATCTGTCCAACCCCAAGGCCGCGCTGTTCGTCGCCACCATTTTCGCGTCGACCATGCCGCCTTCGCCGTCACCGATGTTGTTGACCCTGGCGGTGATCACCATGGCCACCTTGTCGTTCAGCTGGTATTCCAGCGTGGCCCTGGTGTTTTCCAGCGAGCGCATGGCCAGCCTCTACAGCCGTTCGCGCAAATGGCTGGATCGCTTTGCCGGCACTTGCTACCTGCTGTTCGGCGCACATCTGGTGGCGAATCGCTGACGGCTCATGGTAAGAAGCCTTACTTTCAACAGTGAGGCCGGGTCATGAGCAAGGTGCGGGTAGGTATTATTTTTGGTGGCCGTTCGGCGGAGCACGAAGTGTCGCTGCAATCGGCGCGCAATATCGTCGATGCCCTTGACCGTACACGCTTCGAACCCGTGCTGATCGGTATCGACAAGGCCGGCCACTGGCACCTCAACGACACCTCGAACTACCTGATCAACCAGGAAAACCCGGCGCTGATCGCCCTCAACCAGTCCAACCGTGAGCTGGCGGTGGTGCCGGGCAAGGCCAGCCGGCAAGTGGTGGAAACCGCCAGCAACGGCATGCTGGAACATATCGACGTGATCTTCCCGATTGTCCACGGCACCCTCGGCGAAGACGGCTGCCTGCAAGGCCTGCTGCGTATGGCCGACCTGCCATTTGTCGGTTCCGATGTGCTGGGTTCGGCGGTGTGCATGGACAAGGACATCAGCAAGCGCCTGCTGCGCGACGCCGGTATTGCCGTGACGCCGTTCATTACCCTGACCCGTGCCAACGCAGCGCGCACGTCTTTCGAGACGGCGCAGCGCACGCTCGGCCTGCCGATGTTCGTCAAACCTGCCAACCAGGGCTCCTCGGTGGGTGTGAGCAAAGTCGCCACCGAGACGGAGTACCATGCGGCGGTCGAGCTCGCCCTGGGGTTCGATGAAAAAGTGCTGGTGGAGTCCGCCGTGCAGGGCCGGGAAATCGAATGCGCCGTGTTGGGCAACGACGATCCCATCGCCAGTGGTTGTGGCGAGATCGTGGTGAGCAGCGGCTTCTACTCCTACGACAGCAAATACATCGACGCACAAGCCGCGCAGGTGGTGGTGCCGGCGGCGATCAGCGCCGAGGCCAGCGAACGCATTCGTCGCTTGGCCATCGATGCCTTCCAGGCGCTGGGTTGCGCCGGTCTGGCGCGGGTCGATGTGTTTCTTACCGAAGACGGTGAGGTGCTGGTGAATGAAATCAACTCACTGCCCGGCTTCACGCGTATCAGCATGTACCCCAAGTTGTGGCAGGCGAGCGGCATGAGTTACAGCGAGCTGGTCAGTCGGCTGATCGACCTCGCGCTGGAGCGGCATGCACAGCGCAAGGGCTTGAAGATCAGCCGCTGAGCCGCGCGTCAGTCACCGTACGCTTCGCCCTCGCGCCGAGGGTCGGCACCACCACTCAGCGTCACCTTGCCTTGGGCGTCGCGGCTGCGAACGATGGCCTGGATGCCGCTGGTCATGTCGATCTCGCTCAAGGCGTGGCCCTTGTCCTTGAGTGCCTGCTTCAGCGCGGGGCTGAACAGGCCGGCTTCCAGCTCGGTGGCACCATTGCGGCTGCCAAAGTTGGGCAGGCTGATGGCGGCCTGGGGGTCGAGTTTCCAGTCGAGCATCGCCACCAGTGACTTGCTCACGTACTCGATGATTTGCGAGCCGCCCGGCGATCCTACCGTGGCCAGCAGCTCGCCGCTCCGGCGGTCGAACACCAGCGTTGGCGCCATGGCCGAGCGCGGACGCTTGCCGGGTTGCACGCGGTTGGCCACGGGCTGGCCGTTCTCCTCGGGAATGAACGAGAAGTCGGTCATCTGGTTGTTCAGCAAGAAGCCCTGAACCATTACGTGGGAGCCGAAGGCGGCTTCTACGGTGGTGGTCATCGATACGGCGCCGCCCTGATCGTCCACCGCGACAACTTGCGAGGTCGAGATGCGCAGCGGCGAACGGTCCGGCGCATAGGCCACCTGTAGGCCCGCCGGCACGCCGGGTTTGGCCACGCCCATGCTGCGCTCACCAATCAAGGCGGCGCGACGAGCCAGATAGTCCGGCGCTACGAGGCCGGCAACCGGCACGGGCACGAAGTCCGCATCGGCCACATACAGCGCGCGATCGGCAAACGCCAGGCGGCCGGCTTCGGCCAACAGGTGCACGGCTTCGGGCGTCGGCTCAAGGCCTGCCGGCGAGGTACTTTTCAGCGGCGCCAGCGGCGCGATGGCCAGGCGCGGGTCGCGGTTTTCCAGCGCCTGCAACGTGCCCAGGATCTGCGCGATGGCAATCCCGCCCGACGACGGCGGCGGCATGCCACAGACCTTCCATTGCTTGTAGTCGGTGCACAGCGGTGTGCGCTCCTTGGCCGTGTAGTTCATCAGGTCCGCCGGCGACAAGCTGCCCGCATTGCGATGGCCCTGGACCTTGCGCGCGATCTCTTCGGCAATCGGCCCATGGTAGAGCGCGTCGGGCCCTTCCTGGGCGATACGTTTGAACACCGCGGCCAATGCCGGGTTTTTCAATCGTGTGCCGGTGGCCTTGGGCGTACCGTCGGCATTCAGAAAGTACGCGGCCATCTCCGGCGATTGCGGGATAAACCGGTCGGCGGCGATCAAACTGTGCAAGCGCGGGGAAATCGCGACCCCCTGTTCGGCCAGGCGAATAGCCGGTTCGAACAGTTGGGCCCATTGCAGGTGTCCGGTTTTTTTGTGGGCCATTTGCAGCGCGCGCAACACGCCCGGTGTCGCCACCGAACGCCCGCCAATCTGCGCCTCGGAAAAGGCCATTGGCTTGCCGTTCGCCTTCAGGAATATTCCTTCGGTCGCCCCGGCTGGCGCGGTTTCGCGACCGTCATAGGCGTGCACCTGCTTCCCGTCCCAGAGCATGATAAAGGCGCCGCCGCCGATGCCCGATGACTGCGGCTCCACCAGCGTCAACACCGCCTGCATGGCGATAGCCGCATCGATTGCCGAGCCGCCCCTGCGCAACATTTCGCGACCGGCTTCGGCGGCCAACGGGTTGGCGGCCGCCGCCATATGGCGTTCGGCATGGCGGGTGGCAAGGTCCGTGCGATAGCCGGAACCCAGCTCCGGTGCCGGTGGTGGTTCGTTGACCGGGGTGTGGCAGGCCACCAGGCTGAGGGCGATGGCGAGTACCGACAGTTGACGGCGGGAAATCGAAAACACGCGCTGAACTCCGTTCATTGTGAGAATGATCTGTTGTCCTTGAGGTGCGGCTCTTACAGGTAAATCGTGCCTTGCAGGTACAGCACGGCCTTGCCGGAAATGATCACCCGGTCGCCCTTGAGTTCGCAGCGCAATTGACCGCGCCGCTTGCCGCCCTGTTCGGCGCTCAACTGTCGCTTGCCCAGGCGCTCGGCCCAGAACGGCGCGAGCGACGTGTGGGCGGAACCGGTGACCGGGTCCTCATTGACTCCCACATTCGGCCCGAACCAGCGGGAGATGAAGTCGAACCGCGTGCTCTTGGCCGTGACGGCGATCCCGCGTTTGGGCAGGCCTTTGAGGCGTGCGAAATCCGGTGTCAGGGCAGCGACCTGGGCTTCGTCGTCAAGCAACACGATGTAGTCGTCGGTGCTGAACACGTCGGCCTGTTCGACGCCCAGCGCACTGAGCATCCCGGCGGGCGCTTCGCAGGCCTGGGGGGCCTTGGCGGGGAAGTCCATCGCCAGTTCATCGCCCTGACGTGTCACGCGCAGCTCACCGCTACGGGTGGCAAAACGCAGTACTTCGGGCGCGTCCGGCAACTGGTGAATCAGCACCCAGGCGGCGGCCAATGTGGCATGGCCGCACAGGTCCACCTCGACTTCCGGGGTGAACCAGCGCAGTTCGTAAACGTCGCCACGGGGCACGAAATACGCGGTTTCGGAGAGGTTGTTTTCGGCGGCGATGGCCTGCAGTTGTTCGTCTGGCAGCCACTGTTCGAGCGGGCAGACCGCGGCGGGGTTGCCGCCGAAGGGTTGGGCGCTGAAAGCGTCGACTTGGTAAATGTCCAGTTTCACCGTGGGCACTCCGTGCGTGAGGGAGCCTGGACACTAACAGCGGGGCAGGGGAGGGTCAAAATACAGTTGGGGTGTTTTTCGCGGCGCAATTGCATGTCTACCGGATCTTGCCCTGCGAATCGATGAAGGCCGGCGCATCGCTTCATTGCCAGGGGTCAGCCCAGTCGCAGCACCATCGCGCCGGCGGCAATGATGCAGGCCGCGATGATCCGGGTGCGGGTCAGGTGCTCTTTGAGTACCAACGCCGAAATCAGTACGCCAAACAGGATCGAGGTTTCCCGCAGGGCTGAAACCGTGGCAATCGGCGCAGCGGTCATGGCCCATAGCGCCAGGCCGTAGGAAGCAATCGTACCTAAACCACCCACGACGCCAAGGCGCCAGTGGCGTGCCACGTACGCGGTGAACTGCGCGCGACGGGCAGCCAGTGCCCAGGCAGCCAGCGGAATGCCGGTCAGCAGAAATATCCACAGCGTGTAGGCGGCTGGTGCAGCGGATTTGCGCACCCCCACGCCATCGATCAAGGTGTAGCCCGCAATGACACCGGCATTGACCAACGCCAGGATCAGGCCTTTGCGCTGCCCGGCCGACGGTGCTGCTGCCATGCTCAGAATGCCGACGCAAATCACCGCAATCCCACACCAGGCGAACGCCGATAGCGGCTCCGACAGCCATAACACGCTCGCCGCCGCCACCAGCAGCGGCGCGGTGCCGCGCATGATCGGATACGTCTGGCTCATGTCGGCAATACGGTAGGTCGATGCCACCAGCACGAAATACACCACCTGAAACACCACCGACGCGCCGATGAACGGCCAGCTCTCGCTGGCCGGCACGTCGAGGAACGGAATGACGAGCAGCGCCATCAGCGAGGCAATGGCCGTGATCATGCACGTGGTCAGCAACTTGTCGCCCCCACCTTTGACCACCGCGTTCCAGGTCGCGTGGAGCGCAGCACCCAGCATGATGATCGCGAACACGTCAAAGCTCATGAAGGGGTTCCTGTCGGGGGGAGGCGAACGGCAGCGAGTATGCCTGAGTGCTTTTCCCGAGGCATAAAAAAACGGCTTACCTTTCGGTAAGCCGTTTTTAGTACTTGGTGGTACACAGACATTTGAACTGGACAGATAACTACTTGTATTTATAGAGCTTATTGAGGTGTAAATCTGTTAGGGATACACATGGGGATACACGGCGCGTTCTACTGGGCTCTTTTTTGCCTCATCGCGGATACCGGTTTTCTTGATGGGAACTGATCGACCATTGCCGACGGACGGTGATCTTCCCTTGCTTTCTGACCAGGCTCCAGCACCACCCCGGACCAGGGTAGCGGGCATTCATGGGGTGTTTCGCAGAACGATCATTCAACGTCGTTCGTACGTCATTCATGGGGTTGGTTTTCGCAATGATGGCGTTCGTTCCGCGCGGCGGGATATTCCTCATTAAACTGGCTCCCATTTCGGTAGGACAGCCATGCGCGCCTCACCCTGGTGATTTGTAAAAACCAACGAAAGATCATAAGTCCTCAATTGCCCGGGTCGGATCGGACATCCACATGGCTATTGCCGACTGACGCCAAGCTACCGAGTTCGGTCCTATCCGGATCTGCTTTGGAAAGGTGCCTTCCTTGATCCTACGATAAATCGTGTTACGACCAAGGCCAGTGATATGAAGTACCTCGTCGAGGCGTAGAAAACGATCAATGCTTTCCGCCATCCCCTGATTATCCCTCTCTCTTATGTCGACCCCTCTATCTGGCCCAGTCCGGCCCAGCATATGACGGTCAGCCTGGCGCAGCGAGCGGCCATGGTTAATGGTTACCAGGCTGGCCGACCGGGCACTGGCCCCGGCTTTAAAACTTTAGCGCAGGAGCGAAGTGTTGCTGGCTGAAGTGATAAAAGGCCGCGCCACAGTTGCATTTTGCTGGTCTTTTGACGATCTCGGAAAAAACTGTCAGCGTGACAAATTTAGCCTCCAGGCCAATTCAGAGGTAGGAGATGAGCCAGGATCGCGTCCAAAGGGAAACCCTTTACTCCGAGGTATGGGCAACGCCTATGCTCTCCCTGGCTCCAAAATATGGAGTTTCCTCGGTATTCCTGGCTCGGGTTTGTGCTCGCCTGAACATACCCCGTCCACCGCGAGGCTATTGGGCCAGGAAACAGTCTGGACAGAGGCCGAAGATTCCGCCCTTGCCCAAGCCCCAACCTGGTGATCCCACTGAATGGAGAAAGGGCGATCAGTTACCGCGTAAAGCGGAGGTTGAACTGATTGAAGCTGCTCCGAAGAAAGCCAGTGCCCGGCGCACGATAGTGATGGACTCTTTGGCCTCATTCACGCGTAGCCGAGTCGCTGGCGACGGCTATCTCAAGCCTGCAAAGAGAAACCTCCCCGATCTGGTAGTTACTGAACCCACGCTTCAGAGGGCAGCGTCAGTTCTGCTGAAGCTCGCTACTTGTTTCGGTGAACATCGACTTTCGATCGCATGCGGCGAAAGCGGGTTCACCCGTAAGGAGCTCGGAGGCGAGGAGGGACGGCTGAAGCGATCGGTTTTCGAGACAAACATGTGGGCGCCTGGTCGGCCAACATTGGTCTTCATCGACGAGATAGCGATAGGACTGACTATCTACGAGGCTACGGTCGAAAGAGAGATGGTCTACATAGATGGCCAGTATGTGCCGGTAAAAGAGGCCAAAGTGCTCAAGCCTAGCCTGTGGGACAGAAGGACGAAGACATTTTACCGGCGGAGTAATCAGCGCGTTGCTTCCAAGCGACTATGCCTCAGGGCTTATAGTCCCTATGGCCGTGTGGACTGGGCTCGTACCTGGACAGAGGACAAAGTTAGCCTCCTGAAGCAACTCGACGATATCGCATTGGCTTTAGTTGATAGGGCGAAAACCTTGGTGTCCCAGATCGCTGAGGCTGACCGCCAGGCGGCCGAAGAGCGAATGAGGTGGGAGGCTGAATGTGCAATAGCGACAGCGAACTACCAACGTTCGCTGATTATCCGGGCCCGGGAAGACTCGCTAAGCAAACTGCTGAAGATCATCGACAAGTGGAGCTCCGATAGAAAGCTCCAAGATTTTTTTGACGACGTCACCACCCGCTCAGTTGATATGGGGGGTGAAGCTCGCTCGGAGCTTTTAACAAAGGTTCAGGAGGCAAAGAACCTGCTCTCCAGCTCTGACAGCATTGAAGCGCTGATGTCGTGGGCTCCGCCTCCACCGAAACCGTCCGAGTAAATAATGCTACTGCCCGCCTGGGCTCCCAATGCGGTAGGTCAGGTGCCGGAAACTGCTATGCGAATAGCAGTTTGATCAACCTGACTACAGACGCATTTCCCGAATGAGCTTTCGCGGATCTGCGCCTTGCCTGAGTGCTAGGCGTGCGTCCTTGGTCAGTTGGTCCAGCGCTTGCTCCTCGAATGTAGCGGCCATAGCGCTGGCCTTTCTAATGATCAGTAGCGCCAGCTCGCCGAGCAGTTCGGCCCAGGCCATGGCGGTGTGTTGAGCGAATACAGCAGTCACACGGGCCACCAGTATGTGAGTCGAGGGGGACGCGATCAGCGCGAAAGACAGCGCCAGCAAGGCCATAACGTCATGCACGTCTCGTAGATCGTCGATGACACTTCTATTGCTGTGGGTGGACTGGCTCATTGCGCACCCTCCCCGAGGCTCGACAGGCTCCCGTTAATATCATCGACACTGCGCTCTACGTCGGCCAGGTGGGCGTCGGCCAGATACACCCCTAGCTCAGCGAGATTTGCAGAGTTCCTTCCATCAGAGAGCTTATGGTCGTCTCGGATAGAGGTCATCAGCGCAGCCATCCAGCTGGCGAACTCTTTGCCGCACGCCAGCTGGAATACTGCCTCGTCTGCGATCTCTTTGTAGGCAGTTGCCTTTGGTTTGGCGCTCATTCGGCACCCCCTGCGTCTTCAAGGTCATCCAGTTCCTTGCTCCACTCCGACACGGTGCCATCAACTAAGTCGCCTATGTCGAGCGAGACGAAGGCGCCCACCGCGGCTAACTTCGACTGGGAGCTGCTGCGGGTCTCCGTCTTGATGCTCCAGAACAATGCCTCGAGCTGGCGCAAGGTCTCTTTGCAAACTGCGAGTTGGTCGAGAGCGTCGCGTGCGATCGCAGTCGTCGTGCGGGCGGTAGTAGTCATTGCGCACCCCCTGCGGCTTCAAGGGTTCGGACGATATCCATGTGGGCGTTGTAGCGGGCGAGGCGGACGGAAAGGGACGATTTTGCGCGAAGGGCACTCAGGGCCATGCGGCGGTGAGCGTATGCGCGAATTGCGGACGGATTTAGGGCATGCATAGGTGGAGCTCCTAACGTATTTGAGGAGCTGCCACGTTCGTTACCAAGCGAATGGGTGGCAGCTGTGCGCAGGTTGGTAAACCGGGACGTTAGGAACCCGGCAGGCACGAATGCCTCCCACGCACAGCCGCCATAAAACGGATTTGCGGGCGTAAAAAAAGCGCCTGCAATCGTAATGGGGGCGCTGTTGCGCCTAACGTTCAACGGGTTACCAAGCCCGGTCGCTGAATTTGCAGCGACCAGCGAACCATACCGACGAGCGTTAATGCTGGCAAGGAAACTTATCGACCGTTCATCGCAGAACATTAGCGACGCGCTCATACCGCCACCTGACGGCGCGGCGCGCCACTCTTCTCAAGCGTGGCCAGCACGTATCGACCGCGCTTGCGCTCGGACATGGGCAGGCTGTATCGGGTCACCAGGCACGGCAGGCCCCAGTTATTCGGCACGCTCTCCATCAGGCGGCTGAAATTCAAACCGTAGCCGTTCGCCAGGCTGCTAATGGTCGAGTGGAGGCAATGGTCTCCCAGGCGTTCCGCCTCGAAGCGATTGAGGCTGCTGCCTTGCAACAGGTGGCCCAGGATGCGGCTGATCTTTGTCGGCGCTTTCCCGGTGCTGGTGGTAGTATCGGCTTGAGAATTTTCCGGGCTGGCCTTTTTGGGTTGGCCTTTTTTTTGTTCGGTCATTTATGCCACCTCACCGCGCAGTGCGATGCGCTGGCGAACCGAGGCTTGGACCTCGGCCAGCACGAAGCCAACCGGTGAGCCGCGTGACTTGCTGTTGCTCAGTGGAACTGGGCGCGGAAAGGTCGGGTCGTCTTTGAGGCGTTTGTACACGGTAGGCCGGGCAAGGCCAGTGATTGCCTCCAGATCCGGCATGCGAATCAGGGTGATAGCCGGGTCGAAGTTCTGCGCGGCGGCGGCGGACGGCTGGTGAGGCGTGTGGAATGTTTGCATGATGCGTTTCCCGTAATAACTGGAGATTACGGGAGACAGGTTCGCAATTCGTTGGCGCTTTGGGCACGACAAAGCGCCATTATTTCAACCTGTGTTCTCGCGCGGGAAGGTGAAGCTTTTATTTGCTTTTAGTGTCGCCAGAACATAGTCGTAATCCAGGCCTCTTTTGTCGGAGATACGCTTAGCCGCAATTTCTCGATGAGCATCAACTTCGTTCTTTGCAAGCCTTTCGATCGTTCGCATCTCCAGCGGTCTTTCCACAAAAGACAGCCCCATTAGGTGAAACACAGATTTCTTGTGGAAGGATCGAAACATATCTTGGTTGATCCTCAGCAGGTCGGTGGCGAAAAGACGCGTAGGAAGGTCCACGTCATTCCGTCGACTTGTTGGAGACGCAATATCTGCGTGATGCTCAAGCGTTTCCAGTGCCGATTTTGTCCTAAAGCTATACGCGAGATTTGTCCTAAGGCTGTCCGGTAACCATTCAGTGCTGAGCACTTCTTCAAACTCTGCAATCAGGTCTTTGAGACGCCGTATGGTCGAAGGACCTTCGATTACGGCGCGATGTCCGATCCCGCTTATGTATCTGTGGCAAGCTCCAGCGAGCCGCGATATGTATTTCAGATAATGGTTTGGGATGCGGGCTATGGTCGTAGATAGGTAACGTGAAGACGAGTTCTTTTCATCCCGCAATCTAGGCACCCATCGCTCTAATTCTCGCTGGATAGGGCCGTGCCAATGATCGTCCCCAACCTTGATGTACCCAAGCGACTTAAAAGCCATGGCAAAAGCAGGTTCGGCCTCGATCCATTCAATAGTTGCTTTGCAGTCGTCGCCGAGAGCTTCGTCATGTTTTTCCTTGAGCAGCTTTGCACAAGTCGTGGCGACTGCCGGGACGTCCGCGTCGCGATAACCGTCTACAGCCAGCGCATCCAGCTCGAAGTCGATGGCTTTCGAACCCAGGTCTTCGTACCGATCTGCTACAAGGGACAATTTGTAAAATTGGTCCGCAGTTGGAATTTCCGACACTTAAATGCCCTCCGGCATTACTCATTAGATTGACCGGCCAGGCGGATGAGTGTCCGCTTTTCGCCCCGTCGGGCTAGGCTGGCCAAAACGCTGGCACTGTCCCTGTACTGGCTATCTGTACAGTTATTGCTTTAATTCTATATGTGTCTACTCCCGCTAGGGAAACAAGCTCAAGCGCGCTTGCTGAAGTTTCCCTGGATGACGACGCCGCCAGCCAATCCGTCGAGGTAGTTCGCATACCATTGCATCATCTTCGTGCGCTGCGGCAGGTACTTGGCCTTGTTGTAGACGCCAGCGACACCGGGCTTCTTGTGTGAGAGCTGGGCCTCGACGTGGTTCTCGTCGAAACCGTTTTCATTGAGGACCGTCGATGCGATGTGTCTGAACCCGTGCCCGGTTTGACGACCCTCGTACCCCATCCGGCGCAGCGCCATCAGAAACACAGTGTCGCTGCGCGGTTTGGTGTGGTCGCTACGGCCAGGGAACAGAATAGGGTAGCTGCCGGTGTACTGACGCAGTTCTTCTAGCGCCTCGATCGCCTGAAACGAGAGCGGCACCAGGTGCTCAAGTCCCTTTTTCCGGCCTTTGCGCTCGACTGGGATCGTCCAGACCTTTTTGGCGAAATCGAACTCCGACCACTGCGCCTCTCGCAGCTCGCTGGGGCGCACGGCGAACAGGCTCAGCAGGCGCAGGCCGAGGCGCACATCGTGAGCGTGTGGATAGGCAGCGATTGCTCGGATCAGCCCGGGAAGCTCATCGGGTGAGACGTGGGCATAGTTCTCGGCCTTACCGGACTGTAGGTATTTTTGCAGCCCCTCAAGCGGGTTGTGGGTTGCCCGGCCAGTTACCCTGGCCAAGTCGTAGGCGTCTCGGCAGTACGAGCGCACTCGGCTCATTTGCTCAAGGATTCCCTGCTGTTCCATGCCGCGCAGAAACTCCATCCACTCAAGCGGTGTGATGTCGGTATAGGGGCGTTTGCCGAACACCGGGAAGACGTGACGTTCCAAGGCGCCGATGATTCGCCTGGCGGTGCCCGCGTCCCAGTTGGTGAGACGTGAGGCGTACCACTCTCTCGCCAGTGGCTCGAATGTCTCGCCGGCGATATCCCTCTCTGCTTTCTTGCGGGCTTGCTTGGTAACGATCGGGTTTTTGCCGTCGGCGGCGTCAGTGCGCAATTCGGCAGCTTTCTGTCTGGCGACCGATCCGCTTACCTCGGGGTAACCGCCAAGCCCAAGCCATGACCATTTGCCGTCGGGCTTCTTGTAGCGAAGCTGCCAGGACTTTTGGCCATCAGGCTTCACGCGGAAATAAAGGCCGCTCCCGTCCAGCTCGCGATACTCGTTGGCATCAGGCTCAAGGCCGGCCAATGCGGTATCGGAAAGGGGGCGGCGTTTTATCTCGGATCGCTTCATTTGGGCTTGTATCCCCTCGGTTCAATTATTTGTCGAGGATACACAGGGGGATACACGGAGGGAAGGTATAGGGGGGTACAAGGAGAGATAGCCAGAAACAAGAAAGCCCGCACTAGGCGGGCTTCTTGAGGTTGTTTAGAGACTCATAGAGACATCTGTAAACAGGTACTTGGTGGCTACACAGGGACTTGAACCCCGGACCCCAGCATTATGAATGCTATGCTCTAACCAACTGAGCTATGTAGCCAAGTGGCGCGCATTATTCGCGCAGAAGGCCGATGCGTCAAGCGTTTATTTTGAATTTTTACCTACGCTTTCAACCGTTTAACCGGAATCGTCGATTGCGGCGACGAGCGGCGGCTATTCGGCTGGCGGGTGATGTTCTTGCGGCACACTCGGCGGGCCTGATTGTGTTGGGCAGATATCCCTGCTGCCCAACGACGCCTCAAGGGCCGGGCTTAGGGGCGCAAGGAGGTGTGGGTGGCACGCTTGAGTTGTTCACGCGCGCGCGACAGGCGTGAGCGAACGGTGCCGATGGGAATGTCCAACGCGTCGGCGGTGTCCTGATAGCTGCCGTCGGTCTCCAGGGAGGCGTACAGCGTTTTGCGCATTTCCGTCGGCAGGTGGTCGATGGCGCTCAGGGTTTTCTCAAGCCGCCGGTTGATCTCGAATTCCCAATCCAGGTCCCGGTCGCTTTCTTCGAGGCCGTGCCACAGCGATTCGTCGAACTCGCAATGCATGGGCTTGGCGTACAGGCGGCGAAAGTGATTGCGGATCAGGTTCTGCGCAATGCCACACATCCAGGTGCTGAGCGTCGCGTTGCCGCAGAATCGCTCGCGGTTGCGCCAGGCTTCCAGGTACGTCAACTGCAGGAGGTCGTCTGCGTCCTCCGGGTTGAGCACGCGCTTGTGAATGAAACGTCGAAGTTTTTTTTGCTGGTCATCCGTCAGGTGGAGCATGAATTGAGGCGAGCTGCCAACAAGGTGGGCTAAAGCTTCAATAGGGATATTCACGATGTATTCCTCTGGGTGAACGCTGACGAAATGGTTTCGTCAGGAACCCCTTTAGCACTGGCTGTGCCAAGCAGAATTCATAAATAAGCTATTGATTTATATAGGTATATATCTTGAATTGCCGTGCATTTGTGCAAGATTTTGCAAACGGCACGTACGGCTCGTGCAAGTTTTTTCAACGGTAGTGAGCCATCAAGTTTCGATGGAACCAGGTCACAGTGGCTTGCCACACAGGGACACACTCTTCCTGTTCGGGTCTGCCGATGAAAATCGAATCTTCCAGTGATGTGCAAACGATCCAGCGCCTGGATCAACCAAGTCTTCGAGATGCTTCTGCGACGTCGGCGCCCAAGGGGGCCGATGAGCTGGCTCCGTTCTTTGGCCAGGAGGTCATGGATACCGCGCGCGAGTTGAGCAAGCGATCGAGCGGGGTGCAGATCCCGCCTGTCCGGCACATTGCCCAGCTGTATGACCAGTTGGGTCATCCGGCCAAGGCGTCACTGGCCTCCGTTTCCCGGCGCATCTGGACGGAATTGCAGAAGCAGCAATTGAGTGTCCCCAAATTGATCACCCTCACCGATGGGGACCCGGCGCGTGCATTCGTGGTGCTCAAGCATGTGGTCGATCAGACGGATGCGCAGGTGCTGCCGGCCGAGGCCAAAATGGCGCGGACGATCCTTGCCGATCTGGAAAAAGGCTTCAAAGGCGAAATCCAGGCGGGCCTCAACATTGCTGTGGCGTTGCAGGCCGCCACCGATGACCCGAAGGAACGTCAGGCGATGCGCGAGCTGTATTACAACAGTGTGGTCAATCGCCAATCCTTGACCGTTATGTTGCATGCGCTGCTGGACGCCTATGGTGGCGAGCAATTCCTGAACGGCTTGAATGTGATGCGCGGAGCGTTGGCCGACGACATGGCCGCCCGCGCGTCGTCTATTTCCCCGGCGGCGCTGCGCTCGCTGTTGAAGGGGCTGGGCAGTTGCAGTCAATTGGGCGGCGTACTCTCCAGTTGCCAAGACTTGATCCAGCGTTTGAATGTCCAGTTTGACCCCGTCACTCTGCTCAAGCGCTTGTTGACCTGCACCAGCACCGGCCTTGGTGGAAACGAAATCCCGGACTTGCTCAACGACCTTCGAAGCGAGCAGCCCTCGCACAAACTGACGGCGCTCAACGGCCTTTACCCGGCTTTCCGACAGCTGCCACTGGCCGTGTGGCCAGATGAGGGCGTGCGTAAGGACAGCGTGAAACTCCTGCTGATGGTCATGGACCAACTGACCCAGAACGAGCGCTTGCAGAACCAGCGTTTCGGCATAGGGGCGCTGGCGTGACCGTGCTGTCGACCATCAATGCGGTGCTGCTCAAAGTGGCACAGCGCGCCGAAGTACTCGGCGCCGTGGTGGTCATGGCCATTGTTTTCATTTTTATCGTTCCGCTACCCACTTGGTTGGTGGATATCCTGATCGCGCTCAACATCTGCATTTCCTGTCTGTTGATCGTGCTGGCCCTGTACCTGCCGGGGCCCCTGGCGTTCTCGTCGTTTCCGTCGATTCTGTTGCTGACCACCATGTTTCGGCTGGCGCTGTCGATTGCAACCACGCGTCTGATCCTGCTGGAACAGGACGCCGGCGACATCGTCGAAGCGTTCGGCAACTTCGTGGTGGGTGGCAATCTGGCGGTGGGGCTGGTGATCTTCCTGATCCTGACCCTGGTCAACTTTCTGGTGATCACCAAAGGCTCGGAGCGGGTCGCGGAAGTGGCGGCACGCTTCAGTCTCGATGCGATGCCCGGCAAGCAAATGTCCATCGACAGCGACTTGCGCGCAGGTTTGATCGACGGCATCCAGGCACGGGACAAGCGCGATCAGCTGTCCCGGGAAAGTCAGTTGTTCGGCGCCATGGACGGCGCCATGAAGTTCGTCAAGGGCGATGCCATCGCGGGTTTGATCATTGTCGTGGTCAACCTGCTGGGTGGCTTTTCCACCGGCATGTTCCAGCATGGTCTGAGCGCTGGCGAGTCAATGGCCCTGTACTCCGTGCTGACCATCGGCGACGGCTTGATCGCCCAGATTCCGGCGCTGCTGATTTCCCTGACGGCGGGCATGATCATCACCCGCGTGGCACCGGATGGGCGCAAGGGCATCAGCAACATGGGCGCTGAAATCGCCCGCCAAATGACCAGTGAACCCAAGAGCTGGGTGATCGCCTCGGTGGGCATGCTCGCGTTTGCCGCCGTGCCGGGCATGCCCACCGGGGTGTTCATCCTGATTTCGCTGATTACCGGAACGCTGGGCTATTACCTGGTGCGCCAGCGTCAACGCCAGGAGCGTCCGGCAAACGAAGCCACCGAAGCGGTGCGCCCGGAAGAAAACGGCACCGAAGACCTGCGCGGTTTCGACCCGTCACGGCCTTATCTGTTGCAGTTTTCGCCGGTGTTGCGCGGCACTCCTGAAGTGACCGACCTGATTCACGGCATTCGCCAGTCCCGCAATGCGCTGGTGGCCAACATCGGCCTGACGCTGCCCCCTTTCGAGGTGGAGCTCGATGCCACACTGGCTGACGATGAAATGCGCTTTTGCGTTCACGAAGTGCCGATGGTGAAAGCCTCGGTCGTTTCGCGGGTAGCCGTGGAGCGCAAGGCGTTCGCCGTCGAGCCTGAACACGCTGTGCCAGGGCTCGCGGAGCGTGATGAGCAGGATTGGCTCTGGCTGGCACCGGATGATCCGTTGCTCGATGACCCGGCGTTGGAGCGCTTCAGTGCCACCCAACTGATACTTGATCGCATGAAGCAGGCCATGATGCTCAGCGGACCGCAGTTCTTGGGGATCCAGGAGAGCAAATCGATCCTCAGTTGGCTGGAGCACAACCAGCCTGAGCTGGTTCAGGAACTGCAACGCATCATGCCGCTCTCGCGGTTTTCCGCCGTGTTGCAGCGCCTGGCCGGCGAAGGGGTTCCGTTGCGTGCGGTGCGCCTGATCGTGGAGTCGTTGATCGAGTACGGCCAGCATGAACGCGAGCCGGATGCGCTGGCCGACTATGCACGTATCGCCCTCAAGTCGCAGATCTATCACCAGTACAGCGAAGCCGATGGCCTGCACGCCTGGTTGCTGTCGCCGCGCACCGAGAACATCCTGCGCGAGGCCTTGCGTCAGACCCAGACCGGCGTGTTCTTCGCCCTCGACGACGAGAACAGCGCAGCGCTCGTCAACCTGCTCAACCAGGCCTTTACCCTGCGTGCCAAGAGCAAAAGCGTGATGTTGGTGGCGCAAGACCTGCGCAGCCCGCTGCGTACCTTGCTGCTGGAAGAGTTCAACCATGTACCGGTGCTGTCCTTTGCCGAGTTGGGAAGTACATCGAAGGTGAAGGTGCTGGGGCGTTTCGACCTGGGCCAGGGCGAGCTGATGCGCGGGGCGGCGGCATGAGCGTTCGGTCCGGCTCCACGTTGCGGGAGGCTCGATGATGTTCGAATTGCGGGTGCTCGATGGTCGGCATCAGGGCGCGGCACTGCCGTTGTTTGGCGAGCAGTGGAGCATTGGCGCGCATGCGGATGCCGACCTGGTGTTGAGCGACGCCGGCGTCGCCGAACACCATGCGCTGCTGTGCCTCAAGGATTCGAACTGGTCGGTGCAGGCCGAGGCCGGGCTGTTGCTCGATGCCAACGGGCAGATGCAGGCACAGATCGCCAGCCTGGCCTTGAACGCCACCTTTTCGGTGGGAGCCATTCGCTTGTGCGTGACCTTGACGGATCAGCCGTGGCCACAAGCGCCCGCGCCGGCGCCCGTGCCTGCCCCCGCATTACCGGCTGCTGGGCCACCGCGTGGGCTCACGTTGTCAGCCATTCCCCCGGCCCAGCAGAAGCGCTTGCTCAGTCTGGTACTGGTGGGCGCGGTCATCATCATGGTGGTGGGTATGGTTTCCATGGGCGACAAGGAGGCCCAGGCTTCCCTGATGCCGCCCGTGGTACCGAAACAGGAACTGGCGTCGCCATTCGAGGTGCGTCAGCAGCTGCTGAAAATGCTCAACGAACGCGAGCTGGGCGCGCGGGTCAGCCTGCAAGTGGTCAATGGCCAGATCACGCTGGGTGGCGATGTCTCGACCGAAGACATGGAACTGGTCACGCGCATGCTCAACCGCTTTGGCGAACAGTATGACAGCGCCGTGCCGGTGATCAGCCGCGTGCGCGTACGTGACAACGCGCTGCCGTTCCGGATCACGCAGATTGTGGGCGGCCCCACGGGGCATGTCGTCCTGGACGGGGGCACCCGCTTGTTCGTCGGTGACGAAGTGGAAGGCTTGCGCCTGGTGCTGATCGACAACAGCAAAGTGGTTTTCGAAGGCGCGCAGCGCTATGAGGTGCGCTGGTGAGTGTGGATTTCGAGGCGCGCCTCGAGGCCTGGCAGCAGCGCCAGTCTCAGGCCCTGGTCAGCTTTGCACCGGTGACCATGCGCGGGCGTATCCAGCGCGTCAACGGCATGTTGTTGCAATGCCGGTTGCCCCAGGCGCGTATCGGCGACCTGTGCCAGGTGGAGAAACGGCCCGGCGACTGCATGCTTGCCGAGATCATTGGGTTCGATCAGCAGGACGCCGTACTCAGTGCGCTGGGCAACCTGGAAGGTGTTCGGGTGGGCGCTGGCGTGGAGCGCCTGGGCGTGTCGCATCAGGTGCAGGTCAGTGATCAACTGCTGGGCCAGGTGCTGGACGGTTTCGGACGCTCGATTACCGGTGAGGGGCCCAGCGCGTTTGTCGAGGCCGACATGCCGGATGCGAGCGCCGTGTTGTGTGAGGCGCCGCTGCCGACCGATCGCCCGAGGATTCATCGCGCGCTGGCGACCGGCGTGCGTTCCATTGATGGCCTGCTGACGTTGGGTGAAGGCCAGCGCGTGGGGCTGTTCGCGGGCGCTGGTTGCGGCAAGACCACCCTGCTGGCCGAGATCGCCCGTAACGTCGAGTGCGATGTGATTGTGTTCGGCCTGATCGGTGAACGGGGTCGTGAGCTGCGTGAATTTCTTGACCACGAGTTGGATGAGCAACTGCGCGCGAAGGCGGTATTGGTCTGTGCTACGTCTGACCGTTCCAGCATGGAACGTGCCCGTGCGGCCTTCACTGCCACCGCGTTGGCCGAGGGCTTCCGTCGCAAGGACAAACGGGTGCTGCTGCTGATCGACTCCCTGACGCGTTTTGCCAGGGCCCAGCGCGAGATCGGCCTGGCTGCCGGCGAACCGCTGGGGCGTGGTGGCCTGCCGCCGTCGGTATACAGCCTGCTGCCGCGTCTGGTGGAGCGTGCCGGGTTGACCCGCGAAGGGGTCATCACGGCGATCTACACCGTGCTGATCGAACAGGACTCCATGAGCGACCCGGTCGCCGACGAGGTGCGTTCGCTGCTCGACGGTCACATCGTGCTGTCTCGCAAACTGGCCGAGCGTGGGCACTATCCGGCCGTGGATGTGCTGGCCAGCCTGTCCCGGATCCTGAGCAATGTCGCCGAACCCGAAGACATCCGGGCCGGCACTGCATTGCGGCGATTGCTGTCGGCCTATCAACAGATCGAGCTGATGCTCAAGTTGGGGGAGTACCAGCCCGGCAGCGATGCCCTGACGGACCTGGCGGTGGACAGCCGTCAGGCGGTCGATGGTTTCCTGCGTCAGGACCTGCGCGAGCCGACACCGATGACGGTGACCCTGGACCAACTCAAGGAGCTGACGACCCATGTCCCCTTCTGACCCACTGCTCCACGAGGTCGAGACCCTGCGGCGCCTGCGCAGGCATCGTGCGGACCGTGCCGAGCGCGCGTTGCATGAAGCCAGGCGAGCGCAGCAAACACTCCAGGCCAATATCCGCCAAGCCGAGGCAGCACTCGCACAGACTCGCGAAGAAGAGGCTCGCCAAAGCGCGCAGTTGCTGGGGCGGCACCAGGGCCAGGTGCTGGACCTCAAGGCGCTTAAGACCTGGGGCAGCGAGGAGCGCTCCCTGTCTGCCAACACCCAGCGCGAGGAAGGCCAGCTACAAGGGTTGCAGCGTCAGCGAGAGACAAAGGACATGCACGTGAACGCGGCCCAGAGAAAAGTCACCGAGTGTCTGCGTCAAGTTGAAAAGCTTCAGGAGTTATCCCTTTTGCTGGCTCAGGAGCCCGTATGACCCAGGTTTCAGGCAAGGCTACGGAATGTCCACGTGTGCGAGAACTGCGAGATGAGCGGGAACCGCGCAGCGGTGTGGCGCCCCTGGAACCCATGCGATTGTTTGCCCAGTTGCTCGCCCGCGACGATCACGCCGGCGGTTCTGCAGCCTCCTTGGCGAGCGCCAGGGTTGTGTCTGCTGTTTCCGGGGTCGAAGCCCTCACCGAACAGCTGACGCCGCGCATCACGGCCTGTGCGCAGTGGCCACTCCAGGTCGTGTTGCACTTGCCCCACCTGGGGCGAATCAATGCCAGTGTGCGCCGTGAACAAGGTGCCTGGAATATCGAGCTGGATGCTCAGGAAGAAGCGACCGCCCGTTGGCTCAGTGGCGTGCGGCAGCAATGCGAAGGCCGGTTGGCGAGGGTCTTGGATGCGCCGGTCAATCTGCTGCTGCCCAGCGTCGGCTCGGCATGATGCTGCCAACCGTGAGATTACCTTCAGTAAGCGGTGACACGGTTGCCGCGCGTCAGCGACTGGGACGCGGGTTGTGCCTGCCGTTCGAGGTGGCGGGACGTCGCGGTGACGTGTGGCTGGAGCCCGGGCGTGCGCCGGCAATGGCCAAAATACTGTGCTTCGAAACCGCTTGCGGAGTGCTGGCGTTGGCCGAGGCGGGTCCCTTGCTCAGCCTGCTGGGCGAATGCCCGGTGACATTGGCTGAGGTCGGCAACGATTCGGACTCCTGGATCTGGAGCGTATTTCACCACTACCTGAGCCCCCAGGTGCAGGCGTTGCTGGGCACCGTCCGGTTGCTGGAGGTCGCGTGCCCCGTGGGCTTTGACTGCCGGATCAGCGTCACCCTCGGTGCGTCCCGGGTGCTGGGGCATGTGTGGCTGACACCGCAGAGCTTTCTGAGGCTGTGCGATGCCGGCCCCTGGCGCGCCACCGTGGCGCCGATGCCGGCGCAATTTCCATTGAGTGTTGCGGTGCCCCTTGGCTGCGTACGGTTGCCGATTACACACGTGCAAGGCCTGCGACGTGGCGACGTACTGATGCTTGAACAGGCATTTTTCAATGCACAGGGCACCGGCCATGTACAGGTCGGCAGGCGTCGTTTGCGCGGCTGCATCGACGATGAAACCGGGCGGTTATGCCTGACCCTTATTGCGATCGAGGAGACCGCTGTGGACGAGGATTTTTCAATACCGGACTTCTCTGTGCACGAGGAGGAGGGGCCTGTTGCGGACGCTTTCAGCCAGGAGCCGTTCGATGAGTTGAGTATGGCGCTGACAGTCCGTTGCGGGGTGTTGAACCTGACCCTGGGCGAATTGCGCAGCCTGGCCCCCGGTGCGGTGCTGGGTATCAGCGGTTACGCGCCCGGCATGGCCGGCCTGTATTACGGCGAGCGCCTTGTGGGGCAGGGGCAGTTGGTCGAAGTCGACGGGCGCCTGGGGTTGCAGGTTTCCCGTGTGATGTTCGAGCGATGACGCTTCAGGGGGTTGATCCCCTGGTACTGGCGGTGTTCCTCGGCGCGCTGTCACTGATGCCCATGCTGCTGGTGGTGTGCACCGCGTTTCTGAAGATCGTGATTGTGCTGATGATCACCCGCAACGCCCTCGGCGTGCAGCAGGTGCCGCCGAGCATGGCCATCAACGGCATCGCCCTGGCTGCAACGCTGTTCATCATGGCGCCGGTGGGTTACGAGATCGCCGAGAGCGTGAAGGTGTCACCGCTGGACCTGAGTAACGTGCAAACGTTGCTGCACACCGGCAACGAGGCAATCAAACCGTTGCGCGCGTTCATGCTGCGCAATGTCGACCCGGATGTGCTCACGCACTTGCTGGAAAACACCGCGCGCCTGTGGCCTGCGGCGATGGCGCAGGAGGTGCAGCGTGAAGATTTGATCCTGCTGGTGCCGGCGTTCGTGCTGTCGCAATTGCAGGCAGGATTCGAGATCGGCTTTCTGATCTACATCCCCTTTATCGTGATCGACCTGATCGTGTCCAACCTTCTGCTGGCGCTGGGCATGCAGATGGTTTCGCCGATGACCATTTCGCTGCCGCTCAAACTGTTGTTGTTCGTGCTGGTTTCCGGGTGGTCGCGGTTGCTCGACAGCTTGTTCCTTTCCTATCTCTGAGTGGCCTATGGAACCGATCGTGCTGTTCAAGCAGGGCATGTTGCTGGTGGTGGTACTGTCGGCGCCGCCGCTGATCGTGGCCGTGGTCGTGGGGGTGCTGACGTCCCTGGTGCAGGCGCTGATGCAGGTGCAGGACCAGACCCTGCCATTTGGCATCAAGCTGGTGGCGGTGGGCGTCACGCTGATTCTGACGGGACGCTGGATCGGCGTGGAATTGATCCAGTTGATCAACCTGACGTTCGAGATGATCGGCCGCTCAGGGCTGAACTGAGACCCTGACCATGCTGCCTTACCTGGATTATCTGCCCAGCCTGCTGATTGCCATGGCCCGCATCTACCCCTGTGCGTTCCTGGTGGCGGCATTCTGTTTTCAACATATCCGTGGCTTGTTGCGGCACACCATCGTAATGGTCATGGCGCTGATCCCCGCGCCGGGGATTCACGCGTTGATGGCCGGTCACGATTACTCCGCGCTCCTGTTGGCGGCGTTGCTGCTCAAGGAGTTGGCACTGGGCTTTTTGCTGGGCGTGTTGTTGTCGATGCCGTTCTGGATGTTCGAGGCGGTGGGTGCGTTGCTGGATAACCAGCGCGGTGCGTTGGCGGGCGGGCAGCTCAACCCGTCGCTGGGGCCGGATGCAACGCCCATCGGGCACTTGTTCAAGCAACTGGCGATTTTTCTGTTGATGGTCAGCCTGGGGTTGGGCGCACTCACCCAGGTGATCTGGGACAGTTACCTGGTCTGGCCGCCCACGGTGTGGTTTCCCTTGCCGGCAGCCAATGGATTCAGCGTATTCATCGGCCTGCTCGGTGACACCTTCACCCACATGATGCTCTATGCCGCGCCCTTTATTGCGGTGCTGCTGTTGCTGGAGTTTGGCATTGCCCTGTTGAGCGTTTACAGCCAGCAATTGCAGGTCAGCACACTGGCGCCGCCGGTCAAGTGCCTGGCCGGGATCGGGATTCTACTGCTGTATTTCGCGCTGCTGCAGGACCTGATCGTCGGGCGCATGAGTGGCTTGGGCGACCTCAGGCATTCGCTTGGGGAACTGGTGAGGGCACCGTTCTCATGAGCGATTCAGGCGAGAAAAAACACCCGGCGTCTGCCAAGAAACTGCGCGACCAGCGCAAGAAAGGCCAGGTGGCCCAGAGCCAGGACATCGCCAAGTTGCTGGTGTTGACGGCCATTAGCGAGATCGCTTTGTTCACCGCCGAAACCAGTTTGCTGCGCTTCCAGCAACTGATGCTGTTACCGATTTCACGCTTGGGCCAACCGTTCGGGCGAGCATTGGAGGAGGTGTTGTTTGATGGGCTGTCAGTGTTTTTTTCATTCGCGCTGTTGATGGCGGGCGTGGCGATTCTCACCAAGTTGATCAGTAGCTGGATGCAGTTCGGGCTGCTGTTCGCGCCGGACGCGTTGAAGCTGGATTTCAACCGTATCAACCCGATCAGCCAGCTCAAGCAGTTTTTTTCTGCCCAGCAGTTGATGAACCTGCTGATGAGTGTGGCCAAAGCCTGTTTTATCGGAATGATCCTGTATGTGGTGATCTGGCCGTCTGTGGGCACCTTGATCAATCTGGCCAACAGCGATCTGCAAAGTTACCTGCTGGCGCTGATCGCCCTGTTCCGTTACTTGCTGCATGTGTGTCTCGGCATGCTGCTGGTGCTGGCGTTGATCGATCTGGCACTGGCCAAGCATTTCTTTGCCAAGCGCATGCGCATGACTCAGGTCGAGGTGGTCAAGGAATACAAGGATATGGAAGGCGACCCTCATGTGAAGGGGCAGCGACGCGCGTTGGCGCAGCAACTGGCCCAGGAAGAACCCAAGGTCAAGCTGCCCAAGCTGGAAGAGTCCGACATGCTGGTGGTCAACCCGACCCACTTTGCGGTCGCCTTGTATTATCGCCCGGGCAAAACGCCGTTGCCGTTGTTGGTGAGCAAGGGCACGGACGCCGATGCGCGGCAGTTGATCGATCGGGCGAAGGCCGCCAATGTGCCGGTGATCCAGTGTGTGTGGCTGGCTCGCACGATCCATACACAAAAGCTGGGGGCCAGTATCCCGCGAGAAACCCTGCAGGCTGTGGCGCTGATTTACCGCACCCTGCGCGAACTCGATGACGAGGCCAAGCGCGAAACCCTGGAGCTGCCGGAGCTCGAGCGGCGCTGACTGACGGGCTGGCGACGGGCTCCATGCTCGGCCAGCCCGAGGGAATTTATCGCTCCAGCGATACCGTTTGATAATCCGCGCGTTCGCCAGCCGGCCCGGGCTCCACACGCATCTGCGTCGGCCACCAGATCACCATCGCGTCGGGACTCGATTGTGGGCGTGAGCAGGAATCGCCCTTGCAGGTGGGGGTGCAGCCGCCAACGAGCAGCGCTGCGCTGATCAGAGACGTATACAACAATGCATGCTTCATGGTTGGGTTCTCCGGGCAGGTGCGATCAGCGAAGGCCGGGACACACCGATGTGCTCATCCTTCACCACCGGGCGCATGGCGATGAACACCTCGGCTTCTTCACCCGGCTTGAGCCAGGCGTGGGGCCAGACGGTGACCGCCAGGGTCTGGGAGCTGCTGCATTCCTTTTCGTCGACGCGCACATTGCGGTTGAACTGATTGCGCAGCACCACCACCGCCACGTTGTACTCGGGGCCGGCATACCACTGGCTGCGGCCGGTGTTCAGTGCCAGCAGATCGCGGGTGTTGCACAGGGTTTTCAGGGCCACGGGCATCGGTGCCGCCTTGAACGCCGCAGGCACTTCGCCGCTGACCAGGAGCGCCAGGGTGCGGGTGATGTCATTGCGATTGATCACCGGTTGGTGGGGAGCCGTACGCCTGGCCAATGGGGTGAGGGCGGCTTGCAGTTCAGCCTGGTCAGCCTGCGGCAGATAGCGGGACGGGTCGGACTGGTCGCCAATTACGCGCGGCGTGAGGATGAACAAACGCTCGCGACGATTGTTCTGCCGTTCGGTCGACGAAAACAGCGCCTTGCCCAGCAGCGGGATATCCCCCAGCAACGGCACTTTGTTTTGTTTGTCGGTGCTTTCGGTGACATGGAAACCACCGACCACCAGCGAGCGTTTCTCCGCCATCACCGCTTGGGTGCTGACCTTGCCACGACGCACATCGAGGTTGCCCGGGGTTGGGTTGCTCTCGTCGAAGTTGCCGTCCTCGATGTCCACCGCCAGGTGGATCTGATGGCTGCCGCCGCTGGTAATGACCCGGGGCATGACCTGGAAGCTGGTGCCCACGGTGACCGGCAGGATCGTTGCGTTTTCTCGGCCCGGGGTCAGGAATTGGGTGCGGTTGAAGTCGATCACCGCCGGCTGGTTTTCCAGGGTCAGCACCGAGGGATTGGACACCATGGTCGCCAGCCCTTTGGCCTCGAGTGCACGGATGTCCGCATAGAAACGCTCACGGTTACCGATCGACAATTGTGACGAGGTGCCCGGCGCCAGATTGGCGTTGCCCTGGAAGCGGCTGTTCTGGAAGCCCCAGTTCACGCCGAATTCGCGCAGTTGGGTACGCTCGATGTCGAGGATGATCGCATCGATCTCCACGAGCTTGCGTGCGACGTCGAGTTGGGTGATCAGCTCACGGTACATGGCGTGACGCTCGGGCAGGTCATAGATCAGCACAGCGTTGTTGCGTGCGTCGGCCTCGACGCGAATTCGACCGGTGCCGGCAGGTATCCGTGGCGACGGCAAAGTACCGGTATTCAATGGGCCGATATTGCCATTCGCACCGAGCATCTGGCCCAGTAGCGGGTTGTTCAACCGGGGCGCGTTCGAGGTGAGAGGCACGGGTTGTGTCGACGTCGACGGTTGGCTGAGCCCCGAGAACGAAGACGAGGTGCGCGGTTCCAGCAAGCCCCGCAGAATACCGGCCACACCGGGAATGGTGAGTTTTTCACCGCGATAATCCACCTGGCGGTCCATGGCGTCGGCGAACTTCAGCGGGTAGCTCAGCACGCTTTGCTTTTCGTCCGGCGAGCGGCGCTGGCTGCTGAATTGCTTGATCTGTTCGATATAGCGCCGAGGGCCCGAGACCAGCACCACACCATCTTCGGGCAACTCGCCCCAGCCGAACCGGCTGTCCAGCAGGCCGATGTCGGTGAGGGCCTGTTTGAGGTCGGCAATGGTCTCGGAAGACACTTCCAGGCGCGCCGATTCCTGCTGATCAAGGGTGCTGATGTAGAGCGTGTTGTTGTAGAGGTACCACTGGAAGCGGTGCTCGACACCCAGGCGGTCGAGCATCGACTGCGGGGTGTTAGCACGTATCTTGCCATTGACGTTGCCCTCCAGCAGACCCTCGACCTGCAACTGTGTGCCGAAGGTCTGGGCAAAGTCTTCGAGCACTTCGCGCAGGGGTTTGTGTTCGGCCTCATAGGCATAGGCGGTGTTTTTCCATTCGGAGGGAACGGCAGCCAAGGCGGTATGTGCCGGCACTAACAGGCAGGACAGCAGGAGCGTATTGCGCCAATGGTTTTTTGGGGGCGAAGCAAGACGCAAGCGGTTGTGCTTGTGGTGGTTGTCAGGCATGGGCGGTTCTCTGGTTAGTACAACAGTGAACGTGGTGAGGTGGGGGCGAGGCTCTGGGTGGGGCGGATAAGGCCGGATAATGTGACCGTATCGAGGTCAATCAAACACCACGAAGAGCTGTGCATTCTTCTTACTGGAAGCTTTCAAGGGTGGTTTTCAGCGATTGGTGTTCCAGCCGGCCGATCTCATTGAACAGTGCGCTGGTCACGGTTTTTTGTTGGGTCAGTTCGAAGAAGGCATGAGCGTCCCATTCATCCGTTGTGGTGTCGGAAAACTGCGAGTTGTAGGTTTTCTGAACTGATTTGTTGATGTTGAGGGCCTGCAGCGAGAGTGCCTTTGAAAAGTCCATGGTTGTTCCCCTGTGATGGTTGTTGAACGTGATGAGCGGCGTCAGCCGGTGGAGGCTCAGGTGTCGATCCAGAACTCGTTACCGTGCTTGAAAAATGCGTCGAGCATCGAATGCCAACTGATCCGGAAGTCGCCCTCGTCGGTTTTCAAGACCAGTGTTTGAGATGGAATCGTTTCGTCAGCCTGGAGCTTCCAGATGGTGGTCCGATGATCAACCAGGCATTGTTTTATCTCCTCCAGATCATTCGGGTGGCAGAGCAGCGTGGCGCTGATCGCCTGGATCTGATTCGCCAGCAGTTGCCTCACCAGGGCCGCCAGGCGAGCGGGTGTTGCTGTTTCATCCAGCAGGTAACGAATCGCGTTTTGGGTGATCGAACTGGCGTACTGTTCGAGCTTGTCGCACATGGCTTGACGGTCGTGTGCCCAGCGTTGGAGTTGGGCATCTGCACGCTGCCAGATCTCCAGCGAGGCTTGCTCCTGTAGCGTCTTGCACTGCTGCTCGGCACGTCTGAGCAACTCGTCGGCCTGGACCCTTGCGTGACCGATGAGCTGGTTGGCCTGTGCCCAGTTGGCCAGCTCCTCTCGAGGTATAAGGCTGCGCGGCAGGCGTGGTGCGCTTTTGGGCAGCTCAAGGGTGCGTCGACACAACATCGCTGCCGTCCTGTGTGGTGACGCGCCAGACCACGGCTTGCCAGAGTGTGCTCAGGCGACTGCTGGTGTGCTCGAGGGGCAGGTCTTGATGCTCGATGTTCTGTACCCGCTGACGAGGAAAGCGCAATCGAAGGCGCTGCCAGATCGCCGGTTCGACCCAGTGCAGTAGCAGTTGCAGAGGATCGGCACCGGGCGGCAACATCGCGGAGGGCAGAGCCTTGGACAGGCGCAGGCACCACAGGTGATCACGCTCGCTGAAGGGCGTCGGTACCTGCGGGTTGAAGGTGTCGTGCACCAGAGCCAGTGTTCGGTCGAGCTGTTCGGGCGGGGCCAGCACCAGCCGCAGCACTGTGGGGTTGGGGGGCGGAGGCAGGCAAGCCTCTATCCCGGTCAACTCGCTGGGTGTCGCGCGCCAGCGCTGAAACAATGTGCAAATCGCCGGGTACCTGTGCCCCTTCCAGTCCGGGTGTGCATCCTGCCAGGGGAACGCCCACCATTGTGTCCAGGCCAGGTGATCACCCATGGAAAGTTCAAGCCTGGGCGTCATGGTTGCCCCCGGTGGATTGGCCTGCTGCTGTGTCTGCTATCGAGCGCCGGCGGCGACTGTGCAGGAACAGTGCGGTCGCCAGGGTGGCTGCCATACCGAACAGGCCAATGAACACGCTGTTGCGCCAGAAACCCAGGTCCTCGTCCGGCACCAGGAATGGGCCGAAAAACACCAGACGTTGCTGTTCCTGATAAGTGGTAGCAGGCACAAAAATCACGGTGAGTTTTTGCGGGTTGTCCACGGCGGTGGTCATGCCCGGTATGCTGCTCGCCACCATCCGGCGCACACGTGCGCGGATATTGTCGGGGTCCAGGCGCGGATCGTGTTTGATGAATACGGAAGCGGAGGCGGGTTGAACCGGTTCGCCCGGGGCGATGCGCTCCGGCAATACCACATGGACACGGGCTACGATGACCCCGTCTATATTGGATAACGTGGCTTCAAGCTCTTGGGACAAGGCATAGATATAGCGCGCCCGTTCTTCCAGCGGCGTCGATATCACGCCTTCCTTGCGAAACGTGTCGCCCAGGGTAGTTCGTGCGATTTTCGGTAGTCCGGCGGCCTCCAGCGTGCGTACCGCGCGGCCGATATCGTTGGCGTTCACCGCTACTGTGACACCGTCCTTGGCCGGGACTTTCTGGGCGCGAATATGTTTGTCGGCCAATTCCGCGATGACCTCATTGGCCTCTTGCTCGGAGAGTTGGCGATGCAGTTCGACTCGGTCGCTGCAACCGCTCAGCGTCAGTATCACCGCCAGCATTAAGGACGCAGGCCAGATAGTCTTCATGTTCACTATTGCAGGTTGCTTATTTTTTCAACGCATTGAGTCGTTTTGGCGAGACTCTTCACCAGCAACTGAGATGTCAGTTGTTTGTTGGATAATTCCAGAGGGAACGTCCTCAGCTTTTCCAGATCCACGCCCCGACTCGCGGAGTTCAGCACCTTTGAAATGCGATTGTTTGAGGCGCTCAGGGCTTTCGTGGCGTCTACAAGCATCGCAGAGCTGGCGGCGCTGGCTGAAGATGAGCTGACGGTGTTGGGTTTTTCGAGTACGGAGTTGAAAAAACTGACATCGGTGTTGTTCGACGAGTGATCTTGTTGGGTGTAGGCGGATTCGAGGGGGCTGTGTCGGCCAACAGCGTTAACATCTTTTATTTGCATGGCATGCCTACTCCATAGAAGTTTTCAACCGCTGTGTCAGCCGGACTGATTGATAGCAGCATCTCTTTTTGAGTGATCACCTCCCGGCCAGGCAGGCCGGAGAGGGGATCAATCAACCGCTGTTAGTTAAGGCGACCAGCGGCTTGAATGATGCCGCTGATATCCTTGGCCTTGTTTGCCAATTTGCCGTTTTTCAACGCGTTGGCCATGGCCTCATTGAAAATGTCATCGGCAGCACCGGAGCCGTTAGCTGATTTGTCCGATGCTGCACTTTGTGGCAACAGTTGGGAGTTAAAGTTGTTAGGGAAAATCGAGCCGAGCGAGTTGATCATGGAAAAACTCCAGTCATTATTTAGAAGAAGGTTCTGTGGCCGGAAAAATTGGTAGTGAGACTTTCGTAGATTTTTACAACTTTAACCGGTCTCTAAATGTGTGGCCTGCGGTAGTCAGACGTTCCATGGGTTTCTGGATGTATATGTTTCTTGATGTTTATTTCTAGGGAGGGCTCAGTGCTATGCCCAGTTGTTTCATTCGGTAGTACAGCGTCCGCTTGGCAAGGCCTAGCTCAACGGCCACGGCGTCTACGTGGTGGTGGCGTTGCAATGCGTCTTCGATCAAGGCTTTTTCAATGTGTTGCAGGCGTGTCCTAAGACTCATCTGAAGAGGCGATTGGTCGCTCACAGAGGTTGAGAGCGGTGGCAGGCCCAGCACGAAGCGTTTGGCCGTTGAGCGTAATTCACGCACATTCCCGCGCCACGGGTGGCACAGCAGTTGTTGCAGCAGCTCGCCAGGAGGGAGGGGGGGCTCGCATTTGAATTGTTCGGCTTCCTGGCGAATCATCTCCATGAACAGCGGAATGATGCGCTCGCGCCGATCACGCAAGGCCGGCAACTGGATATTGACCACATTCAGGCGAAAATACAGGTCGCGCCGGAAAGTGCCGTGTTCGACCATCTGTAGCAATGAATGCTGGGCGGACGCAATCACGCGCATGTCTACCGGTATGAAGCGTGTCGAGCCCAGCCGCTCAACACCGCGCGACTCCAGCACGCGCAGCAGTTTGGCTTGCAGGTTGATGGGCATGCTGTCGATTTCGTCAAGATACAGGGTGCCCAAGTGGGCAGCCTCGACCACGCCGGCCCTGGATTGCATTGCTCCGGTAAAGGCGCCGCTGTTGACTCCGAACAACTGGCTTTCGGCGAGACTTTCCGGAATGGCGGCGCAGTTCACGGCAATGAAGCTGCCTCGGCGTCTGGATAAACGATGAACGCGCTGTGCCAATGTGTCCTTGCCTGTACCGGTTTCACCCAATAACAGAATGTCGATGTTAAGAGCGGCCGTACTGTTAAGGGTATGTTCAATCTCCGGGCCTTCGAGCAACGAGATGTCCGCTTCATGTTCCGTGTGGGCGCAGGCCGGGATCACAGAGTGCTCCATTATTTAAATAACGTTACTGTTAAAAATGGCAGTAGGAAGGCGGGGGGCAGTAGAGCGCAAATTATTAAAGTTGTCATGCGCTATGGGAGCGCTTATGGGGAGGCATGTTGTAGGAGAATGCCGATGTGTTTGGTTTTTTAGTTGCGCTGTCGGCAAGTTATCAAGATGGATTGGATGTCAGTCAGTAAAGTCCGATAGTGGGGTCTGATCATTTAATGTTTTTATATCAGACAGTCGTCCACAAAAAAGCCGATGCAGTGCATCGGCTTTTTTTGTTTGTCGCAACGATTGCGCGTGAAGGTTACACGTTGAAGCGGAAGTGCATCACGTCGCCATCTTTAACAATGTAGTCCTTGCCTTCCAGGCGCCATTTACCGGCTTCCTTGGTACCGGCTTCACCCTTGTACTGAATGAAGTCGTTGTAGGCGATCACTTCGGCACGGATGAAGCCTTTTTCGAAGTCGGTGTGAATCACGCCGGCAGCCTGCGGCGCGGTAGCGCCGACCTTGACGGTCCAGGCGCGGACTTCTTCGACACCGGCGGTGAAGTAGGTCTGCAGGTTGAGCATCTCGTAACCGGCACGGATCACGCGGTTCAGGCCCGGTTCTTCCAGGCCCAGGGCCTCAAGGAACATGTCCTTTTCTTCACCGTCATCCAGCTCGGCGATTTCCGCTTCGATCTTGTTGCACACCGGCACGACACGAGCGCCTTCTTCTTCGGCAATGGCCTTGACCACGTCGAGCAGCGGGTTGTTTTCGAAGCCATCTTCAGCGACGTTGGCGATGTACATCACCGGCTTGGTAGTCAGCAGGTGGAAGCCCTTGATCACGGCTTTCTCGTCGGCGCCCATGTTCTTCATCAGGCTGCGTGCAGGTTTGCCTTCGGTGAAGTGTGCGATCAACTGTTCCAGCAGGCCTTTCTGGACCACGGCTTCCTTGTCACCGCCCTTGGCGTTGCGCGCGACTTTCTGCAGTTGTTTTTCGCAGCTGTCGAGGTCGGCGAAGATCAGTTCCAGGTCAATGATTTCGATGTCGCGTTTCGGGTCGACGCTGTTGGAGACGTGAATCACGTTCTCGTCTTCGAAGCAGCGGACCACGTGGGCGATGGCATCGGTTTCACGGATGTTGGCCAGGAACTTGTTGCCCAGGCCTTCACCTTTCGACGCGCCGGCCACCAGGCCTGCGATGTCGACGAACTCCATGGTGGTCGGCAGGATGCGTTTTGGATTGACGATGGCAGCCAGGGCGTCCAGGCGTGGATCCGGCATCGGCACGATGCCGCTGTTGGGTTCGATGGTGCAGAAGGGGAAGTTCTCCGCCGCAATACCGGACTTGGTCAAGGCGTTGAACAGGGTGGATTTGCCGACGTTGGGCAGGCCGACGATGCCGCAATTGAATCCCATGGTGTTTCCCCTCGGTAAGAGTCAGGCCTTCTGGCTGTGCAGGTTTTTCATCGCGCGGTTCCATTCACCGGCGAAGATATCCGGCAGCACGCCGAGGGCAAAGTCGATGCTGGCATCGAGTTTTTCCTGTTCGGCGCGTGGCGCACGACCCAGGACGAAATTTGAAACCATACTGGCAACGCCCGGGTGGCCGATGCCGAGCCGCAGGCGGTAGAAATTATTCTGATTGCCCAACTGCGCGATGATGTCGCGCAGGCCATTGTGCCCGCCATGCCCGCCGCCGAGCTTGAGCTTGGCAACACCGGGTGGCAGGTCCAGTTCGTCATGGGCCACCAGGATTTCTTCGGGTTTGATCCGGAAGAAACCTGCAAGTGCCGCCACAGCCTGGCCGCTGCGGTTCATGTAGGTGGTGGGAATCAGTAGACGAACATCCTGACCCTGGTGCGAAAAGCGCCCGGTCAGGCCGAAATATTTGCGATCGGCCACAAGATTGACGCCTTGGGCGTGGGCGATGCGCTCAACAAAAAGGGCCCCCGCGTTATGCCGGGTCTGTTCGTATTCGGTGCCTGGATTTCCCAGGCCAACGATCAGTTTGATGGCAGTCACGACAGGGGCCCTTCCTTTGGAGTTGTGGATAACATCGCCGCAAACGGTGTGCGGCGAAAGTGGACAAAAAACTTCATTTACTCAAGAGTAAACGCCGCGTTATCGCCCGCTTTCTCGCTACGTTCCGGTCCGCGATGTTTCCTCAAGCTCCAGCATTACAGAGTGAATTACTCTGCAGCGCCTTCTTCAGCTTCTGGAGCAACGCGTGGAGCGTGTACGTTGGCAACCGCTTTGTCATCACCGTGAGCCAGGGCCACGAATTCAACGCCTTTTGGCGCTTTCAGGTCCGACAGGTGGATGATGGCGCCGACTTCAGCGTTGCCCAGGTCAACTTCGATGAACTCAGGCAGGTCCTTGGCTTCGCAGGACACTTCGATCTCGTTCACAACGTGGGAGATCTCGCCGCCTTTCTTGATCGGAGCTTCTTCGTTGATGAAGTGAACCGGTACTTTGGCAGTCAGTTTCTGGCCAGCAACAACGCGTACGAAGTCAGCGTGCAGGATGAACTGCTTGGCTGGGTGACGCTGCATGGCTTTGACGATCACGTTTTGCTTTTTGCCATCGACGTTCAGTTCGATAACGTGGCTGAAAGCCGCTTCGTTTTCGAACAGTTTGGCGATTTCCTTGGCCAGGATGGTTACGGATTCAGCAGGCTTGTCGCCACCGTAAACAACAGCAGGAACATTGGCGGCGTGACGCAGGCGGCGGCTCGCACCTTTCCCCAGGTCAGTACGCGCTTGGGCGTTCAGGATAAAATCAGTCATTTTACTTCTCCAAAATAGCCATCATCGAGCGGCGTTTGCGACCAGCGCCAAACTCGACATGGGCAAAAAAGCCCCGCCCCAACGGTATGTCGGGGCGGGGCGCTTTTCGTCAGTGAGGTGTTCCGAAGGGCTGACCCTTAACGGAACATCGCGCTGATCGATTCTTCATTGCTGATGCGGCGAACCGCTTCGGCAACCACCGGCGCGATATCCAGTTGACGGATACGCGAGCAGGCTTGAGCTGCGGCGGACAACGGGATGGTGTTGGTCACCACCAGTTCGTCCAGCACGGAATTCTCGATGTTCTCGATCGCTCGGCCCGACAGCACAGGATGTGTGCAGTAGGCGAAGACTTTTGCAGCACCGTGCTCTTTCAAGGCTTTGGCCGCGTGGCACAGGGTGCCGGCGGTATCGACCATGTCATCGACCAGAATACAGGTACGCCCTTCGACATCACCGATGATATGCATCACTTCAGAGTGATTGGCTTTCTCGCGGCGTTTGTCGATGATCCCGAGATCCACGCCCAGGGATTTGGCAACAGCCCGTGCACGCACGACGCCACCAATGTCCGGGGACACGATCATCAGGTTTTCAAAGCGCTGGTCTTCGATGTCATCCACCAGTACGGGGGAGCCGTAGATGTTATCTACCGGAATATCGAAGAACCCCTGGATTTGGTCGGCGTGCAGGTCAACCGTGAGAACACGGTCGATGCCTACCACGGTCAGCATGTCAGCCACGACTTTCGCGCTGATAGCCACACGTGCGGAACGCGGACGGCGATCCTGACGGGCATAACCAAAGTAAGGGATTACAGCTGTGATTCGAGTCGCTGAGGAGCGGCGGAAGGCATCAGCCATCACGACGAGTTCCATCAGGTTATCGTTGGTCGGAGCGCAGGTCGGCTGAATAATGAAGACGTCTTTACCGCGGACGTTTTCATTGATCTCGGCAGTAATTTCGCCGTCGGAGAATTTACCGACAGAAATGTCACCGAGAGGGATATGCAGCTGACGTACGACACGCCGAGCCAGATCGGGGTTAGCGTTCCCCGTAAAGACCATCATCTTGGACACGCGCAGTACCTAGAGGCTGAGGGTAACCTGGATGAGTATAGGAAAATGGCAGGGGCGGCTGGATTCGAACCAACGCATGGCAGGATCAAAACCTGCTGCCTTACCGCTTGGCGACGCCCCTGTATCTGTTGCAACGAGTACCCAGTACTCGGTTCCTTTTAGAGCAGACTTTGCAGCTTGCGATGCAACATCGAAACGTTGCTTCCCTTTGCTACAAACCCTGTAAGGGTCTCTGTAAGAAGGGCCGAGACTTTATCAGCTTCAGCTTTGCTTGGGAAGCCCCCAAACACACAACTTCCAGTTCCGGTTAATTTTGCTTCGGTAAATTTACCTAACAAATTCAAAGCGTTACGTACCTCTGGATAACGCCTTGCTACAACCGGTAAGCAGTCATTTCGACTGTTTCCCTTGGGAACGGGGCGCACTTTAATGGGCTCCGAGTTACGTGTCAACAGTGGATCTGAAAAAATTTCTGCTGTACTTACAGAGACTTGCGGAACAAGCACGACATACCAAGGCTCTTCGGGGTATTCGGGGCTGAGTTTCTCCCCGACGCCCTCGGCAAAAGCCGCGTGGCCCCGCACGAAAACCGGGACGTCGGCGCCCAGTGTCAGGCCCAGTGCGGCGAGGCGATCTTCGTCCCAGCCCAGTTGCCACAGGTGATTCAAACCCAGCAATGTGGTCGCGGCATTCGAACTGCCGCCCCCTATACCGCCGCCCATGGGCAGGATCTTGTCGATCCGGATGTCGATGCCCAGTGTGCAGCCGGATTGTTCCTGAAGTTTTTTCGCGGCCCGCACGATCAGGTTGCTGTCGTGGGGTACGCCGTCGAATTCGGTGTGCAACCGGATCACGCCATCGTCGCGCAGGGCGAAGGTCAGCTCGTCGCCGTAGTCGAGGAACTGAAACAGCGTCTGCAATTCGTGGTAGCCGTCTTCACGGCGCCCGAGAATGTGCAGCATCAGATTGAGTTTGGCCGGGGAGGGCAGGGTCAGGGTCTGTGCGCTCACGTTATTGCCCCAGCTTGCGCGGTTGCCAGTCCTTGATCACCAGCGTGACGTCAAGGTCGGTGCCATGCAGCTTGATGCGTTCCGGCAACCAGTAACCGTTCTGTTGGACGTAGCTCGAGTACTCGACCTGCCAACCGTCCTGCTCCAGCGTAGCCAGGCGGCTGTCGCCATTGAGGCTCAGGCGGCTTTTGCTGTCGGGCGCGGGCAGGCCGCGCACCCACCAGACCAGGTGCGATACCGGCAGTTTCCAGCCGATCTGCTCTTCCAGCAGTGCTTCGGGTGAGGTCGCTTCGTAGCGGCCCTGGTTGGCCACCTCGAGGCTCACTTGCCCCGGCCGGCCGGTCAGGCGAGCCGCGCCACGCCCCAACGGGCCGGACAGGCGAATATCGTAGTAATCCTGGCGTTGCAGCCAGAACAGGGTGCCGCTGCCCGAGTCTTTCGGGGCGCGCACGCCGACTTTGCCTTCGATCTGCCAACCGTCGATGCTGGCGAGCTGGTCCTTGTGCTGCTGCCATTGCGCCGGGTTGCCCTGGCCCTCGACGGCTTCACGACTGCCGATGCCCGCGCAACCGGCGAGCAGGGCGATGAGACTGAACACTACAACGTGGCGCAAGAACATAAGCTTAGAGGGTCTCGGATCCGGTCAGGCGCTTGATGGTGCTGCGCAGGATAGGGCTTTCGGGTTGTTCCTTGAGGAATTTTTCCCAGATTTGTCGTGCTTCCCGTTGTTTGCCATTGGCCCACAGTACTTCTCCCAGGTGAGCAGCGACTTCCTGGTCGGGAAAGCGTTCCAGTGCCTGGCGCAGCAGGCGTTCGGCCTCGTCCAGGTTGCCCAGGCGGTAATTCACCCAGCCCAGGCTGTCGAGCACGGCCGGGTCTTCCGGGTTGAGCTTGTGGGCTTGCTCGATCAGTACTTTGGCTTCGGCGTAGCGCGTGGTGCGATCGGACAGGGTGTAGCCCAGGGCGTTGAGGGCCATCGCGTTGTCCGGGTCGCGCTTGATGATCAGGCGCAGGTCCTTTTCCATCTGCGCCAGGTCATTACGTTTTTCCGCCTGCATCGCGCGGGTGTACAGCAGGTTCAAATCATCGGGGAATTGCAGCAACGCCTGCTGCAGCAGTTTCCAGGCGCGTTCGCCCTGATTGTTGGCCGACAGGGTTTCGGCCTGGATCAAGTACAGCTGGATCGCGTAGTCCGGTTCGGCATCACGCGCCGCGGCCAGGCGTTTTTCCGCCTCGTCGGTGCGACCGTTGCTCATCAGGATGTCAGCCTGGCGCAATTGGGCCGGCAGGTAGTCATTGCCAGGGCCGACTTGTGCGTATTCCAACAGAGCGGCTTGCGGGTCGTTGCGCTCCTCGGCGATGCGGCCAAGGTTCAAGTGCGCCGAATCCACATGGCTTTCCCGGGCGATCAAGTCTTCCAGGTAGCCCCTGGCCTCGTCCCAGGCCTTGGCTTCCAGGCAGACCAGTGCCAGGGAATAGCGCAGTTCGTCGTCGTCCGGGTATTGCTGGACCAGGTTGGCGAACTGCACTTTGGCGTCCTCCATGCGGTCCTGTTCCACCAGCATGCGCGCGTAGGTCAGGCGCAGGCGCTTGTCGTCCGGGTACTTCTTGATGCTTTTTTCCAGCAGCGGAATCGCTTCCTTGCCACGGTTGAGGTTTTGCAGCAGGCGCGCGCGCAGCAGGATCGGTGCGATCTCACCCTCTTCCGGCGGGTTCTGCTCCAATAGCTTCAAGGCGGCTTCGGCTTCGTCATCCTGTTGCAGCAACAAGGCCTTGCCGAAAATCAGCTGGCTGTTCCTGGGGTGTTTTTGCAGCAGGCGGTCGAAACTCTTCATCAGGCCGTTGCGCGTGTCCTGGTCGGTGTCGGCTGCCGACAGCGCGAGGAAGTCGAAATGGGTGTCGCCCTTGCCCTGCAGGACTTTCTCCATATAGACCATGGAGTCGTCATACCGCCCGGCCCGCGCCAGTTGAACGGCTGCCGCGCGCTGCGCTTCGAGGTCGTCCGGGGCGTTTTTGGCCCAGATCAGCGATGTGTCCAGCGCGGCCTGGTCGGCACCCAGGTACTCGGCGATGCGAAATGCACGCTCGGAAATACCCGGATCCTGAGTGTTGATGGCCTGCGTCACGTAGTTATCCAGCGCAATGTCGAAGCGATTGCGCTGGCCGGCCAGTTCCGCGGTCAGCAGGCTGTACACCGTTTCTTCACTGAACGATGAATAAGCCTTGGGCTTTTCAGGGGCGGGAGTGCTGTCCTCGACCGGCGGGGTACCGTCCGGCGACACGGGGGCCAAGGCCTGGCAGCCGCTGAGGAAGACAAAAGCAAGGAGCAACGCGGAAGATCTATTCATATAGGGAAGAGGACGACTAACCTGCGGTCGGATCATCATGACACAAGCCTTCGGCCAAACATAACCGAGTCTCAATGGATGCCTTTATAGGCACAAGGCATTAGGACAATAGACGACGGTGGTTGTTCTGGATCTTTCGAAGTAGGACAATTGTCGGCTTCCCGACATCATCAGCGATATTGAATGGCCTTTCTCGCACTCGGTATTAACCACAAGACTGCTTCCGTAGACGTGCGCGAGCGCGTGGCGTTCACGCCAGAGCAGTTGGTTGAGGCCTTGCAGCAGCTCTGCCGGCTGACCGACAGCCGCGAAGCCGCGATCCTTTCGACCTGCAATCGCAGCGAACTCTATATAGAGCAGGAGCATCTTTCGGCGGATGTGGTGCTGCGCTGGCTGGCCGATTATCACCATTTGAGCCTCGATGACCTGCGCGCGAGCGCTTATGTGCACGAAGAGGATGCGGCAGTTCGTCACATGATGCGTGTGGCGGCCGGGCTGGATTCGCTGGTGCTGGGTGAGCCGCAGATCCTCGGCCAGATGAAGTCCGCCTACGCCGTGGCCCGCGAGGCCGGCACCGTCGGCCCGCTGTTGGGGCGCCTGTTCCAGGCCACGTTCAATTCGGCCAAGCAGGTGCGCACCGACACGGCCATCGGCGAGAACCCGGTGTCGGTGGCCTTTGCCGCCGTCAGCCTGGCCAAACAGATTTTCAGCGACTTGCAGCGCAGCCAGGCCCTGCTGATCGGCGCCGGTGAGACCATCACCCTGGTCGCCCGTCACCTGCACGACCTGGGCGTGAAGCGTATCGTGGTGGCCAACCGCACGCTGGAGCGCGCAAGCATCCTTGCCGAAGAGTTCGGTGCCCATGCGGTATTGCTGGCCGACATCCCGGCTGAACTGGTGCGCAGCGATATCGTGATCAGCTCCACCGCCAGCCAGTTGCCGATCCTGGGCAAGGGCGCGGTGGAAAGCGCCTTGAAGCTGCGCAAGCACAAGCCGATTTTCATGGTGGATATCGCCGTTCCCCGGGATATCGAGCCAGAAGTCGGCGAGTTGGACGACGTTTATCTCTACAGCGTCGATGATTTGCACGAGGTGGTCGCCGAAAACCTCAAGAGCCGTCAGGGCGCTGCCCAGGCCGCCGAGGAAATGGTCAGCACCGGCGCCGAAGACTTCATGGTGCGCCTGCGTGAACTGGCCGCCGTCGACGTGCTCAAGGCCTACCGTCAGCAAGGTGAACGCCTGCGCGACGAAGAACTGCTCAAGGCCCAGCGCCTGCTCGCCAATGGCAGCAGTGCCGAGGAGGTGCTGATGCAATTGGCCCGTGGCCTGACCAACAAATTGCTCCACGCGCCCAGCGTGCAGTTGAAAAAGCTTACCGCCGAAGGCCGCCTCGATGCGCTGGCCATGGCCCAGGAACTCTTTGCCCTCGGTGAGGGCGCGTCAGACAGCTCTTCGGATAAAAAACCGCAATGAAAGCGTCACTGCTCAATAAACTGGACGTGCTCCAGGACCGTTTCGAAGAACTGACCGCCTTGCTCGGCGATGGCGAGGTCATCTCCGATCAGACCAAGTTCCGCGCCTACTCCAAGGAATACGCCGAAGTTGAGCCTGTCGTGGCCGCGTATAAAAACCTGCTGAAAGTGCAGGCAGATCTAGAGGGTGCCCAGGCGTTGCTCAAGGACAGCGACCCTGACATGCGGGAAATGGCCGTGGAAGAGGCCCGCGAAGCCAAGGAAAAACTCGCCGAGCTCGAAGGCGACCTGCAACGCATGCTGCTGCCCAAGGACCCCAACGACGGGCGCAACGTGTTCCTCGAAATTCGCGCCGGTACCGGCGGCGATGAAGCGGCGATTTTCTCCGGCGACCTGTTCCGCATGTACTCGCGTTATGCCGAACGTCGTGGCTGGCGGGTGGAGATCCTGTCCGAAAGCGAGGGCGAACACGGCGGCTTTAAAGAAGTCATCGCCCGGGTGGAAGGCGACAACGTGTACGGCAAGCTCAAGTTCGAGTCCGGCGCGCACCGCGTGCAACGGGTGCCGGCGACGGAATCCCAGGGCCGTATCCATACTTCCGCCTGCACCGTGGCGGTATTGCCCGAGCCGGACGAACAGGAAGCCATCGAAATCAACCCGGCGGACCTGCGCATCGATACCTACCGCTCGTCGGGTGCCGGTGGTCAGCACGTCAACAAGACCGACTCCGCGATCCGCATCACCCACTTGCCATCGGGCATCGTGGTGGAGTGCCAGGAAGAGCGCTCCCAGCACAAGAACCGGGCCCGGGCCATGTCCTGGCTGTCGGCCAAGCTCAACGACCAGCAGACCAGCGCCGCCGCCAATGCGATTGCCAGCGAGCGTAAATTGCTGGTGGGCTCGGGCGATCGCTCCGAGCGCATTCGCACCTATAACTATGCCCAGGGGCGGGTCACCGATCATCGGGTCAACCTCACCCTTTATTCCCTGGACGAGATTCTTGCCGGTGGCGTCGAGGCGGTGATCGAGCCGTTACTCGCCGAATACCAGGCTGACCAACTGGCAGCGATCGGTGAATAAACAGGTGAATAAATGACCATCATCGCCAGCCTGCTGCGCGCCGCCGACCTGCCCGACTCGCCCACTGCGCGTCTGGATGCGGAGTTGTTGCTGGCCGCCGCCCTGGGCAAGTCACGCAGCTATCTGCACACCTGGCCGGAAAAAATCGTCAGCACCGAGCACGCCCTGACCTTTGCCGACTACCTGCAACGCCGTCGTGGCGGCGAGCCCGTGGCTTATATTCTCGGCCAGCAGGGCTTCTGGAAACTGGACCTGGAGGTCGCACCGCACACCCTGATCCCGCGTCCGGACACCGAACTGCTGGTGGAAGCCGCGCTGGAGTTGTTGCCGGCCACGCCCACCCGGGTGCTCGACCTGGGCACCGGCAGTGGTGCGATTGCCCTGGCCCTGGCCAGCGAGCGTCCGGCCTGGCAGGTGACGGCGGTCGACCGTGTGCTGGAAGCCGTGGCCCTGGCCGAGCGCAACCGCCAGCGCTTGCACCTCAACAATGCGACGGTGCTGAACAGCCACTGGTTCAGCGCTCTGCAAGGCCGCACCTACGACTTGATCATCAGCAACCCGCCTTACATTGCCGACAATGACCCGCACCTGGTGGCGGGCGATGTGCGTTTCGAACCGGCCAGTGCGCTGGTAGCCGGCCACGATGGGCTGGACGACCTGCGCCTGATCGTCCAGCAGGCCCCGGCCCACCTGGCGGCGGGCGGTTGGCTGTTGCTGGAACACGGTTACGCCCAGGCCCCGGCAGTACGGGACCTGATGCTGAGCCGGGGTTTTGAAGAGGTCCACAGCCGTATCGACCTCGGCGGCCACGAACGCATCACCTTGGGACGCCACCCGTGCTGACCGATCAGGAGCTGTTGCGCTATAGCCGGCAGATTCTGTTGCAGCATGTCGACATCGACGGCCAATTGCGCCTCAAAAACGCTCGAGCGCTGATCATCGGCCTGGGTGGCCTGGGCGCGCCGGTGGCGTTGTACCTGGCCGCTGCCGGTGTGGGCGAGTTGCACCTGGCGGACTTTGACACCGTCGACCTGACCAACCTGCAACGCCAGATCATCCATGACACCGACAGCGTCGGGCAGACCAAGGTCGACTCGGCCCTGCGTCGACTCGGCGCCATCAACCCCGAGATCAGCCTGGTTGCCCATCGCCGCGCCCTGGATGCCGATTCCCTCGCGGCAGCCGTGGCGGCGGTGGACGTGGTGCTCGATTGCAGCGACAACTTCTCCACCCGCGAAGCCGTCAACGCTGCGTGCGTCGCCGCCGGCAAACCGTTGGTCAGCGGCGCGGCGATTCGCCTGGAAGGGCAGTTGTCGGTGTTCGACCCGCGTCGTGCCGAGAGCCCGTGCTACCACTGTTTATACGGGCACGGCAGCGACACCGAACTGACTTGCAGCGAAGCCGGTGTGGTCGGCCCGTTGGTGGGCGTGGTCGGCAGCCTGCAAGCCCTGGAGGCCCTGAAGTTGCTGGCCGGTTTTGGCGAGCCGCTGGTGGGCCGCCTGCTGTTGGTCGATGCGCTGAACACGCGCTTTCGCGAGTTGCGCGTCAAGCGTGATCCGGCTTGCAGTGTCTGCGGGAGCCAACATGCTTAAGGACGCGCCCATCGGCGTGTTCGATTCCGGCATCGGTGGCTTGTCGGTGCTGGATGAAATCCAGCAATTGCTGCCCCATGAATCATTGCTGTACGTGGCCGATTGCGGGCACATCCCCTATGGAGAGAAAACCCCGGCGTTCATTCTCGAACGCTCGCGACGGGTCGCCGAGTTTTTCCGTGGGCAGGGCGCCAAGGCGTTCGTGATCGCCTGCAACACGGCGACGGTCGCTGCCGTCGCCGACCTGCGTCAGGATTATCCTGATTGGCCCTTGGTGGGCATGGAGCCTGCGGTCAAACCCGCAGCCGCGGCGACTCGCAGTGGTGTGGTCGGCGTGTTGGCCACCACTGGCACCTTGCAAAGCGCCAAGTTCGCTGCGCTGCTCGACCGCTTTGCCACCGACGTGAAGGTCGTCACCCAGCCCTGTCCGGGCCTGGTGGAACTGATTGAAACCGGCGATCTGAACAGCCCCGCCCTGCGTCAGCTGTTGCAAGGCTATATCGAGCCGCTGCTTGGCGCCGGCTGCGACACCATCATCCTCGGCTGCACCCACTACCCTTTCCTAAAGCCACTACTGGCGCAAATGCTGCCCCCCAACATCATCCTGATCGACACCGGCGCGGCGGTGGCCCGTCAGCTCAAGCGCCTGCTGGGCGAGCGTGACCTGCTGGCCAGCGGCCCCTCCGGATCTGCACAGTTCTGGACCAGCGGTGATGCGGATCATCTAAGAAATATCCTACCGACTCTATGGAAATATCCCGGCGTTGTGCGAAGCTTTCGAGCGTGAAAAATTCGTGAAATACCGGGGTTGTAAGCTGGAACTTCTGTCTGCACGCCAGCTTCTATAGCGAGATAGTCAGCACAAAACCATAAAACGTCGTTCTCAAAGGATTGTTTCTTATGAAGCGCTTGTTCTGTTTGGCCGCGATTGCGGCCGTAGTAGTGGGACACTCGGTTTCGGCGCAGGCCGCCGGCCTGGAGTTGGGGGTGGGGAGTACCAGTGATTCGACCATGACTTATCGGCTGGGGCTGACATCGGACTGGGATAAAAGTTGGTGGCAAAGCGATACGGGTCGTTTGACCGGCTACTGGAGCGGCGCCTACACCTATTGGGACGGTGACAAGCGCGCCAGCGTCAGCAGCCTGTCGTTCTCGCCGGTGTTTGTGTATGAGTTCGCCGGGCAATCGGTCAAACCCTACATCGAGGCGGGGATCGGTGTGGCAGTGTTCTCGCGCACGCGGGTCGAAGACAACAACATCGGCCAGGCTTTCCAGTTCGAAGACCGCCTGGGTTTCGGCCTGCGCTTTGCCGGCGGGCATGAAGTGGGCATTCGCGCCACGCACTATTCCAACGCGGGCATCAGCAGCAACAACGATGGGGTAGAGAGCTACTCGCTGCACTACACCTTGCCGCTGTAAATACGCCAATCCCTGCAGGAGCCGGCTTGAACTGGCGAGGCCGAGGTGAGGCTATCGCAGGCAAGCCGGCTCCCACAGGGGGGGGCGGTGTCAGGGAAAATTCTGCCGGCAGGGCCATTGTGGCGGGCGCTTTCTGGCCAACCATGTAGCTCCAATGTGGGAGCTGGCTTGCCTGCGAAGACGGCGGCATGGCGAGCAGAGAGTCTGCCAAGACAGTCGCTCGCGATCAGCGATACGCCGTTGCAATACCCTGGCGTTCCTCCAGGCACTCCGGCGCGCCCATTTCGAATTCCCTGCAAATCAGCGGTCGCAGCGCGTAGATCGTGCACCTCATGGTGTCCCGGTCCAGGGCCGCGCACCAACCATCATCCAGACGCAGCATCACTTCGCCGCCCCAATCGTCGGTATCGATATAGCGCTGCGGCACGCCGGTGTCGGTGATCAACATGACTTCCAGCTGGCAGCAGCAGGCCGCGCATGTCGAGCAGGTGACGGCGGGTTCGGCGATCTGGGTGTGGGGGATCTTGAGCATGGCGCGCAGCTTCCAGCTTTAGGCCGCAAGCTGCAAGTTAAAGCAGCGCCGCTGGTCGCTTGGGCTGCGCTGCCGGTCAGGCATCGAAGCGCCCGAGCAGTGGCGGGTTGATCGCCGAGGGCTTGGCCAGCAGCAATTGCGCGGTGCCGATAGTGCGCTCCATGAAGCCGCCTTCGCAGTAGCACAGGTAAAACTCCCACAGCCGCAGGAAATACTCGTCGTAGCCCAACTCCCCCAAGCGAACGTGGGCGCGGCGAAAGTTCTCGTGCCACAGGCGCAGCGTGCGGGCGTAGTGCAGGCCGAAATCTTCCATGTGCAGCAGGTTCATGTCGGTGTCGCGGCTGACGATCTGCAACATGTTCTGCACACAGGGCAGGGCGCCGCCGGGGAAAATATAGCGCTGGATGAAGTCGACGCTGCGCCTGGCCTGCTCGAAACGTTGTTCGCGAATGGTGATGGCTTGCAGCAACATCAGGCCGTCGCGCTTGAGCAGGTGCGCGCACTGTTTGAAGTAGGTCGGCAGGAAACGATGGCCGACCGCCTCGACCATCTCGATGGACACCAGCTTGTCGTACTGGCCGGTCAGGTCGCGGTAGTCCTGCAACAGTACCGTTACCTGTGCCTGCAAGCCCAAGGCTTCGACGCGTTTCGTGGTGTAGGCGAACTGTTCTTTGGACAGGGTCGTGGTGGTGACCGCGCACCCGTAATGCTGCGCTGCATACAATGCCATGCTGCCCCAGCCGGTGCCGATCTCCAGCAAGTGGTCGGTGGGTTTGAGCGACAGCTTCTGGCAGATGCGCTCCAGCTTGTTCAGTTGTGCCTGTTCCAGGCTGTCATCGGGCGACAGGAACTGCGCCGCCGAATACATCATGGTCGGGTCCAGAAACGCTTCGAATAGCTCATTGCCCAGGTCGTAATGGGCCGCGATGTTTTTCTGCGAGCCCTTGCGCGTGTTGCGGTTGAGCCAATGCAGCGCCTGGGTGAACGGGCGTGCCAGCCGAGCCAGGCCACTTTCCATCGCGTCGAGCACTTCCAGGTTGCTGACCATCACGCGCACCACCGCCGTCAGGTCCGGGCTGCTCCAGTAACCGTGGATGAACGCCTCGCCCGCACCGATGGAGCCGTTGGCCGCGACCAGGCCCCACACCGCCGGGTCAAGAACCTGGATCTCGCCCAGCAGGCTGGATTCCCGGGCGCCGAACACTTGACGCTCGCCCTCCTCGATCAGCACCAGTTGGCCGTGACGCAGTTGGCCGAGCTGGCGCAGCACCGCCTTGCGCAGCAGGGCGCAGGTCACGCCGTTGACGTTCAGACGATGGGGTTTGACCGATAAGCTAGGGGATTTCATGGCGGCGATCCTTGGAAGACCCGACAGCGGTACGAGAGCCGCCATCGGCGGCCTGATGGGGAAAAATCGGTGTGCGTTTGAGCAACAGGCGCAGGGCTTGCCAGTAGATCGCAAGACCGGTCTTGGCGGTCATCCACGGAAAGCGCAGGAGATAGCGATGCAGGCTGGCGCGGTTCAGCGCTTCCCTTTGCAGACTGAGGGTGGCGTCGAAGACTTTTTGCGTGCCTTGCCAGTCGGCCATGTGCACGCCCAGCCGGGCGGCGGGCGCGCTGAAACTCATACGGTATTCCAGGTCGCGGGGCAAAAACGGTGACACATGAAACGCCTTGGCCACGGCAAAATGCTGATGCTCACCCAAGTCGAGGGCCATGGCCGGCAACACGTAGTGGTAGCGCTCGCGCCATGGGGTGTTTGTCACTTCACACAGGATCGCGGCCAATCGTCCGTCGGCCTCGAAGCAGTAGAAGAAACTCACAGGGTTAAAAGCCAGGCCCCAACTGCGGGCCTGGGTCAGTAGGCAGATTACGCCCCGGGGCGTATGCCCCAGTGCCTTGCCGACTTCCTGGCGCACGGCATCAATCAAGCTCATGCCGCTGCGCGTCCATTCACGCAGGTAATCCTGCTGACGAAAACCGAAGGGGGCCAGCCAACTGCGCCCGGCCAGGGGCGAAAGCCCGAGCACTTCGTGTTCTTCGCTCAAATCCAGGTACAGCAGGCCGATGCGGTAGCGAAAGGCATGGGCCTTGGGCGCAAACCGGCGATGGGCGATCCAGCCGCTGTACAGGGCACTGTTCACAAGTGCTCTCCAAAGGCTCCAGCCACGCGCAACGCGCTGGTGACGCCGTCTTCGTGAAAACCGTTGGCCCAGTAGGCGCCGCAATAAAAGGTATGGCGTGTGCCGAACAACTCTTCCCAGCGCTGTTGGGCGGCCACCGCCGCGAGGCTGTATTGCGGATGGGCATAGGTATGCCGGGAGAGGACTTTCTGCGGGTCGATCAGGGGCGTCTGGTTGAGGCTGACGCAAAAGGTCGTGGCGCTGTGGATGCCTTGCAGAATGTTCATGTCATACGTCACCGCCGCGCGACTTTGCGTATGGCTGTTCAGGCGATAATTCCAGCTGGCCCAGGCCAGTTTGCGTGCGGGCAACAGGCGCGTATCGGTGTGCAGCACCACGTCGTTGTCGGCGTAGGGCAGGGCGCCGAGAATGTCCTGTTCGGCCTGGCTGGGGTCGGCGAGCAACGCCAGGGCCTGGTCGCTGTGGCAGGCGAAGATGACCTTGTCGAAGGCTTCGGTTCCGGCAGCGCTGTGGACAAGCACGCCCTGTGCATCGCGATCGACCAGATGCACAGGGCAATTCAAGCGTATCTGTTTGTGAAAACCGCGGGTCAGAGGCTCGATGTACTGACTGGAGCCGCCCTCGATCACGCACCACTGCGGCCGATTGTTCACTGAGAGCAAGCCGTGGTTCTTGAAGAACCGCACAAAGAACTGCAGCGGAAACTTCAGCATGTCCACCAAGGACATCGACCAGATCGCCGCACCCATCGGCATGATGTAATGCAGGGTGAATCGCGGGCCGTAGCCTTTTGCCTCAAGGTAGTTGCCCAAGGTCATGTCGGCGTCGATGCGCTGTTGCTCCAGGTCCAGGGGAGCCTCGCGGTTGAACCGCAGGATGTCGCGCAACATGCCCCAGAAACCCGGCGACAGCAGGTTGCGCCGTTGTGCGAACAGGCTGTTGAGGTTATTGCCGTTGTATTCGAAGCCGGTGTTTTCGTCGCACACCGAAAAGCTCATCTCGGTGGGTTTGAAACGTACACCGATCTGCTCCAGCAGGCGCATGAAGTGCGGATAGGTCCAGTCGTTGAACACGATGAAACCGGTGTCCACCGCATGGTTTTTGCCATCGACAGTGACGTTGACCGTATGGGTATGCCCGCCGATGCGCTCGCCCGCTTCGAACAGGGTGATGTCGTGACGGCGGCTGAGCAGGTAGGCGCTGGTCAAGCCGGAAATGCCACTGCCGATGATGGCGATCTTCACGGCGTGTCCTTCTTCGGTGGCGAACTGCGCAGCATGCGTTTGCCGATGATCAACTGCGCGCGGTTCGGCAGTTTCGACAGCGGCCACAGCGCGGCGATGAACAGTGCGGGGAAGGCAATTTCCAGCGGGCGTTTTTGCAACTGGGCAAAGATATGCCGCGCGGCCTTGTCGGCAGGCCAGCTCAGGGGCATCGGGAAGTCATTGCGTTGGGTCAGCGGGGTGTCGACGAAGCCCGGGCTGATCACCGTGACATCGATGTTTTCCGGCGACAGGCTGATGCGCAGGGACTCGAACAGGTAACGCAAACCGGCTTTGGACGCGCCATAGGCCTCGGCCCGGGGCATCGGCAGATAGGTCACCGCGCTGGCGAGACCGACCAGATGGGGCATGTGCCCGGCGCGCAGCAGCGGCAGTGCGGCTTCGATGCAGTAACTGCTGGCCAGCAGGTTGGTGCGCACCACATGCTCGATGATCGACGAGTCGAACTGGCGCGCGTCTACGTATTCACAGGTGCCTGCGTTGAGGATCACGGTGTCCAGTGCGCCCCAGGCGCTGGCGATGTGTTCGCCGATTTCGCGCACGGTCTGGCTGTCGGTCAGGTCGCCCGCCACGACCAGCACTCTTCCCGGGTAATGTTTCGCCAGGGTTTCCAGCGGCGCCTTGGTGCGCGAGCTGACCGCGACATGGGCGCCGCTCTCGAGCAGTTCGATAGCCAGTGCGGCGCCGATGCCGCTGCTGGCGCCGGTCAGCCAGTAACGACGAGGCGTGGTGGACTCACTCATGCTCGGCTCCGATGGCTTGGCGCGATGGCAGGCTGCGGAATGCGGCCAGGGCGCGCTCGCGGGATTTTTTCAGATCGACGATGGCGCGCGGGTAATCCGCCACGCCGAACAAACCGCCGACGGCCTCGGGGTTGTGCACTTCCTTCTTGTTCAGCGCGGCCAGTTCCGGCAGCCAGTGCTTGATGAACACGCCTTCGCTGTCGAATTTTTCCGATTGGCTCAAGGGGCTGAAAATACGGAAGTACGGCGCCGAGTCGGTGCCGGTGGACGAACTCCATTGCCAGCCACCGTTGTTGGCCGCCAGATCGCCATCGATCAGGTGGCGCATGAAGAAGCGCTCGCCTTCGCGCCAGTCGATCAGCAGGTTCTTGGTCAGGAACATTGCCACCACCATGCGCAGGCGGTTGTGCATCCAGCCGGTCTCCAGCAGTTGGCGCATGGCCGCATCGATGATCGGCAGGCCGGTGCGCGCTTCCTGCCAGGCGGCCAGGTCCTTGGGCGCGTTGCGCCAGGCCACGGCTTCGGTCTCGGGGCGAAACGCGCGGTGGCGGGACACCCGTGGGTAGCCCACCAGAATGTGTTTGTAGAATTCGCGCCACAACAGCTCATTGATCCAGGTGACGGCGCCCAGGTCGCCGCTTTCGAACTCGCCCTGGTTGGTTTGCAATGCGGCGTGCAGGCATTGGCGTGGCGACACCACGCCTGCGGCAAGGTAGGCCGACAGCTGGCTGGTGCCGGGCTTGGCAGGGAAGTCCCGTTCGTCCTTGTAGTAGCTGATCTGCTGGTCGGCGAAAGCGTCGAGGCGCCGACGGGCTTCTTCTTCACCGGCAGGCCAGAGCGCGCGCAGTGCCTCGCTGGGCGGGGCGAAGCCATCGACGGTTTGCGGGACCGGGTCGCTTTTCAGGTTGAGTCTCGCCTGGGCTTTGGGCGCGGTCACCAGACGCGGCAAGCTGCTGTGCAATCGCGTGTAGCACACCTTGCGGAACTGGCTGAACACCTGGAAGTAGGAGCCGGTTTTGGTCAGTACACTGCCGGGCTGGAAAAACAGCTGGTCCAGGTAGCTGTGAAAGCTCACGCCCTGGGCTTCCAGCGCCAGGGTCACCGCCGCGTCGCGACGGCTTTCATGAATGCCGTATTCCTCATTGACGTGCACCGATTCCACCGAGAGTTCGCGGCACAACCCGCTCAGTACATCGGGTGCCTGGTCCCAGGTCGCGGCGGTGCGGATCAGCAGCGGGATATTCAACTCGCCCAGCGTTTGGCTGAGGGCTTGCAGGTTGCGCAGCCAGAAGTCAACTTTGCACGGTGCATCATCGTGGGCCAGCCATTGTTCGGGCGTGATCAAGTACACAGCCGCCATCGGGCCGCGCTGACTGGCGGCGGTCAGGGCTGTGTTGTCGTGAAGGCGCAGGTCGGTGCGCAGCCAGATCAGATGCATTTAGATAAGCCCACGCTGGATCAGGGTTTGATGGGCCGACAACAGGGTCTCGGCCATGAACAATTCCGGGAGGTCACGGGCTAATACCGTCAACTCGGCCTGATGGATGCATACCGTTGGTCCGACGATCAACAGCGGGCAGCCGACGCCGCCCAGCAATTTGGTAAAGGTCGGCAGGTGCATGGCCTTGCTCGAATACAGCAGCACCGCGCGCGGTTGCAGGCGCTCCACCGCCAGGGCCAGTTCGCCAGCGGGCAGCGGCCAATCGAAAACCTCCACCGGGCAATCGGCACTGCTGACGAGCCAGGCGCTCAGCCACAGATGCGGCTCCAGTGGCAGGTCGGAATGGTTGATCAGCAACAGCGGCGCGCCGTGCAACTGACGATTGTTGTGGTAGATGCGTGCGCCGAATTTGCTGCGCAACCAGGACAGGAAAAACACCCGCTCCATCTGCGCGCCGAACTGGCCCTGCCAGCGCTGTTCGAGCTCCTCCAGCAACGGCAGTAACAGTTGCTCACACAGGGTGCGCGGCGGGTAGAGCGCCATGGCCTGGTTGAAGGCATCGTCGACCCGGCGCTCGGTCAGTTCGCTGATGGCCTGCACCAGGTTTTGACGCAAGGTATGCCATTCGCTTTCGACGGCATCGGGAACGCTCAGGGCGGAGTCGATCAGGCCCTTGACCTGGCTCACCGGCACGCCGCGATTGAGCCAGGTCAGGATGCTGTGGATGCGTTGTACGTGCTCGGCACTGAACAACCGGTGCCCCTTGGGCGTGCGCTGGGGCACGATCAGTCCGTAGCGACGTTCCCAGGCGCGCAGGGTCACGGCATTGACGCCGGTTTGACGCGCCACTTCGCGAATCGGCAACCAGCCCTCTTTGAGGGCTTGGGCGATGTCTTCGCCGGGTTCGTCTTGCAGGGCAGGTTTCATCATGCTTCTCATGGGTTATATCGCATTGCGCAGGCTGAGGTTTTCCGGGTGCGGTTGCAGGTAGGCCTGCTGTGCGATGTAGCGGTCCGGGTGTTGGCGAAAGTGGTGCTTGAGCAGGGTTAGCGGCACCACCAGCGGCACGATGCCGTGGCGGTATTGGCCGATGACGGTCTGCATTTCCCGTTTGTCGTCGGCGCTGATGGCCTGTTTGAGGTAGCCGCTGATGTGAAGCAGCACATTGGTGTGGGTGCCTCGGGTGGCGCATTTTTTCAGGCCGCTCATCAGCTCGCTGAAGTAGCCGGCGGCGAGGGTTTCCAGATCGGTGTCCCGGGTCATGCTGCCCAGCCGGTGGCCCAGGCTTTTGTAATGCGCCGGGCTGTGCGCCATCAGCAGGTATTTGTAGCGCGCATGAAAGGCCAGCAGGCGGTGACGGCTCAGGCCGTCCGCCAGCAGTTGTTGCCAGCTGGCGTACACGAAAACACGGGTCAGGAAGTTCTCCCGCAATACCGGGTCGTGCAACCGACCGTCTTCTTCCACCGGCAGGTTTGGGTGGCGCGCGCAGAACGCCTGGGCGTAGATGCCGCGACCGCCGCCGTCCACCGGGGTGCCGTTGTCGCGGTATACCTTGACCCGTTCCAGGCCGCAGGAGGGCGACTTCTGCATAAAGATGTAGCCGCACAGGTCGGTGTGTTCCTGGGCCATCTGTTGGCCGTAGTCATCCAGTGGCTGGGTCACGTTCAACTCACGGTGCACGGTGCCTACGGCCTGTGGCTGTGCAGGGTCGCCCATCAGGCGGATCGGCTCGCGCGGGATGCCCAGGCCGATGGCGACTTCGGGGCACAATGGCACGAAGTCAAAATAGTCAGCCAGCGTCTGGCTGCATAACAGCGATTGTTTATGCCCGCCGTTGAAGCGCACGTTCTCGCCCAATAAGCAGGCGCTGACGGCGATTTTTGGTTTGACGGTGCCGGACATAAGCAAACCTCTGCAAGATTCCTGTACAAAATTCAAGCTTGTACAACTAGATCTCATCATAGGTTTGATGCTGTACAAGTCAAATTCTTTGTACAACTTTTTACCGGCGGCCTATTTCCAGCCGATGCGCCAGTCTTCGGCGTTCTGCAGGGTTTGCCAGGGCAGGCGTTCGGCGCGGCGGGTCATGACGGCTTGCAACTCGATGTCCAGCACGGTGCCTTCGTCATCGCGAAACAGTTCGGTGACCAGAAAGTGTTTTTCCCGATGCTGCGGGCGTGCCGCTGTCCACTTCGACAGCAGCAGTTTGGCGGGGTTGATGCGGTTCATTGAAGGTGTTCGATCAAGCGTCGTGCAGCCTCCTGGCCGCTGAGCCAAGCGCCTTCCACCCGGCCCGAGAGGCACCAGTCGCCACACACGTAGAGGCCCAGGTCGGCATCGGCCAGCACGCCGAACTCATGGCTGGCGGACGGTCGTGCGTAGAGCCAGCGGTGCGCCAGGCTGAACGACGGCGCAGGCATGGCGCTGTGCAGCAGTTCGGCGAAGGCACCGTGCAAGTGTTCGATCACGGCTTCTTTCGACAAGTCCAGGTGGGCCTTGCTCCAGGCGCTGGTGGCGTGCAGTACCCAGGTGTCGAGGGTGGTGTCGCGCCCGGGTTTGCTGCGGTTGCGCGCCAGCCAGTCAAGGGGACTGTCTTGCACGAAGCAGCCTTGCATCGGGGTATCCAGCGGTTTGTCGAAGGCCAGGGCGATGGCCCAGGTCGGTTCCATTTTCACGCCGGCGGCGGCGCTTGCCAGCTTGGGCGCCGCGGCCAGCAGGGCGGTAGCCTGGGGCGCGGGCGTCGCAATGATGACGTGGCTGAATGGACCGTGACTGCCGCCGTCGGCGTCGAGCAGGTTCCAGTGCTGCTTGCCCTGGAACACTTCGGTGATGCGGCAGCCGAACGCCACGGGCAGGTCGTCGAGCAGCGCGCGGGTGATAGCGCTCATGCGGGGTGTGCCGACCCAGCGGACCTGTTCATCGGGGGAGGGGGTGAGTTGGCCGGATTTGAAGTTGTACAGCTGGGGCTTCCACTGTTCGGCCCAGCCGTTGCTCTGCCAGCGTTGCACTTCGTTGACGAAGCGCCGGTCGCGGGCGGTGAAGTACTGGGCGCCCATGTCCAGTGAGCCGGCATCGCTGCGCTTGCTGGACATGCGACCACCGCTGCCGCGGCTTTTATCGAAGAGTTGTACGACGTGCCCCGCGTCTCGTAACGCTCGGGCGGCGGAGAGACCGGCGATGCCGGTGCCGATGATCGCGATGGGAACAGTCATGGGAGGCCTCGTTTTACCGTTGGGTACAGACTACGCCGACACCAATAGCTGTACAATATTGTTTTTTGGTATAAGTTTTGGCTTACCTGTTCTTACGGCGTGACCTATGGTTAAAGCTCAAGGCTTAAACCTGCGTGACGCCCGAGTAACAAAATGATCCCTGCTTATAAAATAGACCAGTGATCGGCGGCGAACGTTACATGAGGAGGGTCCCATGCATATTTTGCTGACCGGCGGTACTGGCTTGATCGGCCGCCAACTCTGCCGACACTGGCTCGCCCAGGGCCATCGCCTGACGGTATGGAGCCGCCATCCGCACACCGTGGCCAGTCTCTGCGGTGCTCAGGTGGCCGGTGTTGAACATCTGCAAGCAGTGACCGACCCGGTGGATGCGGTGGTCAACCTGGCCGGTGCGCCCATCGCCGACCGCCCCTGGACCCACAAGCGCAAGGCGTTGCTCTGGAGCAGCCGCATCAGTTTGACCGAAACCGTGCTGGCGTGGCTTGAGAGTCTGGAACACAAACCATCCGTGCTGATTTCCGGTTCGGCGGTAGGCTGGTACGGCGATGGCGGCGAGCGTGAATTGACCGAAGCCAGCGGCCCGGTGCTGGACGATTTCCCAAGCCAGCTCTGTATTGCCTGGGAAGAGACCGCCCAACGCGCCGAAGCCTTGGGTATCCGCGTGGTGTTGGTGCGTACCGGCCTGGTGCTGGCGGCGCAGGGCGGCTTTTTGTCGCGGCTGTTGTTGCCATTCAAGCTGGCGCTGGGCGGGCCTATCGGCAATGGTCGGCAGTGGATGCCGTGGGTGCATATCGATGATCAAATCGCCCTGATTGATTTTCTTCTGCACAAGGCGGATGCCAGTGGTCCTTATAATGCCTGCGCGCCGCACCCGGTGCGCAATCGCGAGTTTGCCAAGACGTTGGGCCAGGTGCTGCACCGCCCGGCGTTCATGCCGATGCCGGCCTTTGCGTTGAAGCTGGGGTTGGGCGAGCTGTCCGGGTTACTGCTGGGCGGCCAGAAGGCGGTTCCCGAACGCTTGCTGGCTGCCGGTTTCACGTTCCGGTTCATTGAGTTGCGTGCGGCCTTGGACGACTTGTCCAGCCGCCTCTAGAGATAGGATGTTGCATGACGGATCACGCGTTGTTACTGATCAACCTCGGCTCGCCGACCTCGACCTCGGTGGCTGATGTACGCCGCTACCTCAATCAGTTTCTGATGGACCCTTATGTGATCGACCTGCCCTGGCCGGTGCGACGCTTGCTGGTGTCGCTGATCCTGATCAAGCGTCCCGAACAGTCGGCGCGTGCCTACGCCTCGATCTGGTGGGATGAGGGCTCGCCGCTGGTGGTGCTCAGTCGCCGCTTGCAACAGCAAATGACCGCGCAATGGCGCCAAGGTCCCGTGGAGTTGGCCATGCGCTACGGCGAACCGTCCATCGAAAGCGTGCTGACCCGTCTGGCGGGTCAGGGCATCCGCAAAGTGACTCTGGCGCCGCTGTACCCGCAGTTTGCCGACAGCACCGTGACCACCGTGGTGGAAGAGGCGCGGCGCGTGGTGCGCGACCATAAACTCGACCTGCAATTTGCCACCCTGCAACCCTTCTACGACCAACCCGAATACCTCGACGCGCTGGTAGCCAGTGCAAAACCGCACTTGCAGCAGAACTACGATCACCTGCTGTTCAGCTTCCATGGTTTGCCGGAGCGGCACCTGAAAAAACTCAACCCGGGACATACCTTCGATGGGGCTACCGATTGCTGCGCGAACGCGTCGCCCGAAGTGCGCGCCACCTGCTATCGCGGGCAATGCTTCAGCGTGGCACGGGCGTTTGCCGCCCGTATGGGGTTGCCGGAGGATAAGTGGTCGGTGGCTTTCCAGTCGCGGCTGGGCCGGGCCAAGTGGATCGAGCCTTACACCGAAGCGCGTCTGGATGCCTTGGCCCGTGAGGGTGTGAAAAAGCTGCTGGTGATGTGCCCGGCGTTTGTTGCCGATTGCATCGAGACGCTGGAAGAGATCGGCGATCGGGGTCTGGAGCAGTTCCGCGAAGCCGGCGGTGAGGAGTTGGTGCTGGTGCCGTGCCTCAATGATGATCCGCAGTGGGCAGCGGCGCTCAACACGCTGTGTGAACGAGCGCCGTCTGACCGTTAGGGTTCGGTCATTCGTGGTGGGGTTCGCCGAGGAAGGTCAGCGAGGTGAACAGCCCCTCGGTGGCCACATCGGCGTTGCCCTTGAGCGGTACCTCTACCTGCGCGGCAATCACGTTCAGCCCTTCATTGCGTACCACCACCTGGGCACGGCCGTCCTTGTCGGTCTCGGTGCTCAGGGTATTGGGGGCGTTGCGGTAGTCGCCAATCAACTTGACGCCGGCGGCCGGTTGGCCGTTGAGCAGCACCCGTACCGGTAGCGACTGGCCCGGGCCGACGGTCAGCGGGTCGGCTTCCGGCAGGATCAGCAGCTTGATCTGCTTCAACGCCGGCAGTTTGGCCCCCGGCTCATAAATCGCCAGGCTGTATTTGAAGGTCTGTATCGATTCGATCGCTCCCGGCACCTGGGTGCGTCCCTGATTGATCCATTTTTTATCCGCAGTCTGCGACCACATGCCGTTGTCGAGTGCTACCGCCAGCACTGCGGGCGACTTGAGGGGCTTTAGGCGCGCGTGGTCGGCCAGGCGCTCCACGGTGACCGGGACCATCTTGCCGCCGACGTCATACGCCCAGGCGCCGCTGATTTTCTGGGCCTTGAAGGCATTGTCTTCGGCACCGTGGCCGTAGATCACTTCGATATTGCCGCGACGCTGTTCGGTCCACAGGCCGTGGGCCGAGGCTTGAGTGGCGAACAGCAGGCCGATCAGGGCCAGGGGGGCGAGGGTGCGCATGGGGGTGTCCTTTTACAGGTTGAGGGTCAGGCTGACGGTGAAATTGCGCGGCTCACCGGGGTTGACCCAGTAATTGCTGTAGGAGCGCTCGTAGTACTTTTCATCGAACAGATTATTCAGGTTCAAGCCCACGGTGATGTCCGGGGTGGCCTTGTAGTGGGCGAGCAGGTCGACGGTGTGATACGCGGGCAGTTCAAATTGGCTGCCGGCTTCACCGGAGCGATCGCCCACGTAGGTCAGCGCAGCGCCCAGGTCTGAGCCGCGCAATGCGCCGTCCTGGAACTCATACACACCGAGCAGGCTGGCGCTGCGTTTGGCCACGCCGAGGATCCGGCTGCCGGCGGGGATGGCCTTATCGCCCTTGGTGACTTCGGCGTCGATGTATGCGAATGCGCCGATCACCCGCACTGCATCGCTCACCTGACCGGTCAACTGCAGGTCCAGGCCTTGGCTGCGCGCCTTGCCGATGGCGCGGTTGGTATTGGTGGCGGGATCGAGGGTCAGCACGTTTTCCTTTTCGATATGGAACGCGGCGAGCGTGGTGCTGAGACGGTCGTCGAACAGCTCGCTCTTGATCCCCACTTCAAAGCCCGTGCCTTCTTCCGGCTTGAAGGATTTGCCGGCGGCGTCCAGCCCGTTGTTGGGCTTGAACGAAGTGGAGGCGTTGGCGAACACCCCGACTTCTGGCGTGAGCTGGTAGAGCAGGCCGACGCGCTGGGTGAGGGCGTCGTGGGTTTGTCGGCTCTTGGCGTGGTTGCGGGTGAAGTCGTCGGTGCTTTGCTCGAAGTGCTCGAAGCGTGCGCCGAGCATGCCGCGCAGGCGGTCGGTGAAGACGATCTGGTCTTGCAGGTTCAGCGCATGGCTTTTGGTCTGCTCGTAAAAATCGGTGCCGGAGCGGGCGCCGTTGGGTTTGGGTTGGCCGTAGACCGGGTTGTAGATGTCGATGGCGTAGGGGCTGCCGGCGATGGCTGTTACCCGTTCCTTCTTGCGGTAGTCCTCGTATTCGGTGCCGATCAGCAGTTCGTGCTGCCAACTGCCGATGTCGAACAGGCCGCGCAGTTCCACCTGGGTAATGCTGTCGTGCCAGCCGGTGGAGCGCTCGCGGTAGCGGCGGCTGAGGGTGTGACCGTCGCTATTCAGTGCGCGGTTTTCCGAGGCGTCACCCCACAGGCTGCCTTGTTTGTAGTGGCTGGCCAGGCGCAGTTTCCAGGCGTCGTTGAGGTGGTGCTCAAGGGTGGCTTGCAGACGGTTGTTGTGGTTGGCGATGTCGCCATCGTTGGGCTCGCCGAGGAAGGTTGAGCGTGAGAGTCCGGGGGCATCCACGATGCCGCGGTCGAAAGTGGAGCGATGGCGTACGAATTCGCTTTCCACCAGCAGGTTGGTGTCCGGATCGAGTTGCCAGCTGAAGGACGGCGCGACGAATACGCGCTTGGCATCTACGTGATCGCGGAAGCTGTGGTTGTCTTCCACCGCCAGGTTGACCCGCGACAGCACGCGGCCTTCGGCATCCAGGGGCGTATTCACATCCAGGGCGGTGCGATAGCGGTCCCAACTGCCGGCACTGGTTTGCAGGGTGGCGAAGGCGTCGGGCTGGGGTTTCTTGGTGACGATGTTCACGGTGCCGCCGGGATCGCCACGTCCGTAGAGGCTGGCGGCGGGGCCCTTGAGCACTTCGATGCGTTCGATATTGGCTGCGTCCGGGGTGCTGGGATAGCCGCGATTGGCGCTGAAACCGTCCTGGTAGAACTCCGAGGTGGTGAAGCCGCGCACGCTGTATTCGTAGAGGGTCAGGCCGCCGAAGTTGTTCTGTTTGGACACGCCGCCGGCAAATTCCAGGGCACGCTCTACATTCGTGCTGCCCAGGTCTTTGAGCACCGTGGCGGGAATCACGCTGATGGACTGGGGGATGTCACGAAGGGCGGTGTCGGTTTTTGTCGCGCTGGCGGAGCGGGTGGCGCGATAGCCCTGGACCGGGCCTGTCGCGGATTCGTAAGCGTCGGTGGTGACGCTGATGGTGTCCAGTTCGACGGTGTCGTCGGCGTATGCCGGGTCCAGCAACAAACCCAGGGCCAACCCGGCCAGTGGGGCAATTCTTCGAGACGGCATGGTAGAGCGTTCCAATATCTATATTGAAACAATATAACATGCCTATTGAGAATGGATTCGTTTTGAAACATGTGCTTACAGGTACCCGCGAACGGGTACCTGGGCCAGGTTTTACTGTTCTTCTTTGATCGGCGCAGGCGGTGGACGCAGGCCGACCTCCGCCAGCAGCTTGATCTCCTTGCCGTTGCGCATCACCTGGATCGCCACCTTGTCGGTCGGCTTGATCCGCGCCACCTGGTTCATCGATCGGCGACCATCGCCCGCCGGCTCGCCGTCGATGCTGAGAATAACGTCGCCCAGTTGCAGACCGGCTTTCTGCGCCGGGCCGTCACGGAAGATCCCGGCCACCACGATGCCTGGGCGCCCGGTCAGGCCAAACGACTCGGCCAGTTCCTTGGTCAACGGCTGTACTTCGATGCCCAGCCAGCCGCGAATCACCTGGCCGTGTTCGATGATCGACTTCATCACCTCCGTCGCCAGCTTGACCGGGATCGCAAAGCCGATGCCCTGAGAGCCGCCGGACTTGGAGAAAATCGCCGTATTGATGCCGGTCAGGTTGCCATTGGCATCCACCAGCGCCCCGCCGGAGTTGCCAGGGTTGATCGCTGCGTCGGTCTGGATGAAGTCTTCGTAGCTGTTCAGGCCCAACTGGTTGCGTCCGGTGGCACTGATGATGCCCATGGTGACTGTCTGACCGACGCCGAACGGGTTGCCGATGGCCAGTGCCACGTCGCCTACGCGCAGCCCTTCGGATCGGCCAATGGTGATCGATGGCAAGCTTTTGAGGTCGATCTTGAGCACCGCCAAGTCGGTTTCCGGGTCGCTGCCCACCACGCGGGCCAGGGTTTCGCGGCCGTCGCGCAAGGCCACGACAATCTGGTCGGCGCCGCTGGTCACGTGGTTGTTGGTGAGGATGTAGCCTTCAGGGCTCATGATCACGCCCGAGCCGAGGCTGGATTCCATACGGCGCTGCTTGGGTGAATTGTCACCGAAGAAGCGGCGGAACTGCGGGTCTTCGAACAGCGGGTGGGCCGGCTTATTGATCACCTTGGTGGTGTACAGGTTGACCACGGCGGGGGCCGCGATGGTGACGGCGTCTGCGTAGGTCACCGGGCCCTGCACCACCGCGCTGGTCTGCGGGGCCTGTTGCAGGTTCACATCGAGGCTCGGCAAGCCTACAAACTCGGGGAAGCGCTGAATGATCAACATCGCGATCAGCACGCCAGCCAACAATGGCCATCCAAAAAAACGCAGCGCCTTGAGCATCAAGTAAGTCCTGACAGGTTGCAGGGGGCGCAAGAGCGCCCATAATGTCGCGCATTATACGAGGCCGCGAGCGCCTCGGAACGGGATATTTAGGAGTCTTTCATGGCTGTCCCCCTTAGCACCCTCGTCGAGGAAGCGGACCGCTACCTCGCCAGCGCCAAAATCGCCGACTACTGCCCCAACGGCCTGCAAGTCGAGGGGCGCCCGCAAGTGACGCGCATCGTCAGTGGCGTGACCGCCAGCCAGGCGCTGCTCGACGCTGCCGTCGAGGCCCAGGCCGACCTGATCCTGGTGCACCACGGTTACTTCTGGAAGGGTGAGAACCCCTGCATCACCGGCATGAAACAACGCCGCCTGAAGACCTTGCTCAAGCACGATATCAGCCTGCTGGCCTACCATCTGCCCCTGGACCTGCACCCCGACGTCGGCAACAACGTGCAACTGGCTCGCCAGCTGGACATCACCGTCGAGGGCCCGCTGGACCCGAGCAACCCCAAAATCGTCGGCCTGGTCGGCTCCCTCGCCGAGCCCTTGTCGCCCCGTGACTTTGCACGACGCGTGCAAGAAGTCATGGGGCGTGAGCCGCTGTTGATCGAAGGCAGTGAGATGATCCGGCGCGTCGGTTGGTGCACGGGTGGCGGCCAGGGTTACATCGACCAGGCGATCGCGGCCGGTGTCGACCTGTACCTGAGCGGCGAAGCCTCCGAGCAGACGTTCCACAGCGCGCGGGAAAACGACATCAGCTTCATCGCTGCCGGCCACCACGCCACCGAGCGTTACGGCGTACAGGCACTGGGCGATTACCTGGCGCGGCGTTTTGCGCTGGAGCATTTGTTCATCGATTGCCCGAATCCGATCTGATCCTCGCTGCCGGACAACAATGTGGCAGGCTTGTGTGGGAGCAGGCAAGCCAGCTCCCACCCTTGACCGCGTTTCGGCCCAAACTGAGGGGCATATTCATATATCGTTTCGATCTAGTAGGCTCCCTGAATAGAAGAAGGTGCTGTGCTAGCATGCCCCGCTCGAACACGGCCCGTTGGCCGTCCATAAGATCGTTTTTCCGTGAGTAGCCATGGTCGACAAACTGACGCATCTGAAACAGCTGGAGGCGGAAAGCATCCACATCATCCGCGAGGTCGCCGCCGAGTTCGACAACCCGGTGATGCTCTACTCGATCGGTAAAGACTCGGCCGTGATGCTGCACCTGGCGCGCAAGGCCTTTTTTCCGGGCAAGCTGCCGTTCCCGGTGATGCACGTCGACACCCGCTGGAAATTCCAGGAGATGTACAAGTTCCGCGACAAGATGGTCGAAGAGCTGGGCCTGGACCTGATCACCCACGTCAACCCGGACGGCGTGGCGCAGGGCATCAACCCGTTCACCCATGGCAGCGCCAAGCACACCGACATCATGAAGACAGAAGGCCTCAAGCAGGCCCTGGACAAGCATGGTTTCGACGCAGCGTTCGGCGGTGCCCGTCGCGATGAAGAGAAATCCCGCGCCAAGGAGCGCGTTTACTCGTTCCGCGACAGCAAGCACCGCTGGGACCCGAAGAACCAGCGCCCCGAGCTGTGGAACGTCTACAACGGCAACGTCAACAAGGGCGAGTCGATCCGCGTGTTCCCGCTGTCCAACTGGACCGAGCTGGACATCTGGCAGTACATCTACCTGGAAGGCATCCCCATCGTGCCTCTGTACTTCGCCGCCGAGCGCGAAGTGATCGAGAAGAACGGCACGTTGATCATGATCGACGACGATCGCATCCTCGAGCATTTGTCCGACGAGGACAAAGCCCGGATCGTCAAAAAGAAAGTCCGTTTCCGTACCCTTGGCTGCTACCCATTGACGGGCGCGGTGGAGTCCGAAGCCGAGACGCTGACGGACATCATTCAGGAAATGCTCCTGACGCGAACTTCCGAGCGCCAGGGCCGTGTCATCGACCACGATGGCGCAGGCTCGATGGAAGATAAAAAACGTCAGGGTTATTTCTAAGGGGCTGTCACCAATGTCGCATCAATCCGATTTGATCAGCGAGGACATCCTCGCCTACCTTGGCCAGCACGAGCGCAAGGAAATGCTGCGCTTCCTGACCTGCGGCAACGTCGACGACGGCAAGAGCACCCTGATCGGGCGCCTGCTGCACGACTCCAAGATGATCTACGAAGATCACCTGGAAGCCATCACCCGCGATTCGAAGAAAGTCGGCACCACCGGTGACGACATCGACCTGGCGTTGCTGGTCGACGGCCTGCAGGCCGAGCGTGAGCAGGGCATCACCATCGATGTCGCGTACCGCTACTTCTCCACCGCCAAACGCAAATTCATCATCGCCGACACCCCCGGCCATGAGCAGTACACCCGCAACATGGCCACCGGTGCGGCCACCTGTGACCTGGCGATCATCCTGATCGACGCCCGCTACGGCGTGCAGACCCAGACCCGTCGCCATAGCTATATCGCTTCGCTGCTGGGTATCAAGCACATCGTGGTGGCCGTCAACAAGATGGACATCAATGGCTTCGACCAGAGCGTATTCGAGTCGATCAAAGCCGATTACCTGAAATTCGCCGACGGTATCGCCTTCAAGCCGAGCACCCTGGCCTTTGTGCCGATGTCGGCGCTCAAGGGCGACAACGTGGTGAACAAGAGCGAGCGTTCGCCTTGGTACACCGGGCAGTCGCTGATGGAGATCCTCGAGACTGTCGAGATCGCCAACGACCGAAATTACGCCGACCTGCGCTTTCCGGTGCAATACGTCAACCGTCCGAACCTGAACTTCCGGGGTTTCGCCGGTACCTTGGCCAGTGGTGTGGTGCACAAGGGCGATGAAGTGGTGGTGTTGCCGTCGGGCAAGAGCAGCCGCGTCAAATCCATCGTCACCTTCGAGGGTGAGCTGGAGCACGCCGGTCCCGGCCAGGCCGTGACCCTGACCATGGAAGACGAGATCGACATCTCCCGCGGCGATCTGTTGGTGCATGCCGACAACGTACCGCAAGTGACCGATGGCTTCGACGCCATGCTGGTGTGGATGGCCGAAGAGCCGATGCTGCCGGGCAAGAAATACGACATCAAGCGCGCCACCAGCTACGTGCCGGGCTCCATCACCAGCATCGTGCACCGCGTTGACGTGAACACGCTGGAGCAAGGCCCGGCGAGCGCCCTGCAACTCAACGAGATCGGCCGGGTGAAGGTCAGTCTCGATGCGGCCATCGCTTTGGACGGTTACGAGAGCAACCGCACCACCGGCGCGTTCATCGTCATCGACCGTTTGACCAACGGTACCGTGGCGGCGGGCATGATCATAGCCCCGCCGGTCAGTCACGGCGGCGTGGCGCAGCACGGCAAATTGGCCCATGTGGCCACCGAGGAGCGTGCTTTGCGCTTCGGCCAACAACCGGCCACTGTGCTGTTCAGCGGCCTGTCGGGTGCAGGCAAGAGCACCTTGGCGTATGCCGTCGAGCGCAAGCTGTTCGACATGGGGCGTGCGGTGTTCGTACTGGATGGCCAGAACCTGCGTCACGACCTGAACAAGGGCTTGCCGCAGGACCGTGCCGGGCGTACCGAAAACTGGCGTCGTGCGGCCCATGTGGCGCGTCAGTTCAACGAAGCGGGCCTGCTGACCCTGGCCGCGTTTGTGGCGCCGGATGCCGAAGGCCGTGAACAGGCCAAGGCGCTGATCGGCAGCGACCGTCTGCTCACCGTTTACGTGCAGGCCTCGCCGCTGGTGTGCGCCGAGCGTGATCCGCAAGGTCTGTATGCCGCCGGTGGCGACAACATCCCGGGCGAGTCTTTCCCGTACGACGTGCCGTTGAATGCCGATCTGGTGATCGACACCCAGGCCCTGTCGCTGGAAGACAGCGTCAAGCAGGTGCTGGAGCTGTTGCGTCAGCGCGGCGCGATCTAAGCGTCACGCGCATAAAAAAGCCCGCCACCGATCACTCGGTGGCGGGTTTTTTACATTCTCAAGGTCGGACCCGGTCAATGTGGGAGCTGGCTTGCCTGCTCCCATATTTGATTACCTTTTGCCTGGGAATTGTGTGTGCAGCTTTTCCAGCAACTGATCCTTGTCTTCCCACAACCGGTTGATCCACCCCTGAAACGCCGTCCGGTACTCCCCATCCTGCTCATAATTCTTGCCAATGAATTCAGCGGGAATCTGCACCTCTTCAAACTGCACCACCACCTCCTTCACATTTCCGCACAGCAAATCCCAGTATCCCGGGCGCCCGGCAGGATAGTGGATGGTCACGTTCACCAGTGACTTCAACTGCTCACCCATGGCATCCAGCACGAACGCAATGCCACCGGCCTTGGGTTTGAGCAGGTAGCGAAACGGCGACTGCTGCTGGGCGTGTTTGCCGGCGGTAAATCGCGTGCCTTCGGCAAAGTTGAAAATGCCCACCGGGTTGTGGCGAAATTTCGCACAGGTTTTGCGGGTAGTTTCCAGATCCTTGCCTTTCTTCTCCGGGTGTTTCTCCAGGTACGCCTTGGTGTAGCGCTTCATGAACGGGAAACCCAGCGCCCACCAGGCCAGACCAATCACGGGCACCCAGATCAGTTCCTGCTTGAGGAAGAACTTGAGCGGGCGAATTCGGCGGTTCAGTACATATTGCAGCACCATGATGTCCACCCAGCTCTGGTGGTTGCTGGTCACCAGGTACGAATGCTGGTAATCCAGGCCCTCCAGGCCATTCAGGTGCCAACGGGTGCGCTGTACCAGGTTCATCCAACCCTTGTTGTTGGTCACCCAGGCTTCGTGGGTATGGTTCATCAGCCATTCGCTGAAGCGCTTGGCGAAGGGGAGCGCCTTGAACAGTGCCACGATGAACAGGAACGAACACAACAGGATCGTGTTCAGCGCCAACAGCAAGGACGCGATCACCCCGCGTACGGCAGCAGGTAGGAAAGCCAGCATTTAGTTATCCATCGGTCGGTTGGCGGCTTGGATCGCAGTCAGTGCGATGGTGTACACGATGTCATCGACCTGGGCGCCCCGTGGCAGGTCGTTCACCGGTTTGCGCAGGCCCTGGAGCATCGGCCCCAGGCTCACGCAGTCGGCGCTGCGCTGCACGGCTTTGTGGGTGGTGTTGCCGGTGTTCAGGTCCGGGAACACGAACACTGTTGCCTTGCCGGCCACCTGGCTGTTGGGGGCCAATTGTCGAGCCACGGTTTCGTTGGCGGCGGCGTCATATTGCAGGGGGCCGTCGATCAGCAGCGAGCGTTGCTGTTCGTGGGCGAGCAGGGTGGCTTCGCGGACTTTCTCCACTTCTTCGCCGCTGGCCGAGTCTCCGCTGGAATAACTGATCATCGCCACGCGCGGCGTAATGCCGAAGGCCGCTGCCGAGTCGGCGCTTTGCAGGGCGATTTCCGCCAGCTCCGCGGCGCTCGGGTGCGGGTTCATCACGCAGTCGCCGTACACCAGCACCTGTTCGGGGAACAACATGAAGAACACCGACGACACCAGGGTGCAGCCCGGCGCCGTTTTGATCAGTTGCAGGGCGGGGCGGATGGTGTTGGCGGTGGAGTGGATGACGCCCGACACCAGGCCGTCCACTTCGTCCAGCGCGAGCATCATGGTGGCGATCACCACGGTGTCTTCCAGTTGCTGCTCGGCCATCGGTGCGTTGAGGCTCTTGCTTTTGCGCAGGGCCACCATCGGTTCGACATAGCGTTGACGGATCAGGTCCGGGTCGAGAATCTCCAGGCCCTCGGGCAGTTCGATGCCTTGGGCGCGGGCCACGGCTTCCACATCCGCCGGCTTGGCCAGCAGTACGCAGCGGGCAATGCCCCGGGCCTGGCAGATGGCGGCGGCTTGCACGGTCAGCGGCTCGCTGCCTTCGGGCAGCACGATCCGTTTATTGGCGGCCTGGGCACGCTGAATCAACTGGTAACGGAACACCGCCGGCGACAGGCGCATCTCCCGTGGCGTGCCGCAGCGCTGGTGCAGCCAGCGTGCATCGAGGTGGCTGGCGACGAAATCCGTAATGATCTCGGCGCGCTCGCGGTCGTCGATGGGGATTTCTTTGTTCAGGCTGTTGAGCTGGTTGGCGGTGTCGTACGAGCCCGTGCTGACCGACAGCACCGGTAGCCCGGCCTGGAAGGCGCCACGGCACAGGTCCATGATGCGCGGGTCGGGCAGGGTGTCGCTGGTCAGTAGCAATCCGGCCAGGGGCACGCCGTTGATCGCCGCCAGGCTGACGGCCAGGATGATGTCGTCGCGATCACCGGGGGTCACTACCAGTACGCCGGGCTTTAGCAGCTCCACCGTGTTGCGCATGGTGCGGGCACAGATGATGATTTTGGTCATGCGCCGGCTTTCGTAGTCGCCGGCATTCAGAATCTGCGCGCCCATCAGGTCGGCCACGTCGCGGGTGCGTGGCGCGTTGAGTTCGGGTTGGTAGGGAATGCAGCCGAGCAGGCGGAAATCACCGCTGCGCAGTAACGGCGAGTGCTCCTTGAGGCGCGCCGAGAAGGCCTCCATGCTTTCGTCGGTGCGCACCTTGTTGAGGATCACACCGAGTACTTTCGGGTCTTTCGGGCCGCCGAACAATTGGGCCTGCAATTCCACGCGGCCGGAAAGCTCGGTGAGCACTTCGTTTTCCGGGGCGGACACCAGGATCACTTCCGCATCCAGGCTCTTGGCCAGGTGCAGGTTGACCCGTGCCGCATAGCTGGCATTGCGGGTTGGGACCATGCCTTCGACGATCAGCACGTCCTTGCCCACGGCTGCCTGTTGATACAGGGTGATGATCTCTTCGAGCAGCTCGTCGAGCTGACCATCACCCAGCATGCGTTCTACATGCGCCAGGCCCAATGGCTGGGGCGGCTTGAGGCCGTGGGTGCGCGCCACCAGCTCGGTTGAGCGCTCGGGGCCGGTGTCGCCGGGGTGCGGCTGGGCAATCGGTTTGAAGAAGCCGACTTTCAGTCCGGCCCGTTCAAGAGTACGCACCAGCCCGAGGCTGATGGAGGTCAGACCCACACCAAAATCGGTGGGCGCGATAAAAAAAGTCTGCATGCGGGTTCTCTGGAAGGTGCATGGCTTGGGTGGCGCCCTATGGCTGGGTGCCTACCGATGATCAGGCGTCAAGGTTATCGTTATTCGAGACCTTGCGCACACCAGCCGCACGTAAAGGGTTCGCCTATTTTTTCAAGGCGTTGCGCCGGGTCGTTGACCCAGGCCCGTGACTGCCAGGGCGGTTGGTGCCGCAGGTGTTGGGTGTGGCCGCAGGACAGCTCGACCACCCAGTGCCGTTCTTCGTCCTGATGGAATCCCGTGACCGTCGAGGCCTGGGTTCTGCCCCGTCTGTCCGGGTTCTGTTCGCTTTCGGGCAAATCCTTGTTTAGACTTGTCCGTTCTTCATTCTTATGCAAAAGGTCTCGCCCCATGCCGATCGCCGCCAACAAGGCTGTCTCCATTGACTATACCCTGACCAACGACGCTGGTGAGGTCATCGACAGCTCCGCCGGCGGCGCGCCGCTGGTTTACCTGCAAGGCGCAGGTAACATCATTCCGGGCCTGGAAAAGGCACTGGAAGGCAAGGATGTCGGTGACGAGCTGAAAGTCTCCATCGAGCCGGAAGATGCGTACGGCGAATACTCCGCAGAACTGGTCAGCACCCTGAGCCGCAGCATGTTCGAAGGTGTTGATGAACTGGAAGTGGGCATGCAGTTCCACGCTTCCGCGCCGGATGGCCAGATGCAGATCGTGACCATTCGTGATCTGGACGGCGACGACGTCACCGTTGACGGCAATCACCCGCTGGCCGGTCAGCGCCTGAACTTCCAGGTGAAGATCGTTGCTGTACGTGACGCCTCCCAGGAAGAAGTGGCTCACGGCCACATCCACGGTGAAGGTGGTCACCACCATTGATTGTGTTTTGATCAATCGGTAGCAAAAACGCCCCGACCTGTTCGGGGCGTTTTTTTTGCGCCTGAAAATACACCGCAATCCAAATGTGGGAGCGGGCTTGCCCGCGATGAGGGCGTGTCAGCCACGTTATTCAGTGCT